>NZ_APJM01000024.1:0-95209 GCF_000349545.1 Leucobacter sp. UCD-THU
AGAGTGGGCGTACGCCGGCATGTATGAGAGTGATGCAGCCAGGGCCGCAACATACGACGCTTGGCTGCATCACTACAATCATCACCGACCCCATACCGGGATCGGTGGTCTCACACCGTCAGATCGTGTTCACAACCTCACGAGGAACTACAGCTAGGCCAGGGGCGCGTCGCACAGGCGCTTGTACCAGGCGATCGCCGACTGGTCGGTGAGCGAGGCCACCTGATCGACCACGGCGCGCCTGGCGGTCGCCTCGTCGGGCGCGGCGCGGAGATCCGCGGCGTAGGCGGGCTCGAGTTCGTGCGCGCCGGTCTCCCACAGGGTGTGCAGCAGCTCGATCAGCAGGCCGCGCTGGCGGCGGTAGGTCGGCTGGCGACGGCCGCTCTGCATCACGAACGCGGCGACCACACCCTTGAGCACCGCGATCTCGGCTCGGATCTCGCGCGGCACGACCACGTCGGCGCCGTAGCGCGCGAGCGGGCGCCCGTCGGCTTCCTCGAGCGTCGCGCCGATCGCGACGCGGGCGAAACGGCCGATCATGTCGCTCGTGAAGTTCTTGAGCTTGGCCTGATCGCGCCGGGAGCCGTCCCAGCGGGTGAGCCAGTTCTCGCTCTCGGACATGCGGTCGAACGCGGCTCCCAGCTCGTCGGCGTCGAAGCTGCCCCCCGCCCACTCCGCGACGGCGCGGATGAGCGCGCCGTGCCCGGAACGGGCGGTGAGGAACTGCGGATCGATGTGCTCGGCCACGATCGCGTCCTCGAAGTCGTGCACCGAGTAGGCGATGTCGTCGGAGAGATCCATCACCTGCGCCTCCACGCACTTGCGGCGCTGGGGCGCGTCCAGCCGCAGCCACTCGAACACCGGAGCGTCGTCGGCGAAGTAGCCGAACTTCGCGCTGCCCGGTTCGGCCTCGGAGAGCGCCCACGGGTACTTGCAGCTCGCGTCGAGCGTGGCGCGCGTCAGGTTGAGGCCCACGCTCTCGCCATCGGGCGCGAAGTGCTTCGGCTCGAGGCGGGTGAGGATGCGCAGCGTCTGCGCGTTGCCCTCGAAACCGCCGAAGCCGGTCATCCACTCGTTCAGGGCCTTCTCGCCGTTGTGGCCGAACGGCGGGTGCCCGAGGTCGTGCGCGAGGCAGGCCGTGTCGACGACGTCCTGCGAGACGCCGAGGGCGACCGCCAGCTCGCGGCCGATCTGCGCCACCTCGAGCGAGTGCGTGAGGCGGTTGCGCGCGAAGTCGACGCCGGCGGTCGGGCTCAGCACCTGCGTCTTCGCCGCGAGGCGCCGCCACCCGCTCGAGTGCAGCACGCGTGCCCGATCCCGGGCGAAGTCGCTGCGGTGGCCGCCGTGATGCTCGGGCACGAAGCGCTCAGCGTCGACGGCCGCGTAGCCCGCCGGGAGCGCGGGATCAGCCACCGTCGGATCCCCCGTCGGTGCGCTCGGCCTCGGCGACGACCGCGCGGGCGGCGCTGTCGCTCGTGCGGCTGTCGAGCCAGCCGTCGGGCAGGTGGACGCGCTTGGGGCTGCCCGCCCGGCCGCGCTGCCCCTCGGCGCCCTCGCCCGGGTAGGGCATCGAGGCGTCCATCGTCGCGAAGATCTCGTCCATCTGCTCGAGCGACTCGACGGCCGCGAGAGCTCGGCGGGTGTCGCCGCCCACCCCGTAGCCCTTGTAGTACCACGCGACGTGCTTGCGGATGTCGCGGCAGGCGCGATCTTCTTCGCCGTCGAAGAACTCGACGAGCAGTTCGGTATGGCGACGCATCGCGTCCATCACGAAACCGAGCGGCGGCCGCGCCATCGAGGCCTCGGCCTCTTCGCGGCTGATCTCGCCCGCCTCGGCGCGGAACGCGGCGGCCAGATCGCCGAACAGCCACGGCCGCCCCAGGCAGCCGCGGCCGACCACGACGCCGTCGCAGCCGGTCTCGCGCACCATGCGGATCGCGTCCTCGGCGGACCAGATGTCGCCGTTGCCGAGGATCGGCACGCTGGTGATCGTCTGCTTGAGCGTCGCGATCGCATCCCAGTCGGCGTGCCCCGAGTAGAACTCGTTGGCGGTGCGGCCGTGCAGCGCTATCGCCGCCACGCCCGCCTGCTCCGCCGCCCTCGCCGCGTCGAGGTAGGTGAGGTGATCGGGGTCGATGCCCTTGCGCATCTTGACGGTGAGCGGAATGTCGCCCGCGGCCTGCACGGCGCCCGTGACGATCGCGTCGAAGAGGTCGCTCTTCCACGGCAGGGCGGAGCCGCCGCCCTTGCGGGTCACCTTGGGCACGGGGCAGCCGAAGTTGAGGTCGATGTGGTCGGCGAGATCCTGATCGACGAGGAAGCGCACCGCCTCGGACACCGTCTTCGGATCGACCCCGTAGAGCTGGATCGAGCGGGGCGTCTCGCTCTCGTGGTGCTTGATGAGGCGCAGCGACGCGGGCGTGCGCTCGACGAGGGCGCGGCTCGTGATCATCTCGCTCACGTACAGACCCGCGCCGTACTCGCGGCAGAGCCGGCGGAAAGCGGTGTTCGTGATGCCGGCCATAGGCGCGAGCACCACGGGCACGTCGAGTTCGAGCGGGCCGATGCGCAGGCGCGAGCCGGTCAGAGTCTGGGAAGTCATATCGGCCCCATTCTCTCATCACTCGGCGAGGCCGCGTCAGCCCTCGGCGGTCGGCTGGTCGACGGCGCCGCCGAAGCGGCGGTCGCGCGCGTGATAGATCTGGATCGCGCGCCACAGCTCCCGCCGCCCGAAATCCGGCCAGAGCGTGTCGAGGAACACCATCTCGGCGTACGCCGACTGCCACAGCATGAAGTTGCTGATGCGCTGCTCCCCCGAGCTGCGCAGGAACAGATCCACGTCCGGCAACTCCGGCACGTAGAGGTGGCGCTCGATCGTGCGCTCCGTGATGCCGCGCGAGCTCAGCCGCCCCGCCTCGACCTCCGCCGCGACCGCCCGCACCGCGTCGGTGAGCTCGTTGCGGCCCCCGTAGTTGACGCACATGGTGAGCGTGAGGCCGGTGTTCTGGGCCGTGGCGCGCTCGGACGCCTTCAACTCGCTGATCACCGACCCCCAGAGCCTGGGTCTGCGGCCGGCCCAGCGCATGCGCACGTTCCACGCGTCGAGCTGGGCGCGGCGGCGGCGCAGCACGTCGCGGTTGAAGCCCATCAGGAAGCGCACCTCGTCGGGCGAACGGCGCCAGTTCTCGGTCGAGAACGCGTACACGCTCAGGTGCTTCACGCCCGCCTGGATCGCGCCGGCCACCACGTCGAGCAGCGCCTGCTCCCCCATGCGGTGCCCCTCGACGCGGGGCAGCCCCCGACGGTTCGCCCATCGCCCGTTGCCGTCCATGACGATCGCGACGTGCTGCGGAGCGGGTCCGGCGAACGCGGGCGGCTGCTCGCCGGTCCAGTCGACCGGGACGAGGCTGTCGGGGGCGTGATGCATGGGGGAAAGTCTATTGGTGCGAGGATCCGAACGCCCGCAGCCCGCGCTCGAGGTGGAACTGCGTGTAGGCCGCCGCGATCCCGGCCGCCTGGCCGCGCTCCCGCTCCCCGCTCGCGAGCGCGGCGTCCCAGTCTCCGGCGAGCAGCGCGGCGAGCAGCGAGACCGAGCCCGGATCGAGCCGCGGCGATCCCGGCAGCCGGCAGTTCTCGCAGGTCACCCCGCCGAGCTGCACCGCGACCGCGGTGTGCGGCCCGGGGGCGCCGCAGTTCACGCACGCGTCGAAACCGGGCGTCCACCCCGCGAGGCTCATCGCCCGCAGCAGGTAGCCGTCGCGCACGAGATCGGCCGGGATCTTCGCCGCGGCGAGCGTGCGCAGCGCCCCCACTAGCAGCGCGTACTGCTCGCGCGACGGGGCCCCCTCGGCCAGGCGCTCGGCGGTCTCGACCATCACGCTGCCCGCGCGGTAGCGATCGTAGTCGGAGCTGATCGCGGGCCCGTAGGCGCCCAGCGTCTCGGCCTGCGTGATGGTGTCGAGCGTGCGCCCCTCGAAGCACTGGATGTCGGCCACCATGAAGGGCTCGAGCCGCGCACCGAACTTCGACGAGGTGCGGCGCACGCCCTTCGCGACGGCGCGCAGCAGGCCCCGTCCGCGCGTGAGCAGCGTGACGATGCGGTCGGCCTCGCCCAGCTTGTGGGTGCGCAGCACGACGCCTTCTTCGCGGTAGAGGGGCACCCGACCATTGTCGCACCCGGCGGTCGTCCGCCGGGTGCCGGCGAGTCGGGATCGCGCCCGCATCCGCGATCCGCGATCCGCCGGGATCCCGGCCGCTCCCCGCCCCGCCGCCGAGGACGCCCTGCGCCGGGCCGGGCGAGTGCGCGAGAATGGACGGGTGCTCGATCAGACGTTCCAGACGCCGCTCGCCGCCGACCTCGTCGCGGTGGCCGCCGGCAGTCTGCAGGGCGCCCTCTTCGCGGCGGGCTTCAAGCGCATCGACCTGCTCGGCGTCGCGTTCATCGGCGTGGCGACCGGCATCGGGGGCGGCCTGCTGCGCGATATGCTGCTCGGCACGACGCCCGCCGCGTTCTCGAACAACCTCTACCTGATCGTGTCGATCGGCGCCGCGTTGCTCGGCATGCTGCTGCCCCGCGTGTTCCGCCGCCTCGACCCGTTCATCTCGGCGCTCGACGCGATCGGCATCGGCATGTTCGGCGCCATCGGCACCACGAAGGCGCTCGCGATGGGGTTGCCGATCGTGCCCTCCCTCTTCATCGGCGTGGTCTCCGCCGTCGGCGGCGGCGCGCTGCGCGACGTGATGCTCAACCTGCCGATCGCCGTGATGCACGTCGGGTCGCTCTACGCGGTCGCGAGCCTGGTGGGGGTGTCGGTGCTCACCGTGCTGTTGGCCTTCGACGTGCCGGTCGTGATCTGCGGCGTCGTGTGCGTGGTCGTGACGACGGCCGTGCGGCTGCTCGCCGTGCGCTTCGGGTGGAGCCTGCCCGAGCAGCGCGCCCTCAGCCGGGTCAAGCTGCGCCGCCAGCGCCAGGTCGAGCAGGTCATCGACGAGGCCCTGCAGACGGGCGCCATCACGCTGCCGATCGTGCTGCCCGATCCCGATCCCGCTGCCGCCCACGACACCGACGACGCTCCCTCCGCCGCCGACGACGCCGGCGATGACTCCGAAGCCGGCGGGCCGCCGCCCGGCCGGCCCCGCCGGCCCCGCCGGTAGGCGCCCCGACGCGCGAAGGGGCGGCACCGCCTCCGCGATGCCGCCCCTTCGCCGCTGCGGGCTCCGCCGCGGGTCTCGTCGCCCTACGGGTGCACGATGATCTTCACCGCGGTCTCGTTGCGATTGATGAGGGTGTCGAAACCCTCGTCGATCAGGTCGTCGAGGGCGATGCGGCCCGTGATGAACGGCTCGAGATCCACCTTGCCCTCCTGCACGAGTTTGATCGTCGCGGCGTGGTCGCGCACGTACGCGATCGTGCCGCGCAGGTCGATCTCCTTGAGCACGAGCTTCTGCATGTCGAGCTGGGCGGGGTTGCCCCAGATCGAGACGTTCACGATCACGCCGGTCGGCTTCACCGCGTCGAACAGCTGATCGAGCACCGCGTTGACGCTGGTGCACTCGAACGCCACGTCGGCGCCGACGCCCCCGGTGATCTCGCGCACGCGGGCGATGAGATCCTCTTGCGAGGGATCGATGACGTGATCGGCCACGCCGGTCTCGCGCGCCTTCGCCTTGCGGGCGTCGCTCAGCTCGCTCATGATGACGGTCACACCCTCGGCCTTGAGCACCGCGGCCACGAGCAGCCCGATCGGGCCGGCGCCGCCCACGAGCGCGACATCGCCGGCGCTCGCGTCCGAGCGGCGAACCGCGTGGTGCGCGACCGACAGCGGCTCGATGAGCGCCGCCTGGTCGAGCGGGATGTCGCCGATCGGGTGCACCCAGCGGCGATCCACCACGATCTTCTCGCTCAGGCCGCCCCCGCCGCCCGCGAGGCCGATGAAGCCCATCTTCTCGCACAGGTGGTAGTTGCCGGCCCGGCAGGGGCCGCACTCGTCGCACACGAAGTACGGCTCGACCACGACCGAGTCTCCGACGGCGAGATCGGCGACCCCTTCGCCGAGGGCGCTCACCGTGCCCGAGAACTCGTGACCGAGGGTGACGGGCGACTCCTCGTGCGACAGCGGGTGCGGATGGCCCGGCGCGGGGCAGAAGATTGGGCCGTCGAGGTACTCGTGCAGGTCGGTGCCGCAGATGCCGCACCAGGCCACGTCGATGGCTACGGCGCCCGGCCGCAGCTCCGGCTCCGGTACCTCCTCGATCCGAATGTCCTTGCGTCCGTGGAAGCGTGCGGCTTTCATCTGGGTTCCCTCCTGATCGCGTGCGCACGGAACCCGAGACGACACCGGCCGATCGACGCCGGCCGCCGAGAGTTCCGTCTGGTGCTGGCCGAACCGGTCGATTCGGTCGCACTCGCCAGTCTACGCCGGTCGTCCGCGCGGAGTTCGGGATCGCGTGGCGCTCGACGGCCGCTCGGGATCGCGTGGCTCGCGGCCGGCCGGCATCGCCGAAGACGCGGGATCAGGACCGCGCGCCGCGCCGTCGTCCGAGCTTCGACTCGGCTTCGCGCCACGCGCGCTGCGCCGGCGTCTCGCCCCCCGGCGCCGCGGCCGAGCGATCGAAGCGCTCCATGCGCGTCGCGGCCCCGCCACGGCCCAGGTGCCAGGCGTGGGTGATCGCGAGTGCGAGCGCGTCGGCCGCGTCGGCGGGTTTCGGCGGGGCCGCCAACCCGAGCAACCGCGTGACCATGGTCGTCACCTGCGCCTTGTCGGCGCTGCCGTAGCCGGTCACCTGCGCCTTGACCTCGTTCGGGGTGTAGAGGGCGACCGGGATCCCGCGCTCCTCGGCGAGATACATGACCACGCCGCTGATCTGCGCGACGCCCATCACACTCGCCACGTTGTCCTGCGCGAACACGCGCTCCAGGGCGATGCCCGCCGGCTTCTCGCCGTCGAGCAGCCGCTCGATGCTCGAGCCGATGCGGTGGATCCTCTCGGGCAGCGGCCTGTCGGCGGCGCTGCGCAGCACCTCGACGTGCTCGAAGGCCACCTTGCGCGAGGCGCCGGCGGTCACGATGCCGACGCCGCAGCGGGTCAGGCCCGGGTCGATGCCGATGATGCGCATGCCGCTCCGTTCGTCGGGTTCGGGATCCCCGGGCCGGTGTCGCACCTGTCGGCGCGCCCGGCCCGGGCGGGTGAACCCCTACTCGTCGTGCTCGAGCTCGGCCTGCACCTCGGGCGACAGGTCGAAGTTCGAGAACACGTTCTGCACATCGTCGCTGTCCTCGAGGGCGTCGATGAGGCGGAACACCTTGCGCGCGGTGTCGGCGTCGATCTCGACCTTCAGGTTCGGCACGAACTCGACGTCCGCCGACTCGTAGTCGATGCCGGCGTCGACGAGCGCGGTGCGGGCGCCCACGAGGTCGCTCGCCTCCGTGAACACCTCGAACGACTCGCCGTTGGGGGTCGGCACGACCTCCTCGGCCCCGGCGTCGAGCACCGCCAGCAGCACGTCGTCCTCGGTGGTGTCGGCGGCCGGCACGGTGAGCACGCCCTTGCGAGCGAAGTTGTAGGCCACGCTGCCGGGATCTGCGAGGGTGCCGCCGTTGCGGCTGAGCGCCGTGCGCACTTCGGCGGCGGCCCGGTTCTTGTTGTCGGTGAGGCACTCGATCATCAGCGCCACGCCATTCGGGCCGTAGCCCTCGTACATGATCGTCGTGTACTCGACGGCGTCGCCCGTGAGGCCGGCGCCGCGCTTGATGGCGCGATCGATGTTGTCGCCGGGCACCGAGTTCTTCTTCGCCTTGTGCACGGCGTCGGCGAGGGCGGGGTTGCCCGAGAGGTCGGCGCCGCCGATGCGGGCGGCGACCTCGATCACCTTGATGTACTTCGCGAAGGCCTTCGCTCGACGCGAGTCGATGATCGCCTTCTTGTGCTTCGTGGTCGCCCACTTGGAGTGTCCGGACACGGGAGCTCCTGTTCCTGTCGGTTGAAGTTCAGTAGGTCATTCTAGGTTCGGCTCAGTCGGCCGGCCCAGGGTCGACCGGCCAGGCGGCCGCGATCGACGCGCGCACATCGCCGAGCAGCTGCGGCAGCGCCTTCGTCTTCGCGACGATCGGGAAGAAGTTGGCGTCCGAGGCCCAGCGGGGCACGATGTGCTGGTGCAGGTGCGCCGCGATCCCGGCGCCCGCGATCTGCCCCTGGTTCATGCCGAGGTTGAAGCCCTCGCACCCCATCACCTCGCGTGCCACGCGCATCGCGGTCTGGGTGAGGGCACCGATCTCGGCGACCTCCTCGGGGGTCGCCTCGTCGTACTGCGAGATGTGGCGGTACGGGCAGACCAGCATGTGCCCGTTGTTGTACGGGAACAGGTTGAGCAGCACGTAGGCGGTCTCGCCGCGCGCCACGATCAGCGCGTCCTCGTCGCTGCTCGCCGGAGCGGCGCAGAACGGACAGTCGCTGCGATCCGGCTGGTGGTGATCCTGCACGTAGACCATGCGGTGCGGCACCCAGAGCCGCTGCATGTCATCGGGGGTGCCGACGGCAGCGGTCTCGCGCAGCGACTCTACTCGGTCCACGCCGTCGACACCTGCTCGTGGGTCTCGATCGCGCGGACGATGCGCTCGATCGCCTCGTCGACGGGCACACCGTTCAACTGCGAGCCGTCGCGGAAGCGGAAGCTCACCGCGCCCGCCGCCCGATCGTCCTCGCCGGCGATGAGCTGGAACGGTACCTTCGCCTTCGTGTGCGTGCGGATCTTCTTCGGCATGCGATCGTCGCCGTGATCGACCTCGGCGCGCACGCCGCGCTCCCGCAGCCGCGCGACGACGCCGTCGAGGTACTCGCCGTACTGCTCGGCCACCGGGATGCCCACCACCTGCACGGGCGAGAGCCACACCGGGAACGCCCCCGCGTAGTGCTCGAGCAGGATCGCGAAGAAGCGCTCCACCGAGCCGAGCAGCGCGCGGTGGATCATCACCGGCTGCTTGCGGGTGCCGTCGGCCGCAGCGTATTCGAGTTCGAACAGCTCGGGCTGGTTGAAGTCGAGCTGCACGGTCGACAGCTGCCAGGTGCGGCCGATCGCGTCGCGGGCCTGCACCGAGATCTTCGGGCCGTAGAACGCCGCACCGCCGGGATCGGCGACGAGCTCGAGACCCGACTCCTCGCCCACCTCGCGCAGCGTCTGTTCGGCGACCGCCCACTGCTCCTCGGTGCCCACCGACTTCTCGGGATCCCGCGTCGAAAGCTCGAGGTAGAAGTCGTCGAGGCCGTAGGCGCGCAGCGTCGCGAACACGAACTCGAGCTGGCGCTTGATCTCGTCCTTCACCTGCTCGTCGGTGACGTAGATGTGCGCATCGTCCTGCGTGAGCCCGCGCACGCGGGTGAGACCCGACAGCGTGCCGCTCTTCTCGTAGCGGTACACCGTGCCGAACTCGGCGAGGCGCAGCGGCAGCTCGCGATAGCTGCGCGCACGCGCCCGGAAGATGAGGTTGTGGAACGGGCAGTTCATGGGCTTCAAGTAGTAGTCCTGGCCCTGCTTGACCACGTGGCCCTCGCCGTCGGTCACCTCGTCGAGGTGCATCGCCGGGAACATGCCCTCCTTGTACCAATTGAGGTGCTGGCTCGTCTCGAACAGCGTGCCCTTGGTGATGTGCGGGCTGTTGACCACCTCGTAGCCGTTCTTCAGCAGCTCGCTGCGCATGAACGTCTCGATCTCGTGGCGGATGATGCCGCCCTTCGGGTGGAACACCGCGAGACCCGAGCCGATCTCGTCGGGGAAGCTGAACAGGTCGAGCTCGACGCCCAGCTTGCGGTGGTCGCGCTTCGCGGCCTCCTCGAGACGGGTCTGGTACTCGCGCAACTCGTCCTTCGTGGGCCACGCCGTGCCGTAGATGCGCTGCAGCATCGGGTTCTTCTCGCTGCCGCGCCAGTAGGCGCCCGCCGAGCGCATGAGCGCCCAGCCGTTGCCGATCACCCGGGTGCTCGGCACGTGCGGGCCGCGGCACAGATCCTTCCAGCACAGCTCGCCGGTCTTCGGATCGACGTTGTCGTAGATGGTGAGCTCTGTTCCGCCGACCTCGACGCTCTCGTTGTCGGAGCCCTGATCCGCACCGCCCTTGAGGCCGATGAGTTCGAGCTTGTACGGCTCGTTCGCCAGCTCCTCGCGGGCCTCGGCCTCGGTCACCACACGGCGCACGAAGCGCTGCCCCTGCTTCACGATCTTCTGCATCTCGGACGAGATCGCCTTGAGATCTTCGGGGGTGAACGGCTCAGCCGGATCGAAGTCGTAGTAGAAGCCGTCGGTGATGGGCGGGCCGATGCCGAGCTTCGCCTCGGGGTTGATGCGCTGGACCGCCTGTGCGAGCACGTGCGCCGCGGAGTGGCGCAGAATGTTCAGCCCGTCCTGCGAGTCGATCGCGACCGGCTCGACCGTGTCCGTCTCGGTGACCGTCGCCGCGAGATCCTTGAGCTCGCCGTTGACGCGCATTGCGACGATCGAGCGATCGGTGAACAGGGAGAAGCCATCGGCCACTGGGGCACACTCCTTCGAGACGGAAGCACTAACCCCACGATTCTAATGGGTGAGGCGCCGCACCCCCTGAAACGACGAAGGCCCCCGATTGCTCGGGGGCCTCCGGCCTGCGGTGGGCGATACCAGACTCGAACTGATGACCTCTTCCGTGTGAAGGAAGCGCGCTACCAACTGCGCCAATCGCCCGCGTGATCCGGATCAGCGATCCGTGCCAACCCGAACGATAATACACGGATCGAGGGGCCTCCGTGCCACCCGCAGAGCGAACCGCGTGATCTCGCGGCTCGCACCCGCGCCGGGGCTCAATCGCTCGGGCGTGTCGTCACCGGGGCGAGGTCGCTGTTGAGCTGCTGGTCGAGTTCCGAGCTGAGCTCGCCCAACTGCTTGAGCTGCGCGCCGAGCCCGTTGTAGTAGTCGATGTCGGCCTGCAGCGTCGCGAGCGTCTGCTCGAGCGCATCCCGTCGCTGCGCGAGCTCGTCGCGAATGCGGTCGAACTCCTCGGGCGCGTCCGAGAACTCGTAGCGCTCGTTGCGGGCGCCGAACTCGGCGGCGTCCTCGTTGAAGCGCCGAACCTCGTCGTCGTACGCCGCCTTGCGCGCCTCGATGTCGCCCCGCAGCGCCGTCATCTCGGTCTCCAGGCTCTCGGCCTGCTGCTGCAGGTCGACGAACACCGAGTGGTACGTCTCGAAGATGTCCACGAGCGCACCCCGATCCTCGAACCACTGCGCGTAGTGCTCCTCGAGCCAATCCGGCAGCTCGCGCACCTCCGTGCCGAGCACCGAGTGCAGCTCGTTCGCGAAGGCCGCCTCCGACAGGTGCTCGTACACCTCCATGCGCTCCCGCAGGCGCGGATCCTGCTCGGCCAGCTCCTCGTACGCCGTGCGCAGCCGCGGGGCGAGCATCGCACGGTCGCCCTCGCCCAGCCGCGCGTAGGTCGCGTGCAGCAGCTCGTGCGCGGCGGTGACCTCGACGATGCCCTCCACCCGATCATCGGTCACGTCGAACAGGTGGATGCGCTCGCCCGTGTAACAGCCGAGCACGTGGCCGTGCTCGGAATGATCGACCTCCGAGCACTGCTCGTTGAAGTTCTGACTGCCGTCGATCGTCGGCTGCGTCGCCAGGAACACGCGTTCACCCGACGAGGTGAGCGCGAGCTCCCCCATCACCTCCACCACCCGAGGATCCGGGTCGAACCCCGCCGCCGCGAAGTGATCGCGGATCTCCTGCCGGTGCGAGAACGCGAACACCGCGGCGGCGGCCACCAGCAGCACGCACAAGAGGCCGATCCCCCGTTTCAGAGCCGACCGCCCGCGCTTCCCCATGCAGATAACGCTAGCGGCACTCCACCCGCCGGGGGTGGATTACCGCCCCGAAAGACGACGAATGAAGAGAAAACGAGACAAAACCCAAGCGGGTGCAGGCGGCGCGCCCGGGCGTCCGGGCCTGATTTGCGTCGCACACCCGACCCGCATATAGTTGTTCAGGTCGCCACGGCAGCGGAAACGCGAAGCGGGGCGATCGTGCGGATGTAGCGCAGTTGGTAGCGCATCACCTTGCCAAGGTGAGGGTCGCGAGTTCGAGTCTCGTCATCCGCTCCAGTGGCCGAGTTCATCTCGGCCGCTTGTGGTGTCAACCACCACCACGGTGGCGTGGCCGAGAGGCGAGGCAGCGGCCTGCAAAGCCGTATACACGGGTTCGAATCCCGTCGCCACCTCGCCGTATAATTCAATAGCCTCAACAGGCGCGATTGGCGCAGCGGTAGCGCGCTTCCCTGACACGGAAGAGGTCACTGGTTCGATCCCAGTATCGCGCACGGCAAGGCCCCTCCTCGGAGGGGCCTTCTTCGTGCGTTCCCCCGGGATCTCGCGCAGTGCCCTCGCGGATCCCGCAAACGCTGGCGCGTTTGCACTGTGGCATCCGCGCTGGTTCGATCCCAGTATCGCGCACGGCAAGGCCCCTCCTCGGAGGGGCCTTCTTCGTGCGTTCCCGCGGGATCTCGCGCAGTGCCCTCGCGGATCTCGCAAACGCTGGCGTGTGTGCCCTGAGAACTCGGTGCTACGCGCGCGTCTCGCGACGCAGCACCAGCTCGAGTTTTTCGAGCAGCAGGTCTGCGTGGTTCGAGGTGAACGGCAGCGGTGGGCGGATCTTGAGTGTGGCCGCGGCCGGGCCGGACGCGCTGATCAGCACTCCTTCGTCGCGCAGGGCGTTCACGACACGAGCCGCGAGTTCGGGGTCCGGGCTGAGCCCGGCGTCGCGGCTGCCCAGGTCGGCCGCCAGGAACAGTCCCGCACCGCGCACATCGGTGATGCGCTCGTAATCGCCCATGAGCGACTGCAGGCCCGAGAGCAGCTCTCCCCCGACCCTGGCGGCGTGTTCGACGAGGCCGTCCTGCTCGATCACGTCGAGCACGGCGGTGGCGGCGGCGATGCTCACCGGGTTGCCGCCGAACGTATTGAAGTACCGCACCTCGGAGCCGAACCTCTCTTGCGCGGCGACCGTGCCGACGACTGCGGAGATGGGTACCCCGTTGCCCATCGGCTTGCCGAGCACGACGAGGTCGGGCACGATGCCGTGGCGTTGAAAGCCCCACCACTCACCGGTGCGCCCGAATCCGGGCTGCACCTCGTCGGCGATGTAGAGCCCCCCGGCATCGTGCACGGCCTGCACGACGGGGGCGAGGAACCCGGCGGGCTCGACCTGCACCCCGTCGCTCGAGAAGACCGAGTCGAGAATAACGGCTGCGACCCCGTGACCGCGTTCGTTGAGGTCGGCGATCGCGGCGCTCACGGAGTCGAGCAGCCGCGTTGCGACCTCGTGGGCAGGTGCGCGCGCGGTGTCGATCGATGGGATGAGCGCGACGTGGTCTCCGACCGGGTTGTTCGGTCCCAGCGACGGCGAGACTTGAGCGGCGGCGTGGGTCGTGCCGTGGTACGCGTGCTCGGTGACGATGAGACCCCGATTGCCGGTGCCGTACCGGGCGGTCCGGATCGCAAGATCGACCGCCTCGCTCCCCGTGCACGCGAAGGTCACCCGCTCGAGAGGGGCGGGAAACTTGGCGACGATGCGCTCGGCGTAGTCGACGACGGGGTCGGTGAGGTAGCGGGTGTGGGTGTTGAGCGTGGCGATCTGGGCGCCGACCGCTGCGGTGACCGCGGGATGACTGTGGCCGATGGCGGGAACGTTGTTGTACGCGTCGAGGTAGTTTTCGAAACCATTTTGCGCGCGGTGAACGGCCTCATCGAGGCGGACTCCGGCGACATCACGATCGCCGGGGTCCGCCTGAGCGAGGCGAGCCCCCAGCGACGCGCCGAGGCGCGACGCACCGCCGCCACCGTCTTCCAGAAGATCCATCTGGTGCAGCGCCGCACGGTGCTGCAGAACGTGTGCGCAGATCGGAAGAGCACNACGACGGGGTCGGTGAGGTAGCGGGTGTGGGTGTTGAGCGTGGCGATCTGGGCGCCGACCGCTGCGGTGACCGCGGGATGACTGTGGCCGATGGCGGGAACGTTGTTGTACGCGTCGAGGTAGGCGCGGCCGTCCATGCCGCGCAGCCAGAGCCCCACTGCGCTCTGCACCGCCACGGGTTCGCGGTAGAAGAGCCGGTAGGAGGGGCCGAGCACGCGGTCGCGACGGTCGAGCAGGCGTTGTGTGGCGGGGTCGAGCCCCGCCCCGGTCGCGGGATCGTATGCGTTCGCCATGTGAACTCCGGACTGCCTGCGCGTGGTGGCCACCGCAACTCCTCTCAGAATAATTGATCATCAATCATTGCCAGGGTGGCATGATTCCCTGCGACCGTCAAGGCGAGCGCGCCCGGGTTGCTCACCACTTCGGATAAGGTGTTGCTCGAACTCCAGCGGAAGGCTCACTGTGACCGAGACGACATCCTCCACGCCGGCGGCGGCCGAACTTGCCGCAGGCCGCATCCGTGAAATGATCTTCGCGGGTTCGATCGCCCAGGGCTCGCGGCTGCGGGAGATCGCGCTCACCGAGATGCTCGGAGTGTCCCGCCGCACGGTGCGCGAGGCGCTCCTGCTGCTCGCGGAGCAGCGACTCGTCGTGCACGAACGGCACCGGGGCGCCATGGTGCGCACGTTCTCAGCGCGTGACGTTCGCGATCTCTACACGGTGCGCCGCACCTTCGAGCTGGAGGGCGCGCGCAACGCGCCCTTCGCCTCGGAGGAGGCCCGCATCCGGCTCACCGCCGCCTTCGAGAGGCTTCGCGAGGCTCTCCACGCCGGCGAATCCCGCCGCACGGTCGCCGCCGATCTGCAGTTCCACGGCGCCGTGGTCGGGCTCACGGGCAGCGACCGGCTCATGGGTTTCTACGAGCAGATGAGCGCGGAGATGGAGATGGTGCTCGTGATGATCCGCGATGACGAGGAAGAGCGCGGCGCCACGGCCGAGCAGCTGGTGAGCGAGCACCAGGTGATTCACGACTCGCTCATGGCGCGCAACGTGGTCGAGGCGCAGCGCGCGGTGCTCGCCCACATCGACATCTACGAGCAGCTCGTGCTCGAGATCCTCTCCGAGGCGACCCTCGCCGCGTAGCTTTGCCCATCAAAGTGATCACCCTCGGGCGTCCCTTGTGTGTATATTGATCACCAATCATGGCTCAATGTTCACCGACGCAAGGACGTTTGCATGACTTCTCGGAATCCTTCACCCCGCACGCTGACCATTCCCCGCAGCGAGTCGACGCGTCTACTGCGCGAGCACTACGGCATCGAGGCGGTGGGGCTCACGCCGCTCCACAGCGAGCTCTCGACCGTGGTCGGCGTCGACCTCGCCGACGGCACACGACGCGTGTTCCGGGCAAGTGCGTCAAGCCCGCGGGAGCTGGTGCTCGCGCACTGGCGGATCGGGGCAGCGGATCGCCTCGACGACTCCGGCATCCCCACCGGCCGCTCGGTGCCGGCGCTCAGCGGCGAGAAGGTGGTGGAGGCGGAGACCTCGGACGGCCCTGCGGCGCTTCACGTCGGGGAATGGCTCGACGGGTTCATGCTGAGCGCTGCGCTTCCGACGCCGTTTCTCATGCGTGCCGTGGGCGAAGCGGCGGCCCGGGTGTCTGCGGGGCTGGCCGATTGGCCGGCCCCTCCGGCCGAGGTGGCGCACCCGTGGGAGCTGCTGCGCACGGTCGAAACGATTCAGGCGACGGTGCATTCGGTGACCGATCCTGCTGCGCGACGGCTGGTCGACGAAGCGCTCGCGCGGTTCACTGCGACGGTGGAGCCGCGCCTGGCGGATCTGCCTCACCAGGTCGTGCATCACGATCTGCACGACTCGAACATTCTCGTGGACACCGCGAGCGAGCGGGTGACCGGCGTGCTGGACTTCGGCGACATGGTGTGGGGGCCGCGAATCGCCGATCTCGCGATTCCCGGCACGCACGGTGCGCGATCCTCCCTCGACCCGACGTCGGCGTTCATCGAGGTCGCGGAGGGGTGGGGGCGCGTCTCCGCGCTGGAGCCGGAGGAGATCGATCTGGTGTTCACCGCGGGGCTCGGTCGGCTCGCGGTGAATCTGAGCGTGTGGACGGATCGCGCGAACACGGAGCGCGCCGAGTACGCGCGGGCGCGTTCGGCACGCACGGCGAAGACGCTGCGGCGCCTGCTCGCCGCGGATGAGGCGACGGTGCGGGCGGAACTCCACCGCCGCCTCGGCCTTCGATAGATCTCCAGTCCCCGGCCCGCTCCCCCGGCGGTGCGGCGGTCACGAGACGGCGCGGGCGGGAATCGCGGGCCGCGCAGCCGCCCCGCGGCCTCAGTGCGGGTACGCCCGCCGCGCAGTGCAGCTCTCAGATCCGAAGATGAGTTTTGTATAGAGCAATTGCCTTGATTGATCATGACTAAATGGTTACGATGATCTCGATTCCTTCGAAGATGAAGGGATGCACCGTTACGCACCTCAGCTCGAGTGCGGAACCAGAAAGGAACCGTCCAATGAAGGCCAAAGCCGCTGTTGTCAACGCCGGAGGCGCAGATTTCGACATCGAGACGATCGTTCTCGACGAGCCGAAGATCGGAGAGGTCCTCATCCGGGTGGTGGCCTCGGGCATCTGCCACACCGATGTCGTTGCCCGTGATCAGGGCTGGACGTGCCCGCTCCCCGCTGTGCTGGGGCACGAGGGCTCGGGCGTCGTCGAGAAGGTCGGCGAGGGCGTCGTCGGTCTTGCGGCGGGCGACCACGTCATCATGACGCCTTCGCACTGCGGACAGTGCGATCAGTGCCGTTCGGGCCGCCCCTTCGTGTGCGAGCGTTTCTTCGAACTGAACTACTACGGCAAGATGGACGACGGCACCTCGCGCCACCACAACGAAGCCGGCGAAGACCTCACCAACTTCTTCGGTCAGGCATCGTTCGGCACCTACACGATCGCGAACTCCCGCTATGTCACGAAGGTGGACAAGGACGTGGATCTCGAGCTGCTCGCACCGCTGGGCTGCGGCGTCGAGACCGGCTCGGGAGCGGTTCTCAACAGGCTCCGCCCGGAGGGCGGCTCGAGCATCGCGATCTTCGGGGCGGGATCGGTGGGCCTCAGCGCGCTCATGGCCGCAGCCGCGGTCGGCTGCGGCACGATCATCGCGGTCGACGTGCTGGAGAGCCGTCTGGAGCTCGCGAAGGAGCTGGGGGCCACGCACGTCATCAACCCCAAAGAGGTCGAGAGCGTGCCCGACGAGATCAAGAGGATTCTGCCGAAGGGTCTGAACTACGCGGTGGAGACCGCCGGTGCTCCGGGCGTGCTTCGGACGGCAGTGGATTCGCTCGGCATCCGCGGTGTCGTTTGTCAGATCGCCGCCCCTCCCCTGGGTCAGCAGGAGACGCTCGACGTCAACGACATCATGCTCTCGAACAAGACGATCACGGGTGTGGTGCAGGGCGACAGCGTTCCCGCAGTGTTCATTCCGCGCCTCGTCGAGCTCCTGAAGCAGGGCAGGCTTCCGCTCGAGAAGATGGTCACCTACTACGACCTGGACGACATCAACCAGGCGGTCGAAGACGGCCTGTCGGGGAAGACCACGAAGGCGATTCTGCGCATGAAGTAGGTCGCCCCGGGCCCTCGCCATCGAGAGAGCCCCGGGCGCCTCCTCCGGGCGCTCGGGGCTTTCCCCGCGGGGCGGGAGGCCCCTAGCGCTTCTTGCGCGAGGCCTTTGCGGCGGTGGCGAGCTCGAGCCCGATCTGGCGCGTGTCGCCACCGGCGAGCGCAGTGGAAACGCGGATGTGCGGGCCGCCGGCCCCGTGCAGCTGGAACGCGCTGCCCGGCGCCACGCCGATGCCCTTCGACGCGAGGTAGACGAGCGCATCGCTCTCCGACCGGACCGGGATCCAGATGTTGAAGCCCCCGCCGCCCGTCACGTGGATGTCGTGCTCGGCCAGCACCTCCAGGATGATCCTCTGGCGCCGCGCGTACTCCTCCTTCGCGAGGAGGAGGCTCTCGGAGCGGCGCTCATCGGAGAGGAGGAGACGCAGGAGGTCCTGGTTCACCCTGCTGATCTCGAACCCGCCCACGCGGCGCCGATGCGCCTCCTGGATGAGCTTCGGCGCCCCGACGAGCACCGCGACGCGGATGTCGGGGTGGATGTCCTTCGCGAACGACCGCATATACACCGTGTGCGCCGGCGCCCACTCGATCGCGGACATGGCCGGCACGGGCAGCAGGTCGCCGTAGTAGTCGCCGTCGAGGATCCACACGTCGTTTCGCTCGCAGAGCTCCGCGATCGCGCGGAGGCGCGCACGAGAGGTGGAGATGCCCGTCGGGTTGTGCACGCGGGGCTGCAGCACGATCGCTTTCGCGCCGTCGCGAATCGCAGCGGCGACCGCGGACAGTACCGGACCCTCGGCGTCGAGGGGCACTGGAACCGGCTGCAGGCGACCGCGCTCGAGCAGGTCGAGATACGGCGCGAACTCGGGTTCGGCGACGATGACCCTGGTCTGAGGCGGCCCCACCACCGAGAATATCTCGAATAACGCACCCAGAATATGGGTGCTGAGCAGGGTGTTGCTGTTCGTCGGGTTCACCGGGAGCACCGAGCGGAGGGCCCGCGCGAGCTCCGGGTCCAGCGCTTCGGCGGGGTAACCGGGGTAGCTCGGTGCTTCGGCGAGTTCGCGCAGTGTCGGTCGGATGTCGACGAGGAGCTCGGGGTCGGGAAAGCCGGTGGACAGATCGAGAGGGAGGTCGGAGCCGACCACGTGCCGAAACTGACGCCACGGGGTCGGTGGCTCGGGATCCACCACGAACGTGCCCTGCCGTCCGCGCGTCTCGAGCAAGCCGTCGGAGACGAGCAACTGCCACGCTGCGCTGATCAATCCCGGGCTGACGTTCAGATGCTGTGCCAGCTGACGCGTCGTCGGAAGCCGCTCATTGGGGGGGATGAGCCCGGAGGAGATCAATTGCGCGACGGTCGCGGAAATACCTTTTGCAGACAGGTCCGTCACCGAATCCACGATGCGCTCTAAGACTTCCATGAGCTAAATCATGTCCGACTGGTGCGGGGATTACAAGCTGAGCGCGTATTGATCAGGACAAAGCTTATTTTTGCTCTTGACAAACAAGTTCGAGTCCGTTTAGCTATCCCACAAGTCATTCCGGCCGGGGCGGCGAAGAGCTCGCCGGCAGCGCTGACAGCCCGTCAGACGAACCGGAGCGCGGATCGACTTGATGCGTCAGCACACCCCGTCGGGCACAGGCTCGACCGGGGCACGACGAAGCGGAGCGCCTCCGGGCGCTGCGCGAGAACCGAGATCACCACCGAGCCGCAAAGCCGCGGCTCCCAGAGAAAGGTGCGCACCGTGGCACACGATTTTACTGTAGCGAAGAGCCCCTGGGGCGAAGACGACGAGATCGGCGCGCTGAACCACATCACGCCGGAGTCCCGCGCCGAGGTCATGAGCCGAGTCGACGGATCGCGCGTGTTCGATCTTTCCTGCGACTACTTCGTCGGCATGCCGACCTGGAGCGCGCTGGGCGACCCGGCCTACCAGATCTACAAGACCCACGACCCGGACGGCGACGTCGTCACGAACCCGATCGGGCTCGACGACGAGGCGAATCGCCTGACGAGCTACACGGGCGACGCGGTTTCCATGTACACCCACTCGGGCACCCACATCGACGCCCTGAACCACTTCGGCTGCCACGGAGAGATCTACAACGGCTACCACGTGCACGAGCACATGGGCAACCGCACGTGGGATAAGTGCGGTGTGGACACGATCCCCCCGATCATCGCCCGCGGCATCATGCTCGACATTCCTGCGCTCAAGGGCGTCGAACAGCTTCCCGCATCGTACGGCATCGGCAGGGACGACCTGCACGCCGCGGCCGAGCGCCAGGGCGTCACCGTTCAGACGGGTGACGTGGTCATCATCCGCACCGGTCGCTTCCAGGAGTGGCCGAACGCCGAGGCCTTCCTGACGGACGAGCCCGGCCTGAACCTCGACGGAGCCAAATGGCTCGTCGAGCAGGGCGCGATGCTCATCGGCGCGGACAACGTCGCGATCGAGCAGATGCCCACGGTGGAGACCAACACCTGGTGCCCCGTGCACATGTACCTCTTCAACGAGGCCGGCGTGCCCGCCATCGAGGTGCTCAACTGCGAAGAGCTCTCCGCGGAGAAGGTCTACGAGTTCGCGTTCATAGGCCTGCACCTCAAACTGCGCGGCGCGTCCGCCTCGCCGATCCGCTGCATCGCCATGCCCTTCGCCGAGACGGCCCGATGAGACTCGGCGCACCGAACGAGGAGCGTCTCCGCCGCTGGATGGAGGCGTTCGCCTCGGCGGATGCCGGCGGCACCCCCGGCGGCGGGGTCTCCCGACCGGCGGCATCCGACGTCGACAGGGTCGCTCGAGATCGTTTCCGCTCCATCGCCGAGGAACTCGGCCTCGAGGTGCGGGTCGACGACGTGGGCAACATGTTCGCCCGCCGATCCGGCCGAGACCCGGAGGCGCTCCCCCTCGTCATCGGATCCCATCTCGACACCGTGGTTCCCGGTGGCCGTTTCGACGGCATCCTGGGTGTCGTCGTGGCGCTCGAGACCGTCGCGCTCATGAACGATGCCGACATGGAGACGCTGCATCCCATCGACGTGGCCAACTGGACCGGTGAAGAGGGCGCGCGTTTCCCGCCATCGATGCTGGGATCCGCCGTCTCCGCCGGTCTGCTCACGGGCGAGGAAGCCCGCGACTGCGTGGACGCTGACGGGATCCGGCTCGGCGACGAGCTCTCCCGCATCGGCTACCTCGGCGAGCCGCGGAACCGGCTGACCGAGTTCTTCGCCGCACTCGAGGTGCACATCGAACAGGGCGTGATCCTCGACGAAGCCGAGCTCGATGTCGCCGTCGTCGAAACGATCCGCGCGGTGCAGTGGTACCGGGTCCGGGTGACCGGCACCGGCGGCCACGCGGGCGGCCCCGGACCGGAGGGCCGCAAGGAGGCGCTGGTCGCAGCGGCGCGCATGATCGCGGCCGGCCGCGACCGGGCGGTCGAGACCGGACGCGTGCGGACCACCGTGGGAACCATTCAGGTGGCGCCGGGATCCAACAACGTGGTGCCGCACGAGGCCACGTTCAACATCGATCTCCGAGATGAGACCGGCGAGGCCGTCGAAGCGTACTTCGCGGGGCTCGCCGAGGTGTTCCGCGGCATCGCCGACGAGGAGGGCGTGCAGGTGGACATCGAACACGTCTGGGGGATCCCCGGCTTGCCCTTCGACGCATCCCTGAAGGAGCTGTTCCGGACGACGGCTGAGGCGCGAGGCATCGAGACGATCTCCATCGACGGCAACATCGGTCACGACAGCGCGAATCTCACGCTGATCGGGCCGACCGCGATGCTGTTCACCCGCACCACGAAGGGGCTGTCGCATCGTGAAGACGAGCATGCGCCGTGGGAGTCGGTGGTAGCGACCGCCGACCTCTTCGCTCAGGCGGCCGCCGTCGTCGCGAACGCAGAAACACTCGAATCCATCGCTGTGGGGAGATGATCTTGAACCAGAAAACCGTAGCCGTCGAAACCGGCATGATCGCGCTGGGCAAACACACCAGGCGTGCCTTCTCCGGCGAGCACACCGTCCTCGCGATCCTCGTGGTGCTCGTAGTGGCGGCATTCGCTATCTCCAGTCCGGTGTTCTTCAGCGTGAGAAACGGCAGTAACCTGGCGAGCTCCATCTCGGTGCTCGCGATTCTCGCCGCCGGCCAGCTGTTCGTCATCATCTCGAACGGCATCGACATCTCGATCGCGGCACAACTCGGGTTCCTCTCGATCGTCGCGATCGACCTCTCCCAGACGATGCCGTACTGGGGAGTCCTCATCGTGGTGATCCTGGCCGGGGCCCTCATCGGTCTGGTCAACGGCGTCATGGTCGCGTGGATCAAGATCTCACCGATCATCACGACGGTGGCGATGCTGCAGGTGCTCTCGGGCCTGAGCTTGCTCATGACGGGCGGGCAGCCTCGCCGAAACTTCGATCCCGTCTATACGGCGCTCGGAACCGGCACGCTGTTCGGCATCCCGAACATCGCGATCCTCGCGATCGTGGTCGTGCTGCTCGGAGGCTTCCTCCTCAACCGCACCACCCTCGGCCGGTACGCCATCGCGATCGGCGGGAACGAGAACGCCGCGTTCCTCTCCGGCATCAAGGTGCAGACGTATACGGCTGCCACCTACGTGCTGAACAGCGTGTTCGTCGCCCTCGCAGCGCTGGCGCTCTCTTCTCGAACGGGTTCAGGCCTCCCCGACCTCGGCGCGGGCATCGAGATCACGACGATCGCCGCCGTGTTCATCGGCGGTGTCGCCTGGGGCGGCGGTCGTGGAACCATGACCGGCGCGGTGCTCGGTGTGCTGCTCATCGGCATCATCGGGAACGGTCTCGACCTCAACTCGGTCAACTCGAACATCCAGATCATCGTCACCGGTCTGCTGATGGCGATTGCGGTCGGCCTCGGCCAGCTGCGAAAGCGGAGGTGATCCCAGTGTCATCGTTCACGATTCGGCTGGACTCGGTCAGCAAGCACTACGGAGAGACGAAAGCCCTCCGCGACGTGTCGCTCGAGTTCCAGAGCGGTGAGGTGCACGCTCTCATGGGAGAGAACGGAAGCGGGAAGTCCACCCTGGTGAAGACGATATCGGGGATCGTGCAGCCTACCCACGGCACCGTCTACCTGAACGATCAGGCGGTGAAGCTGCCGACGCCCCGTGCTGCGATCGATGCCGGGATCGGCACCATCCACCAGGATTCGGCGATCGTCCCCTCTCTCACCGTTGCGCAGAACATCGTGCTGGGCAAGGAGCCGCAGGGCGGGCCGGGCCTGCTGAAGGGTGATCCGCGCACCATCGCGCGCAGGTGGCTCGAAGCGATCCAGGCGGACATCGATCCGGACACTGTGGCCGAGAAGCTCACTGTGGCCGGGCGGCAGCTCGTCGCGATCGCGAAGGCGCTCTCGAACGAGTCGAAGCTGCTCATCTTCGATGAGCCGACCGCCGCGCTGGGCGATGCCGAGACCGAGCACCTGCTCACGCAGATCGGCTCGCTCCGGGCCTCGGGCATCGGCATCGTGTACATCAGCCACCGCATCGCGGAGGTGAAGCGGCTCGCCGACAAGATGTCCGTGCTCAAGGATGGGCAGCTCACCTACTCGGGTACCGGTGGGCTCGAGGAAGACGAGATCATCCGTCTCATGATCGGCCGCGAGCCCGACGCGCTCTTCCCTGAGCTGGCTCCTCCGCGCGAATCGATCGTGCTCCGAGGTGAGAGCCTGGGTACCGCGGACGGGTTCCTCGACGTGCCGGAGTTCACCGTGAGGCACGGCGAGGTCGTCGGAATCGCGGGCCTCGAAGGATCCGGCCGCAACATCCTCGCCCGGCAGATCGCCGGCGTCGAGCGCAGCGAGTCGGGCAGGCTCTTCATCGAGGAGGATGAGATCCGCCGACCGACGCCGTCGAAGTCGGTGAGAGCCGGAATCTCCTTCGTTCCGCCCGAGCGCCGCAATCAGGCGGTCATCGGGGAGTTCTCCGTTGCGAAGAGCATGACCCAGTCCGCGGTCTGGAAGTTCACCTCCGTGGGGATCATCCGATTGCGGGAGGAGCTGAAGCGCGCGCAGGCGGTTCGTCAGGAGATGGGCGTCAAGACCGAAACGCTGCACCAGAGCATCCTCACGCTCTCGGGCGGCAACCAGCAGAAGGTGGTGCTCGCGCGCTCCCTCGTCGCCGAGTCCAAGGTGATGGTCTGCGACGAGCCGACGGCCGGCGTCGACGTCGGTTCGCGAGCGGACATCTACGGCCGCTTCGCGGAGCTCGCGGAGCAGGGGCTCGGGATCGTGCTGTCCTCGTCGGACATGGTCGAGCTCATCGGCATGTGCCACCGGATCGTCGTGATCCGGGAGGGCAAGATCTCCAAGATCATCCCCGCGTCCGAAGCCACAGAGGAGGTGCTGCTCGAAGCGCAGCTCCCCACTTGACCCGCCTGTATTCCCCGACATCCCCTTCCCCGTATACAAAGGAGTATCCCCATGAAAACCGTCAAGCGTAAGCTGCTGATGGGCGCTGCCGCCGCCAGTGTGCTCGCCCTTAGCCTCACCGCCTGTTCCGGCGGCGGAACCGGCAGTTCCGATTCACTCAGCGACAACGAGGTTCCCGATGTCGGTCTGATCAACGAGTACGTCCTCCCGGAGGTCCCCGAGACCGGTGAGACCTACCGCGCCTCGGTGTTCGTGGCCCAGCAGGAGCAGGGCGACGCCATCTCGTTCACCGAAGCGATGAAGGCCTTCGGCGCGGAGCACGGACTGGAGGTCGACGTCTACGACGCGGGCGGATACGCGCAGATCGACAAGCAGATCAACCAGATCCAGACCGCCATCGCGACGGATCCCGACATCCTGCTCGTGTGGGCTACCGACCCGAACGCCGTGGTCCCGGTGCTGGAGGAGGCCGGCAAGCGCGGAATCCCCGTCATCAACTGGGTGCTGAACACCGCATACGAGGATGCCGTCACCACGATCAACACCGATTGGGTGGCGGAATCCAAGAAGCTCACGACCGCGATCGGCGAGTACCTCGGCGGCGAGGGCAAGCTCATCACCGCCTACGGAGGCTGCGGCGGCGAGTATCAGCGTGACCTGCAGACGGGAAGCGAGGAGGCCGCTGCCGACATGCCCGGTCTGGAGATCGCCGTCGCGGAGTGCCCGCCGGACTTCGACCCCTCGAAGGTGCAGACGATCGTCGAGAACGGGATCGCCGCAAACCCCGAGATCAACGGCGTCCTCACCTCGGTGATGTCGCAGTCGGTCGGCGCCGTGAATGCGATCCGCGCCGCAGGTGCACAGGATCAGGTCGTCGTGGGCTCCGGCATCATCACCTCCTGCGAGGATGTCGATCTCATCAAGAGCGGGCAGGTGCCGATCGTCTCCGGCCTTCCCGCCGCATACATCGGCGAGCTCGGCGCCACGATCGCGCTTCGCATCCTCGCCGGTGAAGAGGTCGACGAGCTGTACTCGGTTCCGAACAACATCTACACCGCGCAGAACATCGACGACGCAGATCTCACCTACGATCTGACGCCGCAGTTCCTCGAGGGCTGCTGACAGGACCGAGCCTGCGAGCTCACACGGGCAGAGCGGACGGGAATCCTCCCGTCCGCTCTGCCCGTGTGGTGGGAGGGGGCTGTCGCGCGCGGCGCTCTACTCGGCGGAGTTCATGCGCTGGCGCTCGCGCTGTCCGTGCGTCAACCTCCTGATGTCGACGTCCGAGTCGAAGCTCGAACCGAGCGCACCCGCCACGGTGCCGAGTGACGCGCTCAGCACGGCGATGTCGACGTAGTTCGAGAAGCGGGCCTTCGAACCGAGCACCTGGCCCATGAAATCGGGGTCGATCACGATGAGCGCGCTCAGCAGGATGATCACCACGAGCGACGCGTAGAGCGCCAGCACGCAGAGCACCAGGGTCAGCACCGTAGAAAGGTTGTAGAGCAGGATCACCTCGGTGACGCTCGCGTGGCTCGGCCGGTCCCAGAGCCGGTTGCCGATCAGCAGCCACGCCACGATCACGCAGATCGCGAGCAGACTGATGACCGCCAGCCGGAACGGGCTGAGCGCCGCGGACATCTGCCAGATCGAGTTGTAGAAGACGCCGAACGCGCCGGCCGCGGCGGCGGCCGCGAGCGCGCTCGACAGCTTGGGCACGATCCGCCACGGATCGTTCGAGAGCACCATGCCGATCACGGTGCGCGCTCCCCCGGCCAGCCGGTGCGCCTGCAGCAGCTGGCTCGAGTTGTCGGCGCTCCCCCGCCACTGCGCCCAGCCGATGCGGTGCCGAGCGTGATCCTGTGCGCCTGGATCCGAACGCATCTGCCGCACGCACGACACCAGGGTTCGCAGCAGGCGGCTGCCCGTCGCCCCTGCACCGAGGGTGGGCAGCGAGACTATGGCGACGTCGTCGGAGACGAGAACCTCGGCGACGAGCGGCCTGCCGTGGCGGTGACGCGGGATCTCGGTGACCATGAGGATCACGTCGACGTGCTCGTACTCGGTCGAGAGCTGTTTGACGTCGGAGACGTCGAGGGTGTCGTCGGGGTCGATCCGGATCAGTTCCGTGCGGGCGTGCACCCCGACCGGGGCGCCGAGCAACCGTTCGAGCTGTGCTTCGAGCCGTTCTCGGATGCGGTCGACGCGGCGCGAGGGCAGCCCGGGGTCGGCGACGACGAGTACGCTCCACTGGTCGGAGCGCGGGCGCAAACGAGGATCCCCGCGACTCCCGTCCGGGAGCCGCGGGGATCCATCGCGGCGGAGACTACCGATCGAAGACATCCTTCGCGGCGTCCTTGGCCTTCGCGGCGGCGTCCTTGATGTCGCCCTTCGCCTGATCGGCCTTGCCCTCGGCGACCTTCTCGTCGTCGCCGGTCACGTTGCCCAGGGCCTCCTTGGCCTTGCCCTTCGCCTTGTCCATTCCGGCAGACAGCTTGTCCGATGCACTCATGTGGAGCCTCCTTCGTGTTGACGCCCCCAACTCTTCCAGCGCGAGCGGATCGGCTCCAGGGGCTTGCTTGCCCGGCTCATCTGTGCAATACGCGCGGACGACGCAAGGGGGCGGACGACGTCTGTCCCCGCCGTCGGGCCCCGTCCCCTCGCGGCGCGAAGGTGGGGGCGCCCACCGGCTACGCTCGAAGCGTGAAACCCGAGATGAAGTCGGCCGCGCGCAGCGCGGAGCGCAAGACTCCGCTGCGCGTGCTCGCCCGCGGCGGCTACGTCGCGAGCGGCCTCATCCACCTGCTCATCGGCGGCATCGCGTTCGCGCTCGCGTGGAGCGGGCGCGGCGAGACGGATCAGGCGGGCGCCCTCACCGCGATCGCCTCGGCCCCGCTCGGGTTCGCGGCGCTGTGGGCCGTCGCGGTGCTGCTGTGGGCGCTCGGCGTTTACCACGGCATCCACGGCGTCGCCCTGCGCATCGAGCATCGACCGAAGCGGTGGGCGCGGCGGGTGGCCGAGTGGGGGCAGGCCGCGCTGTTCATCGCGATGGGGGTCGTCGCCGCCGCGGTCGCGGTCGGCGCGCGCCCGGATCCCGATTCGAGCGCGCGCGAGGCCAGCCGGGGGCTCCTCACCTTCCCGGGCGGGCCCGTGCTGCTGGGGTTGATCGGTGCGGGCGTGGCGGTCGGCGGGATCGCGTGGATCGTGATGGGGGTGCGACGCAGCTTCCGCAACCGGGTCACCCTGCCGCCCGGCGCCCCCGGCACGGCTATCGCCGCGATCGGAGTGCTCGGCTTCGTGGTGAAGGGCATCGCGCTCGCGGTCGTGGGCGTGCTGCTCGTCGAGGCCGCCCTGCAGCGGAATCCGCGAGCCGCAGGCGGCCTCGACGCCGCGATCGAGTCGCTGAGGTCCTTGCCGCTCGGCGGTGCGATGGTCGCCGTCATGGCGGTGGGGTTCACGGCGTACGGAGTGTTCTGCGTGTTCCGCGCCCGTTACGCCGATCTGTAGACGTCGGCGAGGCCCGCGTCGGGACCCATCGGCCTCGTGGTGCCCCGATGCGGTCGCTAGCGCTGATCCCGGCGAAAGGGAACCCCCTTTCGCGGCGCGCGCCGGCGCGCCTACGGTGGGCCCATGACTGCATCGCTGACGGCTCTGATGATCAACTGCACGCTGAAGCCCTCGCCCGGTCTGTCGAGCGGGGACGTGCTCGGTGGCCAGGTGATGACCGCGCTCGAGCGGCGAGGCGTCGCCGTCGACACGGTGCGGGCGGTCGACTCTCGCATCCTGCCCGGCGTCGAAACCGATATGGGCGAGGGCGACGAGTGGCCGCGCATCCGCAGGGCCGTGCTCGACGCCGACATCCTGGTCTTCGTCACGCCGACGTGGCTCGGCCAGCACTCGAGTGTGGCGCAGCGGGTGCTCGAGCGGCTCGACGCCGAGTTGAGCGAGACCGACGAGACCGGGCGTCCGATCCTGTTCGATCGGGTCGCGATCCCCGTCGTCGTGGGCAACGAGGACGGCGCCCACCACATCACGGCGATCCTTGCGCAGGCGCTCGGCGATGTCGGCTTCACGATCCCTGCGCAGGCCTCGGTGTACTGGAACGGCGAGGCGATGCAGAAGACCGACTACCGCGAACTCGACTCGACGCCCGATCCCGTCGCCTCGGCCGTCGAGACCGCAGCCGCGAACGCGGCGCATCTCGCGGGGCTGCTGCGTCGCGACCCGTACCCCGCGTAACCTGCGTCGCCGGCGCGCGGCCGGGCCGCTGCGGCTAGGCTGACCCGCATGTCACTCGCACGCCCCGCGCTCGTCTCATCCTCACCTGTGGCGGCGCCCGTCGCTGCGCCTGCGGTGGGGGCCGCGCGAGTACTGGCGGGGGCGACCGTCGTCGTCGTGCTCGGGTACGGCTACATCGAGGGCATCGGCCACGACCGAACGAACCCCCTCGACTACTTCGGGTACTTCACCAACCTCACGAGTCTGCTGACCAGCGGGATCCTCATCTCCTGCGGGCTTCGCACGATTCGGGGCCGGCCCGCAGACGCTCGGCTCGTGCTCGCACGGGCCGCCTCGATCGCCTGCATGATCGTGGTCGCCGTCGTCTACAACGGGATCGTGCCCGGCACGGCCGCCGCTCCCCCGTGGGTGAGCGCGACCCTGCATGCGGCGCT
This sequence comes from Leucobacter sp. UCD-THU, assembly GCF_000349545.1. NCBI lineage: Bacteria > Bacillati > Actinomycetota > Actinomycetes > Micrococcales > Microbacteriaceae > Leucobacter > Leucobacter sp. UCD-THU. The sequence continues at coordinate 28,650 of NZ_APJM01000024.1, forward strand.
GCCGATCGCGGTGGTGCTCGACTGGCTGCTCGTCGGAGACCGGCCGCCGCTCTCGTGGCGTTTGATCTGGATCGTGCTGCCCTATCCGCTGCTCTGGCTCGCCGTGGTGCTCGTGCGGGGCGCCACCGACGGTTGGGTGCCCTACGGGTTTCTGCTGCCCGAGCGGGGCGCGGCATCGCTCGCGGTCACGGCGGCGGGGCTGCTGGCGATGCTGCTCGTCGGCGCGGCCGCGGTCTGGGGCGGAAGCCGCCTCACAGGCGTTCGCGGGGCGCTGAGACGATAGCGTCGGCGAGGACCCCGGCATCCCCCACAGGGCGGGGCCCTCGAGTGCCTCTCTGCTACTCGTTGCCGATCTTGCCGTCGAGGTTGTCGCGCAGCTCGGAGACCTTGTCGCTGTGCTTGCCCCCGGTGACCTTGTTCGCGAGGCCGGCCGCGCCGTCGAGGATCTTGTCGCTGATGCCCTCGGCCTGCTCGCTCTTCAGCGCCTCATCGATCTTGTCTGCGTTCTGCTTCGCGAACTCCCCGGCCTTGCCCGCCAGCCGGGAGGCCTGCTTGCCCAGATCCTCGATGCCCATGTCCGATTCCTCTCGTCGCGCTCCGACCGATTCGTCGCGTTGCCGCCATTATGGCGCGCGACGAGCCCGACCGACAGAGGGTCGACCGAGAATCAGCCGCGAATGCCGTGCCGACGCATCACGGCCTGCACCGCGGGCGCGAAGCGCTCCCGCGGCAGCACATGCCCCTCGCGACGCATGCCGCTGTCGGTGATGCGCAGCACGCGCTCTGGCGAGAGGAAGCTCTCCCGCCCCTGGCTGTCCCAGCCGCCCGTGCCGACCGAGACGAAGTCGCGGTGCGCTTTCGTGCTCAGATAGCAGCCGGCCGTGGTGTCGCCGTCGATCCGCGCGATGATCAGCACCGGGCGATCCTTGCCGCGCCCGTCGTTCTCCACGTACGGCACCCAGGTCCACACGACCTCACCAGGGTCGGGATCGCCGTCTGGATGCGGCTCGTAGCTCGGACGCAGGGCGCCGATCTCGTGCGGCGTCAAATCTCGGGTCGCGTCCGCGCCGTTGCGGCCCGGGCTGTCCTCCAGACCGAGCGCCGGCGACGCGGCGTCCGAGCCGCGGCGCGCAGCGCGCAGCGTGGCGGGCCTGCCGCGCGATCCGCGCCCCCGATCCGATCCCGGCCGCCGCTGCGAACCGATCAGCGCGTCGGCCACGGCGCGCGCGATCCCGCGCAGCAGTCCGCGGCCCGATGCCCCGCCAGCCACGCCGCCGCCCTACGCCTCGAGCTCGCTCGAGGTGAGCGCATTGAGACGGGACATGCAGCGCAGATACTTCTTGCGGTAGCCGCCGTCGAGCATGCCGCCGCCGAAGACCGACGTGAGCGGCACGCCCGTCGCCCGGATCGGGATCTGCGCGTCGTACACGCGGTCGATGAACGCGACGAAGCGCAGCGCCGCAGACTGATCGGTGAGCTCGTGCACGTCGCGCAGGCCGATGCACTGCACGCCGTCGAGCATGCCGACGTAGCTCGACGGGTGCACCGTCGCGAGGTGCGCGATGAGCTGCTGGAAGTCGTCGTCGGTCATGCGTTCGCCCGAGGCGGCCACGTCGGCCAGGGCGAACCGGTACGCGTCGACGTCGAGCGCGACGGCGTCTCCCTCGATGTCGCGCTGACGATAGTCGACGCCGTCGATGCGCACCGTCGTGAAGCGGTCGGCCATCGCCTGGATCTCGCGCATGAAGTCGGCGGCGGCGAAGCGGCCCTCGCCCAGCGCGTTCGGGGGCGTGTTCGATGTCGCGATGAACCGCGAGCCGGTCGAGGTGAGGTCCTTGATCAGCCTCGTCATGAGCATCGTGTCGCCCGGATCGTCGAGCTCGAACTCGTCGATGCAGATGAGGCGCGCGCCCTGCAGCACGCCGAGCGCTCCGTCGTACCCGAGTGCACCCACCAGCGCCGTGTACTGGATGAAGGTGCCGAAGTACTTGCGACCCGCCGTCGCGTGCCACGCCGCCGCGAGCAGGTGCGTCTTGCCGACGCCGAAACCGCCGTCGAGGTACACGCCGGGCTTGGCGGGCGCGCTCTGCCGCGGCTCGGTCTGCTTCTTGCGCCCGAAACCGAAGAAGCCGCCGCGGGCCGCGGGCGGCTCGGGCTCGGTGAACGAGCGCAGCAGGCTTCGCGCCTCCTCCTGCGACGGGTACTCGGGATCGGGCCGGTACGAGTCGAATGAGGCGTGATCGAACTGCGGCGGCGGAACGAGCGTCGCGACGAGCTCGGCGCCCGAGATATTCGGATGCCGGTCGATGAGACGAGCGGAGCTGTGCTGGGGGTCGGAAGACATCGTGGGCAAGTCTACCGCTGCCGCGGCCGCGCGCTGCCGCCTGAGCGCGGTGACCTGCTGCGATTCGACGGCGGTCCGGCCGCCGTTCAGCCGCGCCAGGCCGGCCGGGGCAGCGCTCGCGCGAACTGCTCGGTCGCGCGCTCCCAGCGCTCGGGGTCGACGTTCCACAGCTTCACGTGCTCGCCGCGCTTCTGCAGTCGCAGCTGCACGAGATCGGGCCGCGCCGCCGCGAGGCGCTGCGCGCCGCTGCACGGCACGAAGCTGTCCTGCTCGCTCGCGTGCACGAGCACCGGCACCTGCAGCTCGCGTCCGAAGGCCGCGGCATTCAAGCCGTCGAATGCGATCCCGCCCGCCTCGCCGCCGCGCACGCGCCCCTGCCAGAGCAGGCGGATGCCGAGCTCGGCGACGAGCTTCGGCGCGCGTCTGCCGGCCGCGTGGTAGCGCAGCAGCTCGTCCCAGTCGATGGCCGGCGAGTCGAGGATCAGGCCGTCGATCGCGTCGCGGTGCTCGCCGCGGGTCGCGGAGACGAGCGCGGCCGTGCCGCCCATCGACCATCCGAACAGCGTCACCCGCTGCGCTCCGCGGCGACGGGCCTCGGCGATCGCCGCGTCGACGTCGCGGGCCTCCGAGACCCCCACGCCGTAGCGTCCGTACGCGCCGCTCGGGGCGCCGGGGTCGTTGCGGTAGCTGATCACGAGGCTCGTGATGCCGGCGCGCGCGAGCGGCGCCACGCCGCGAAGCGTCTCCTCCGGAGGGGCGCCGCGTCCGTGCACGTGCACCGCCCAGCGCTTCTTGCGAGTGCGAGGCGGGTGCACGATCCACGCCTCGGCGTCGCCGAGCTCGGTGGGGTACTCGATGCGCTCGGTCGCGTATCCGAGTTCTTCGGGTGCGACGTACCACCAGCCCGCGAGGCGCGCCCGCATGCCCTCGCGGGGCGCACCGCGGTCCACCCGCAGCAGTTCGCGCATCGTGCCCTCGGGTCCCGAGGAGAGCACCGGCCCGAGGCGGGCGTGGCCGGCGCCGCCGTCGAAGACCAGCGAGTAGCGGCCCGGCAGGTCGCAGTCGACGCCCCGCAGTCGGGCCACGGTCGCCGAACCGCTGCGCTGCAGGCCGACCAGCGTGACCGGCGACTCGGCCTCGCGCTCGGGCGTCACCGCCATGCGGGCCAGCGCGACGCCGCCCGCCACCACTCCCACCGCGCCGACCGCCGCCGCTCCGGCCGCGAAGCCGAGCGCACGAGCCGCGTTGCGCTGCCAGTTCTCCATGAGCCGCTCTCCTCTCCCGCGATCCGCCCTGCACGGCGTGGCATCGCGAAAACCCTCACAGCAAACTCTAGTGTTCCCCTTGTGATGGCAAGGATTGGTCTGCAGTCGGTCGACTTCGAGGTCGCTGCCGCTCAGATCCGCGGCGCTCGGCTGCGCAGCGAGCTCGTGACGCAGGAGATCCCGGCTCCCGAGAGGATCGCACCCCGATCGATCGCCATGGCGGCGGGCGTGGCGCGGGGCCCGCGGCGCGGCCTCTCCCCCGACGGCACCATCGACTCGCACTACGGCGCGGGTCGTCTCGTGCTCATGCACGACCCCGAATCGGCCGAGGAGTGGGGCGCACCGTTCCGCATCGTCTGCTTCGCGCAGGCCCCGCTCGAGGTCGAGATCGGCGTCGACCCCTTCATCTCCGACGTCGCCTGGTCGTGGCTCGTCGACGCACTCGACTCGCGCGGCGCCGAGTACACCTACCTGTCGGGCACCGCCACGAAGACGCTCTCGAGCGGTTTCGGCACGCTCGAGGCGCAGGGGGACGCCGCCCAGATCGAGCTGCGCGCGTCGTGGACCCCGCTCGGCGCGGACTTCGGCGCGCACGCCGAGGCCTGGTCCGAACTGCTGTGCCTGCTGGCCGGGCTGCCCCACGGAGCGGGCGAGTGACCGTGGTCGAGCAGTCCGAACTCGACACCGACTGGTCGCTCGTCACCGACGAGGCGGCTCTGGAGCGCGCCGCCGACGCCCTCGCATCGGGCGCGGGCCCCGTCGGCGTCGACGCCGAGCGGGCATCCGGCTTCCGCTACGGCTCGGACGCCTACCTCGTGCAGGTGTTCCGGCGCGGCGCCCGCCCGTTCCTGTTCGACCCCACCGAGCTCGAGACCTTCGCACCTCTGGCCGAGGCCATCGGTGACGAGGAGTGGATCCTCCACGCCGCGAGCCAGGACATCCCCTGCCTCAGCGCGATCGGCCTGCAGCCCACCCGCCTCTTCGACACCGAGCTCGCCGCGCGACTGCTCGGCTACGAGCGGGTCGGCCTCGGCGCGATCGTGGAGTCGCTGCTCGGGATCAGCCTCGAGAAGGCCCACTCGGCCGCCGACTGGTCGCAGCGCCCGCTGCCCGAGCCCTGGCTCGAGTACGCGGCCCTCGACGTGGCGCTGCTGCCCGACCTGCGAGACGCCGTCGCCCAGGATCTCGAGGCGCAGGGCAAGACCGAGTTCGCGCTGCAGGAGTTCGAAGCCGTGCGCACCCGCCCCGACAAGCCCCGCGGTCCGGAGCCCTGGCGCAAGCTCTCCGGCGGCCACGCTCTGCGCTCGCCCCGTGCGCTCGCGATCGCACGCGAACTGTGGCTGGCGCGCGACGAACTCGCTCGCGAGCGCGACGTGGCGCCCGGCCGGCTGATCCCCGACTCCTCGATCGTGGCGGCCGCCGCGGCGAACCCCCGCTCGAAGGGCGACCTCGCCCGATTGCAGACCTTCCGTGGCCGAGCCAGCCGCCCCGAGATCGACCGGTGGTGGCGGGCGATCCTGAACGGCAAGACGACCGAGGATCTGCCGGGGCCGAAGCCGCGGGATCCCGATTCCATGCCCCACCATCGCGGGTGGCCGCAGCGCCATCCCGAGGCCGCTGCGCGGCTCGCCGCAGCCCGGGGAGCCCTCGAGGCCGAAGCCGAGCGGCAGCGCATCCCCCTCGAGAATCTGCTGACGCCGGACACCCTGCGGCGGGTCGTGTGGAGCCCGCCCGGAGATCGCTCGACCGCCGCAGTGGCACTGCGTCTCAAAGAGTTGGGCGCCCGTGACTGGCAGATTGGCATCACTGCACCAATCATTGCCGCCGCTTTTGTGGACCTCGCATAAGAAGTCGCACTGTGGTGCTCGGAATTGCGGCGATCACGCACTCCCCCTTCCCTCGGTGAGACTCCGTCTCTAGGATGGTTGAGACGCAGATCACACACCTGATGGAGGCACAGTGGCCGCAATGAGAGAAGTCGTGTTCGTCGACGGGGTGCGCACCCCGTTCGGTCGCGCCGGCGAAAAGGGAATGTACGCGGGGACCCGCGCCGACGACCTGGCGGTCAAGGCGCTGCAGGGACTGATCGAGCGCAACGAGGCGCTTCCGCTCGACCGCATCGACGATGTGGGCATCGCGGCGACCACGCAGCAGGGCGACCAGGGGCTCACCCTGGGCCGCACCGTCGCAATGCTCGCGGGCCTGCCCGTCACCGTGCCGGGCTTCGCGCTCGACCGCATGTGCGCCGGCGCCCTCACCGTCGCCTCGTTCATGGGCGCGGCGATCGGCTCGGGCCAGTACGACCTCGCGATCGCCGGCGGGGTCGAGCACATGGGGCGGCACCCCATCGGCCTCGATGCCGACCCGAACCCCCGATTCGTGGCCGAGAAGCTCGTGAGCCCGGACGCCCTCAACATGGGCATCACCGCCGAGCGGCTGCACGACCGCTTCCCCGAGCTCACCAAGGAGCGCGCCGACCGCTTCGGCATGCTGAGCCAGCACAAGGTGCAGGCTGCGTACGACCGCGGCGACATCCAGGCCGACCTCGTGCCCGTCGCCACCCGCTCCGAGAGCGGCTGGGGCGTCGCCACCGAAGACGAGGGCCGTCGTCCGCAGACCACCATGGAGGGCCTCGCCGGCCTGAAGACTCCGTTCCGACCCCACGGCCGCGTCACCGCCGGCAACGCCTCCCCGCTCACCGACGGCGCCACGGTCTCGCTGCTCGCTGGCGCCGACACCGCCAAGGAACTGGGACTCGGCGCCAAGATGCGCCTCGTCGGCTTCGCCTTCGCCGGCGTGCAGCCCGAGGTCATGGGCCTCGGCCCCGTGCCGTCGACAGAGAAGGCGCTGAAGCGAGCCGGGCTCACCGTCGACGACATCGGCCTCTTCGAGCTCAACGAGGCCTTCGCGGTGCAGGTGCTCTCGTTCACCGACCACTTCGGGATCGCCGACGACGACCCGCGCGTCAACCCCTGGGGTGGCGCCATCGCGTTCGGCCACCCGCTCGCGGCCTCCGGCGTGCGCCTCATGATCCAGCTCGCGCGCCAGTTCGAGCAGCGTCCCGACGTGCGCTACGGCGTGACCGCCATGTGCGTCGGCCTCGGCCAGGGCGGCACCGCCATCTGGGAGAATCCTCACTTCGACGGCAAGAAGGGCAAGAAGTAATCGCCATGACCGACTACAGCAAGATCGATTTCTCGCCGATCATCGACGCCTCGGCCGACGAGGTCGTCACCGAATCGTACGTGCGCGACGTCGCACTGCCCTCGGGCGGCGCGCTCGCCCTCATCACCCTCGACAACGGTCGCGACCACACGCGCCCCAACACACTCGGACCCCGTACCCTGCAGGGCCTCGAGCGCGTGCTCGACGAGCAGCGCGATCGGGCCGCCGCGGGCGAGATCCGCGCCGTCGCGGTCACCGGCAAGCCGTTCATCTTCGCCGCGGGCGCCGACCTCTCGAAGGTCTCCACGCTCGCCACCGAGCAGAACGCGCGCCTCATGGCGCAGTACGGGCACCGAGTCCTCGGCAAGCTGGGCAAGCTCGGCGTGCCCTCCTTCGCCTTCGTCAACGGTCTCGCGCTCGGCGGGGCTATGGAGATCGCGCTGGGCTGCGACTACCGCACGCTCGACTCGTCGGCTGCGGCACTCGCGTTCCCCGAGGTCTTCCTCGGCATCATCCCCGGCTGGGGCGGCGCCACCCTCGTGCCGAACCTCATCGGCATCGAGAACGCCCTCGAGATCATCGTCTCGAACCCGCTCAAGAACAACCGCATGCTCAAGCCGAAGCAGGCCTACGAGATGGGCCTCTTCGACGCGATGTTCGGCGCGGCCAGCTTCCTCGAGCGCTCCGTCGCGTGGGCCGACGGCGTGATCGAGGGGCGCGTCAAGGTCGACCGGCCCCACGCGCCCGGCAAGCTCGAGCGCCTCACCAAGTGGCCAGCCGCGATCAAGATCGCGCGCGACACCCTCAAGGCGCGCATCGGCACCGCGGCGAAGGCGCCCTACGTCGCCCTCGACCTGCTCAGCGCGGCGAAGGACAACGACATCGAGCGCGGCTTCGAGCGCGAAGACGACGCGCTCGCCCAACTGATCTCGAGCGACCAGTTCGCGGCCTCCATCTACGCCTTCGACCTCGTGCAGAAGCGCGCGAAGCGGCCCGCGGGCGCCCCCGACCGCGAGCTCGCCCGCCCCGTCAAGAAGGTGGGCGTGATCGGCGCCGGTCTCATGGCCAGCCAGTTCGCGCTGCTCTTCGCCCGCAAGCTGCGCGTGCCCGTGCTCATCACCGACCTCGACCAGGCGCGCGTCGACAAGGGTCTCGAGTACATCCGCGGCGAGATCGACAAGATGCACCAGAAGGGCCGGCTCTCGTCCGACGACGCCAACCAGGTGAAGGCGCTCGTGAGCGGCACCACCGACAAGGCGCTCTACGCCGACTGCGACTGGGTGATCGAGGCCGTGTTCGAAGAGCTCGGCGTGAAGCAGCAGGTGTTCGCCGAGATCGAGCCGATCATCTCCCCCGAAGCCATCATCGCCACGAACACCTCGTCGCTGTCGGTCGAGCAGATCGGCGCGAAGCTCGCCCATCCCGAGCGGCTCGTGGGCTTCCACTTCTTCAACCCGGTCGCGGTGATGCCCCTCATCGAGGTCGTCAAGGTGCCCGCCACCGACGACGCGGCGCTGGCGACCGCGATGTCCGTCGCGAAGAAACTCGGCAAGAGCGCCGTGATCACGGCCGACCGCCCCGGCTTCGTGGTGAACCGCCTGCTCGCGAAGGTGATGGGCGAGGCGGCACGCGCGCTCGACGAGGGCACCCCGATGCCGGTGGTCGAGCGCGCACTCGCGCCGATCGGCCTGCCCATGGGCCCGTTCGAGCTCATCGACCTCGTCGGCTGGAAGGTGGCGGCGCACGTGCAGGACACCATGGTGCACGCGTTCCCCGACCGGTTCTACGCCTCGGAGAACCTGCACCGGCTGGCCGAGGTCGACGAGCCCCTCGTCAAGACCAAGCACGGCAAGGTCGAGGATCTGTCGAAGGCGGGCAAGAAGGCCGTCACGCTCGGCAAGACCGCGGCGAGCGAGGAGGAGATCCTGCGCCGCGTCGAGGACGAGCTCGCGAACGAGATCAAGATCATGCTCGACGAGGGTGTGGTGGCCGCGGCGGAGGACATCGACCTGTGCCTCATCCTCGGCGCCGGGTGGCCGTTCCAGGCGGGCGGCGCGACCCCCTACCTCGATCGCGTGGGCGCGAGCGAGCGCGCGTTCGGCGGGGTGTTCCACGAGCCGCGCATCCAGGGCGCCCGCTAGACGCCTCCGTGTGCCTGAGGCCCCTGTTCGGATCATCCGGGCAGGGGTCTCGGCCGTGCCGCGCGCGGCAGGTATCCGACTCGCGCTACTCGGGGCGGGCGATCGGGATACGCTTGCCCCGCACCTGATCCGCGACCGCCGCGGCGATCTGCTCAGCCGTGAGCCCCGCATCGTGCAGCAGCTCGTCGCGAGAGGCGTGCTCGGGGAACGCGTCGGGTGTGCCCAGCTCGCTCACCGCCGTGTCGACGCCGGCGTCGCGCAGCGCCTGCCTGATCCGAGTGCCTACACCGCCCACGCGAATGCCGTCCTCGATGCTGATGAGCAGACGGTGACCGCGCGCGAGGTCCGTGACCGACTGCGCCACCGGCACCACCCAGCGCGGGTCCACGACCGTCGACGTGATGCCCTGCTCGGAGAGGATTGCGGCCGCGTCGAGCGCGACGCGCGCCATCGGGCCGACCGTGACGAACAGCACATCGGTCGACGACGTATCGGTCGACGCGGGACCCGTCTCGGCGGCGCGTTCGGAGGTGCCCGGCTCGAGCAGCACGTCGACGCCGTCGTCGAGTCGGCGCAGCGCCGGCAGCGGCTCCCCTACCGCGCCCTTCGGGTAGCGGATCACCGTGGGGCTGTCGTCGACCCGCACGGCCTCGCCCAGCAGCTCGCGCAGGGACGCCTCGTCACGCGGAGCGGCGATCCTGATGCCCGGCACGATCTGCAGCGTGGCGAGATCCCAGACGCCGTTGTGGCTCGCACCGTCGGGGCCCGTGACGCCCGCCCGATCCAGCACGAAGGTGACACCCGCCCGATGCAGGGCGACGTCCATGAGCAGCTGGTCGAAAGCGCGGTTCATGAAGGTCGCGTAGATCGCGACGACGGGGTGCAGACCGCCGTAGGCGAGGCCGGCCGCGCTCGTGACCGCGTGCTGCTCGGCGATGCCGACGTCGTAGACGCGAGCCGGGTGCTTCTCTGCGAGCAGATCGAGGCCCGTGGGGGCGAGCATCGCCGCGGTGATGCCGACGACGCGGTCGTCGGCCTCGGCCAGCTCCACGATGCGCTCGCGGAACACCGACGTCCAGCTCGCGCCCGACGACGCCTGCACCGGCACGCCGCTGTCGGGGTCGATCTTGCCGACCGAGTGGAACTGATCGGCCTCGTCGTTCTCGGCGGGCGCGTATCCGCGACCCTTCTCGGTGATGACGTGCACCAGCGTGGGCCGGCCGTAGCCCTTCGCCTGCCGCAGCCCCTCCTCGACCGCCTCGAGGTCGTGCCCGTCGATGGGGCCGACGTATTTGATGTCGAGGTTCGCGTAGAGATCCTGGTTGCCGGAGGCGCGGCTCGCGATGCCGCGCATCGCGCCCCGGGTGGCCCGGTAGACGGTGCGGCCCGGAGCGCCGAAGGCGGAGAAGAACTTCTCGCTGCCCTCTTGCAGGTCGCGGTAGCTCGATGAGGTGCGCACCCCGTTGAGGAAGCGGGCCATGCCGCCGATCGTGGGCGCGTAGGAGCGCCCGTTGTCGTTGACGACGATCACGAGGTTGCGGTCGTTGTCGTCGGTGATGTTGTTGAGCGCCTCCCACGTCATGCCGCCGGTGAGGGCGCCGTCGCCCACGACCGCGACCACGTGCCGGTCGTGCTGCGAGGGGTCGGACTGCGCGCGGCGGGCAAAGGCGCGCGAGATGCCGTCGGCCCAGCTCAGCGAGCTCGACGCGTGGGAGCTCTCGACGATGTCGTGCTCGCTCTCGGCGCGCTGGGGGTAGCCCGCGAGGCCGCCCCGCTGGCGCAGCTGCGAGAAGTCCTTGCGGCCCGTCAGCAGCTTGTGCACGTAGCTCTGGTGGCCGGTGTCGAAGACGATGGGATCGCGGGGCGACTCGAACACCCGGTGGATCGCGATCGTCAGCTCGACGACGCCGAGGTTCGGGCCGAGGTGGCCGCCGGTCTTCGCGACCTCGGCGATGAGGAACTCGCGGATCTCGGCCGCGAGCGTGCGGCACTGCTCCGGCGTCAGCGCGTCGAGGTCGCGGGGGGACTCGATTCGATCCAGGATCGCCACTCGCCACCTCCGCTGTCGGTTCCGGCGGGATGCGCCGGGCATCCCCTCAGTCTACCGCGCCCGACCATGGCGGAAGCCCGCCCCCGCCCGTGCGAACCGATCCGGTTCGGGGGCGGAAGCGGGCTTCCAGCGTGTCGCTCGGCCTGGATGGCTCAGACGTCTGGGCGCAGCCCGGACGGCATGAGCTCAGACGCCTGGGCGCAGCCCAGACGGCATGAACTCAGACGCCTGGGCGCAGCCCAGACGGCATGAACTCAGACGAGCGAGCGCAGCACGTACTGCAGGATGCCGCCGTTGCGGTAGTAGTCGGCTTCACCCGGGGTGTCGATGCGCACCACGGCGTCGAAGGCGACCTGCGAACCGTCGGCCTTCGTCGCGGTGACCTGCACGGTCTTCGGGGTGACGCCCTCGTTGAGCTTCTCGACGCCCGTGATGTCGAACGTCTCGGTGCCGTCGAGGCCGAGGCTGTCGGCGCTCTCGCCCTGCGGGAACTGCAGCGGCAGCACGCCCATGCCGATGAGGTTCGAACGGTGGATGCGCTCGAAGCTCTCGGTGATGACGGCCTTCACTCCGAGCAGGCTGGTGCCCTTCGCGGCCCAGTCGCGCGACGAGCCCGAGCCGTACTCCTTGCCGCCGAGCACCACGAGCGGCACGCCGGCCGCCTGGTAGTTCTGGCAGGCGTCGTAGACGTAGGCCTGGGGGGCGCCCTCTTGGGTGAAGTCGCGGGTGAAGCCGCCCTCGACCCCGGCGCCGTTGTTCTCGGCGGCGAGCAGCTGGTTGCGGATGCGGATGTTCGCGAAGGTGCCGCGGATCATGACCTCGTGGTTGCCTCGGCGCGAGCCGTAGGTGTTGAAGTCGCGCGGCGCGATGCCGTTTGCCACGAGGTACTGGCCGGCCGGCGTCTCGGCCTTGAAGCTGCCCGCGGGGCTGATGTGGTCGGTGGTGACCGAGTCGCCGAGCTTCAGCAGCACGCGGGCGCCCGAGATGTCGCGCACGGGCTCGGGCTCGGGCTGCATGCCGTCGAAGTACGGGGCCTTGCGCACGTAGGTCGACTTCTCGTCCCACTCGAAGGTGTTGCCGGTGGGCGTGGGCAGCGACTTCCAGTGCTGGTCGCCGTCGAACACCGTGGCGTACTTGCTGTTGAACATGTCGGAGTCGATCGACGCGTCGGCGATCTTCTGCACCTCGACCGGGTCGGGCCAGATGTCGCGCAGGAAGACGTCGTTGCCCTCGTCGTCCTGGCCGAGCGGCTCGGCGTCGAAGTCGAAGTCCATGGTGCCGGCCAGCGAGTAGGCGACCACGAGCGGCGGGCTCGCGAGGTAGTTCATCTTGATGTCGGGGTTGATGCGGCCCTCGAAGTTGCGGTTGCCCGAGAGCACCGCGGTGACGGCGAGGTCGTTGTCGTTGACCGCGTTCGAGATCTCCTCGTTGAGGGGGCCCGAGTTGCCGATGCAGGTCATGCAGCCGTAGCCGACGAGGTAGAAGCCGAGCGCCTCGAGGTCGTCGCGCAGGCCCGACTTCTCGTAGTAGTCGGTCACGACCTTCGAGCCGGGGGCGAGGGTGGTCTTGACCCACGGCTTCGCCGTGAGGCCCTTGGCGACGGCGTTGCGCGCGAGCACGCCGGCCGCGAGCATCACCGAGGGGTTCGAGGTGTTGGTGCACGAGGTGATCGAGGCGAGCGTGACCGCGCCGTGGTCGATCTCGAACTCGTTGCCCGCCTGGTCCTTGACCTTGGCCGGGTTCGCGGCCTGGGCGTAGTTCTTGAGGTCGGTCTCGAACTGGGTCTTCGCGCTGGTGAGCTCGATGCGATCCTGCGGGCGCTTCGGGCCGGCGATCGACGAGACCACGGTCGAGAGGTCGAGCTCGAGGTACTCGCTGAACTGGGGTTCGCGCGACGGGTCGTGCCACATGCCCTGGGCCTGCGTGTAGGCCTTCACGAGCTCGATCTGCTCATCGGGGCGGCCGGTGAGGCGCATGTAGTCGAGCGTGACGTCGTCGACGGGGAACATCGCCGCGGTCGAGCCGAACTCGGGGCTCATGTTGCCGATGGTGGCGCGGTTGGCGAGGGGCACGGAGCCGACGCCCTCGCCGTAGAACTCGACGAACTTGCCGACCACGCCGTGCTTGCGCAGCATCTGGGTGATGGTGAGCACGACGTCGGTGGCGGTGACGCCCGCCGGGATCTGGCCCGAGAGCTTGAACCCGACGACGCGCGGGATGAGCATCGAGATGGGCTGGCCGAGCATTGCGGCCTCGGCCTCGATGCCGCCGACGCCCCAGCCGAGCACGCCGAGGCCGTTCTCCATCGTGGTGTGGGAATCGGTGCCGACGCAGGTGTCGGGGTAGGCCTGCGTGACGCCGTCGACATCGCGGGTGAAGGTGACTCGGGCCAGGTACTCGATGTTGACCTGGTGCACGATGCCGGTGCCCGGGGGCACGACCTTGAAGTCGTCGAAGGCGCCCTGGCCCCAGCGGAGGAACTGGTACCGCTCGCCGTTGCGCTGGTACTCGATCTCGACGTTCTTCGCGAAGGCGTCTGCGCGACCGTAGACGTCGGAGATCACCGAGTGGTCGATCACGAGCTCGGCCGGCGCGAGCGGGTTGATCTTGTCGGGGTCGCCGCCCAGATCGGTGACGGCCTCGCGCATGGTGGCGAGGTCGACGACGCAGGGCACGCCCGTGAAGTCCTGCATGATCACGCGGGCCGGGGTGAACTGGATCTCGGTGTCGGGCTCGGCCGCGGGATCCCAACCGCCGAGCGCCTCGATGTGCGCGCGGGTGACGTTCGCGCCGTCCTCGGTGCGCAGCAGGTTCTCGAGCAGCACCTTGAGGCTGTAGGGCAGGCGCTCGTGGCCCGGTACCCGATCGATCCGGAAGATCTCGTATTCCTTCTCGCCGACGGCGAGGGTGCTCTTCGCACCGAAGCTGTTGACCGCTGCCATTGCAGTTCCTCCACTCATGTCCCGACACGCCGCATCCGGTGGGATGCTCAAAATATCTCGATGTCGAGATAATTCTACACCGGATTCGGGCGCGCTCAGGACACTCTACCGGAGGCGTCTCCCCAGTCTCCGCGCCGTTTTCGCGCGGCTAATCATCAGATGATGTGGCGCTGTCCGGCGCGTCGCCCAGTGCCGCCGAGACGCGGCTCAGCACGAGCCAGGTCAGGATCGCGGCGAGCGCGAACAGCGGCACGCCCATGAGCAGCCGGGCGAGTCCCAGCGCGTCGACGGCGGCCGTATCGCCGCCCTGCGCCGCGAAGTAGAGCGGCAGCTGCACGGCGAGCCGCGCGCCGAAGGCCGCGATCCAGAACACGGTGCAGAGATTCGCAGCCCGCCGCAGCACCGGCACGCGCCGCCACTCGGTGAGCGAGCCCCGCAGGAAGCCGAGCAGCAGCCCGATCAGGGGCCACCCCACGAGCAGCGACACGGAGTGCGCGACGATCCACGCGGCGTTGATCCAGAACCCCGGCAGGTAGTAGTCCTCGCCGCGTCCGGTGAACAGCGTCACGCCCACGCAGACGAGCACGCCGATCAGCCCGGACAGTGCTGCCTGCACCGGCTCGCGGCGGACCAGGCGCCAGCCGAAGGCGACGAGCGCGAGCGCGAGCGGAGCGATCGCCGAGATGCGCGCGTCGCGCGTGACGACGAAGACGCCGAGGTAGAGGGTCGCCGGAACGAGCGTCTCGGCGATGCCGCGCCAGCCACCGATCGCCTCGAGCACGCCGCGGGCCGACACGGCCTCGCCGTGCAGACCCGCATCGACGACGCCGCCCAGGCCGCCGCGGCCGTTCGGCGCACGACCCGCCGGCTCGCGCGGCGCATCGGCATCGGCGTCGCGCTCGCCCGGCGCGTCGGCGGGTCGGTCGTCGCTCACGCCTGCTGAGCCCCGCCCTGGGCGGGAGGGGTCTGGCGCTGAGCCTGCACACCGGCGGGAACGCGCAGCGGCAGCAACTCGCTCGGGGGCATCGGCTGCTCGCCGCGCACCACCACGAGTTCGCGGAACAGATCGATCACGCGCTCGCGCGTGTCGGCGTCGACCGCGGCCTGGCCCATGATGACGCCGCGCAGCATCCAGCGGGGACCGTCGACCGCGACGAAGCGAGCCACGCGCGTACCGCCGCCCTGGTCGGCCGGCACCGGCGTCCGAGCGACCAGCTCGGTGCCGAGCGGGCCGTCCTCCTCGACGAGCGACGCGCCCTGCGACGCCATCTGCTGCGCCAGGTCGGCTCGCACCCCGTGCCACAGGCCAGTGCTCTTCGGAGCGGCGAACGCCTGCACCTGCAGCAGCGATTCCGCGTAGTCGAGCGACACGGCGACGACGCGGTTCGCACGCTCGTCCACCTCGAGCCGCAGCTGCAGACCCTCCCGCGGGGCCACCTTGATGCCGCCCAGGTCGACGTACGGACGCATCGCCGGAACCTCGCTCGCGTCGAAGGGCCCCGCCTCCGCCCGATCCTCGGGCGCCGACTTCGAATCGTCGATCCGGGGCGTCTGCGGCTCGCTCAGCTCGATCTCGTCGGCCTGTCGTTCTTCGCTCATAGTCGGAACACTCCTTGTTCGCGCCCGTTCCGCCGGGCCTCTGCGTCTGATTGTGCGGGCACGGCCTCAGCCGCGCACGCCCGTCGATCCGAAACCCGCCTCGCCGCGCACGCTCGACGGCAGCTCCTCCACCGGCACGAACACCGCGCGGGACACCGGCGTGATGATCAGCTGCGCGATCCGATCGCCGGCCTCCACGCGGAACGGCTCATGCCGATCCGTGTTGAGCAGCGTCACCTTGATCTCGCCGCGGTACCCCGCGTCGACGGTGCCGGGCGAGTTCACCACAGTGATGCCGTGCTTCGCGGCGAGCCCGCTGCGGGGCACCACGAACGCGGCGTACCCCTCGGGAAGCGCGATCGCGACGCCCGTGCCGATCAGCGCCCGCTCCCCCGGCTGCAGCACCGCCGACTCGGCGGCGAACAGATCCGCCCCCGCATCATCGGAGTGCGCGTACCGGGGCGGCACCTCGGCTCGGATGGGGATCTCTACGACATCGGTCACCCGGACAGGCTACCGGATCGTGCCGGGAACGCCGTGAGCTGCGGCGCCCCGCACTCGGCGTCCTCGACGGTGCGCACGAGGATAATGGGGGTATGACGAGTCGATCCGCAGCAGAGACCACCGCCCGCCCCTATCGTGAGCGGCTCCTCCCCGGCATCGGCCTCTACATCGCGCTGCTGCTGCTGGTTCCGGCCGTCGCTCTCGTGCTCACGCCCATCAACTCGGATATGGCCCTGCCCGTGGGCGTCGTCGTGTACCTCATCGTCGCCGGCGCGGTCACCCTCATGTGCCCCGTCGTCGCAGTGCAGAACGGTCGGCTCGCCGCGGGGCGCGCCGAGATCCCCGTGCAGCAGCTCGGAGGCATCGAGCTGCTCGGATCCGAGGGCATGCGAGCGGCCATCGGGCCCGGCGTCGACGCGCGCAGCTACCTCGTTGTGCGCGGTTGGATCCACCGCGGCGTGCGCATCGAGAACATCGACCCGGCCGATCCGGCGCCGTTCTGGATCATCACCACGCGGCACCCGCAGAAGCTCGCAGAAGCTATCGAGGCCGCGAAGGCCTGAGGGCGCGAGAGCCGAGCCGTCGGCCCATCGGGATCGCTTCGCCGATTCGAGATGCGGCGTTCCATCCGGCTCCTCGACAGGTCGCGAAGCGGATCATCCGCTGACGGCCCACTCGGGTGCGGACTCGCGGGGCAGCGGCCCCGGCGCGGAATGCACTGAATCGCCTGCGGCGGTGGCCGCAGCGGCTCGAGCGCACAACCCTGGCGGGTTTTGGCTTCAGCTCAAGCCGCGATTCAGCCCGCGCATTCCGCGCACACCGGGCCGAGGTCGGTCTCCTCGGCCATCTGCGAGCGATGACGCACCAGGAAGCAGCTCACGCAGGTGAACTCGTCGTCCTGCTGCGGCAGCACGACCACGTCGAGCTCGACGTCGGACAGATCCGAGCCGCCGATGTTGAAGCTCGGGTTGTCGGCATCCTCTGAATCGATGCCTGAGGCCCCCTTCGCGGGTCCGCGTTCCTTCAGAGCCTCGATCGACTCGGCTTCTTCCTCGGACTTGCGCGGGGCGTCGTAATCGGTGGCCATTCTCTCCTGCATTCCCGTGCCGCGGGAGCGGCACCTCATCGTTCGAGCGGCCATAGTCTGCCCTACGATCGCGGTCGGACGCAAACTCTTCGGCTCGGAGTTCTCTGTGCGCGAAGTCGGGCCCGCCAACGACTCCGCGGATTCTTGAGCACGCGCCGAGTCAATACCCTCCGGTGCCGCCGTTCTGTGGCAGCCTGGTTCGCGACTCACGAAGGGATGCGCCGATGGACGAACTGCGCTTTGTGCGACGCGAAGAGCGCTCGCTGGTCGTTGCGAACGATGCCGGCGAGGAGTTCCGCCTCGTCGTCGACGACGCCGTGCTCAGCGAGATGCGGCACCTGGGTCGCCGCGAACGCGACACCTCCCGCGTGCGACCCCGAGAGATCCAGGCGCTCATCCGCGCCGGCAAGACCCGTTCCCAGGTCGCCCAGCTGACCGGCCTCGACGAGTCCGACATCGAGCGCTACGAGGAACCCGTGATCGCCGAGCGCAACTACGTGCTCGAGCGCGCCCACGCGGTGCCCGTGCGCACCGATGTGGACGATGACGGCGATCAGCGCTTCGGGGCGGTCATCGCCGAGCGCCTCATCGCGCTCGGCTCGGATACGAGCGAGTGGTCGTCGTGGCGCGATCCCGAGACCGGCTGGATGATCGCCCTCGAGTTCATCTCCCGCGACGTCGCCCATCGTGCGGTCTGGTCGTTCGAGCACCGCAAGGGGGTGCTCTCACCCGTCAACCCCGACGCCGTCAACCTGTCGAAGCAGGGCGACGTGGGAGACCGCCTCATCCCGAAGCTGCGCGCCGTGGACAACGGAGAGGCGTCGCCCCGGTTCGACTCGGGAGCGTTCGACGGCTCGCCGACCGCCGACCCTGAGGGGATCGAGGAGGCCGATGGAACCGCCGACGATGCGCCGGCCGCCGACCTCGCGGCGCCGCTCTCGGACGCCAACGCCGAGTACCAGCGCCGCCGCGAGATCGATCAGCGGGCCATCAAATCGGAGTCCTCGGACTCGGATCTGAGCCAGACCGCGGACCTGCTCGACGCGCTCCGCAAGCGTCGGGGCGAGCGGGATCGCAGCCGCGGCGCTGTCGAGGAGCCGCTCGAGCTGCCCACCCCCGTCGAGCCCACGAAGCAGTCGGCCCCGCCCGCGGATCCCGATCCTGCGCCGGCCGCGCCGCGCAGCATCTGGGGAGCTGCGGGCGTGTCGGGAGGTCCGGATCGCGCCGGCGCCGATCGCGGTGGCGCGCCGCAGGACGCACCGGCCCGCGAGGGGCAGCGCGACACCCGCGACCGCAAGGGCGACAAGAGCGAGCCGGCCGAGAACGAGCGAGGCGGCCGGAAGGGGCGCGCGTCGATCCCGAGCTGGGACGACATCCTCTTCGGCACCCGCAGCGACGAGGATCCGGCCTAGCTCCCGGCGTCGATCGGCTGAGCCGTCGCCACGGCCGAGGCGAAGCCGCTGCCGTCGAGGGCGCCCGCGACCGCCAGCGGCACGCCCCGCTCGTCCTCGCTGAACGAGCCGTGCTGCCCCACCATGTCGAGCGAGCGCGGATCGTCGGCGGTGCTGTAGTAGGCGACCTGCTTGCGCGCGGCGATCACCACGTCCCCGATCCGCGGGGCCACCTCCGGATCCACCGATCCGAAGCACCCCGAGGCGATCGCCTCTTCGCGCGTCGCCACCCAGGCACGCGCTCCCTCGGCCTGCGCCCAGCTGCGGGCGACAGCGCCGGCGTCGGCCCCGGCGCGCAGGAAGAGGGAGCGGAAGCGCGGTTCTCCCCCGACCTCGGCGACATCGGCGAACAGCTCGGGATCGGCGTCGAGCATCACCTGCTGGTGGGGCCCGACGTCGACGATGCCGTGATCGGCGGTGACCACCACGCCCACGTCGGCGGGAAGGCCGCGCAGGAACCCGTCGAGCTCGGCGTCCAGGCGCTCGAGCCGCCGCACCCAGGCGTCGCTCTGCCACCCGTGCTCGTGGGCGGCCTTGTCGAGCTCGTCGACGTACAGGTAGGCGACGATCGGGTCGCCGGCCCGCAGTAGCCGGGAGGCGACCGCGAAGCGATCCTCGATGCGCTGGCCGGGATGGTACTCCGCGCCGGTGAGGATCGCCTCCGTCAGGCCGCCCGTCGCGTGCGCCGGGCGGCCGATCGCGACCGGCCGCGCTCCGATGGCCCGCGCGATGCCGAACAGCGGCGCGGCGCGCTGCCAGACGGCGCGATCCTCGATGCCGTCCCAGTCCTTCAGCGTCGTCACGAGCCCGAGCCTCGGGTGACGGATGCGGTAGCCGATCAGACCGTGCGCCCCGGGCAGGCGGCCCGTCGTGAGAGTGGTCAGCGCAGCGCCCGTCGTCGACGGGGCCACCGTCTCGATGCGGCGCCTCGGCAGCCGCGCGAGCGTCGGCGCGTGGCCCTCGCGCGCGTTCAGATTGGCGTGGCCCAGGCCGTCGACGACGACCATCACGAACGATCGGAGGCGCGGCAGGCGGCTCGCGTCGGGGATCGGCACGCCCGGCGCCGCTTCGAGCGCCGCACGCGGGTCGATGCCGAGCCCCAGGGCGACCGTCGAGATCCCGCTTGGCAGAATCGCGGCCAGCCTCGCACCGTTGTCGGCGGTCGTCGGTAGCATGATCTCCATTATGACGGAATCCCGAAGTGAGGGCCCCCACGAGACGGCGGGGGAACGCATCGAAGACATCGACATCTCGCAGGAGATGGAGGGATCGTTCCTCGAGTACGCGTACTCGGTGATCTACTCCCGCGCCCTGCCCGACGCCCGCGACGGTCTCAAGCCCGTGCAGCGGCGCATCCTGTTCATGATGCAGGACATGGGCCTGCGCCCCGAGAAGGGGCACGTCAAGTCGGCCCGAGTCGTCGGCGAGGTCATGGGCAAGCTGCACCCGCACGGCGACGCCTCCATCTACGACGCGCTCGTGCGGCTCGCGCAGGGCTTCGCGATGCGCCTGCCCCTCGTCGACGGCCACGGCAACTTCGGCTCGCTCGACGACGGCCCCGCCGCCTCACGCTACACCGAGGCCCGCCTGGCCGGCGCCGCGCTCGCCATGACCGACGCCCTCGACGAAGACGTCGTCGACTTCGTCCCCAACTACGACAACCAGATCATGCAGCCCGACGTGCTGCCCTCAGCCGTCCCCAACCTGCTGGTCAACGGCGCGAGCGGCATCGCCGTCGGCATGGCGACCAACCTCGCCCCGCACAACCTCATCGAGGTGGTCGACGGAGCGAAGCACCTGCTGCACCACCCCGAGGCGACCGTCGACGAGCTCATGGAGTTCATCCCCGGCCCCGACCTGCCGGGCGGCGGCATCATCGTCGGCCTCGACGGTGTCAAGGACGCGTACCGCACGGGCCGCGGCGCGTTCCGCACCCGCGCCAAGGTGTCGGTCGAGCAGCTCGGGCCGCGCCGCACGGGCCTCATCGTCACCGAACTGCCCTACCTCGTCGGCCCCGAGCGCGTGATCGAGAAGATCAAGCAGGGCGTCGAGGCGAAGAAGCTCTCGGGCATTTCCGACGTGGCCGACCTCACCGATCGCAAGAACGGTCTGCGCCTCGTCATCACCCTCAAGACCGGCTTCTCGCCCGAAGCGGTGCTCGAGCAGCTCTACCGCTACACGCCGCTCGAAGACTCGTTCAGCATCAACTCCGTCGCCCTCGTGAAGGGCCAGCCGCAGACCCTCGGCCTGCGCGAGATGCTGCGCGTGTTCCTCGACCACCGCATCTCGGTGATCACCCGGCGCAGCGAGTTCCGGCTGAAGAAGCGCCGCGAGCGGCTGCACCTCGTCGAGGGCCTGCTCATCGCGATCCTCGACATCGACGAGGTCATCCAGCTCATCCGCACGAGCGACGACGCCGAGACGGCGCGCACGCGCCTCATGCAGGTGTTCGACCTCTCGGAGCCGCAGGCCGAGTACATCCTCGAACTGCGCCTGCGCAGGCTCACCAAGTTCTCGCGCGTCGAGCTGGAGGCCGAGCGCGACGAGCTGCGCGCCGAGATCGAGGCGCTGCTCGAGATCCTCGGCAGCGACGAGAAGCTGCGCGCCGTGGTCGCCGAGGAGCTCGATCAGGCGGCCGAGGCCTTCGGCACCCCGCGTCGCACCGTGCTCACGGGCGCGGTGGCCCGCCCCGCCCGAGCCACCGCCGCGGCGACGTCGCTCGAGGTCGCCGATAGCCCCTGCACGGTGCTGCTCTCTGCGACGGGCCGCGCGCTGCGCATCGATCGGGATCCCGAAGCCCCCGAATCGCCGCGCTCGGCGTCGCGGGCGACCAAGCACGGCGCGATCCTCACCCGCGCCGACGGCACGGTGCGCGGCGAGTTGGGCGCGATCCTCTCCGACGGCACGCTGCACCGCTTCACCCCCGTCGACCTGCCGCTCGTGCCTGCCGCGTCGGTCGCCTTCTCCGCCGGCGTGAAGATCGCCGACTACCTCGGCCTCACCGACAAGAAGCTGCGAGTCGTCGGCCTCGTGCCGCTCGACACCGGCACGCCGGTCGGACTCTTCACGGAGCAGGGCACGGTGAAACGGGTCGTGCTCACCGATCTGCCCGCGAAGCCCGCGTTCGAGGTGATCGGGCTCAAGGCGGGCGATCGCCTCGTCGCCGCCTTCGCCGCGCCCGACGACTCCGAGTTCGCGGTCGTGACGAGCGACGCCCAGCTGCTGCGCTTCCCAGCCTCGGCCGTGCGCCCCCAGGGCCGCCCGGCCGCCGGCATGGCGGGCATCCGTCTCGGCGCCGAGGCCCGGGTCGTGTTCGCCGGCGCGGTGCCCGAGGGGGCCGATGCCCGGGTCGTCACGGTGGCCGACAGCTCGATCACGCTGCCCGGCACCGACGTCGCCACGGCGAAGGTGACCGAGTGGTCCGAGTTCCCCCCGAAGGGCCGCGGCACCGGCGGCGTGCGCGCGCAGCGCTTCCTCAAATGGGAGGATCAGATCGCCTGCGCCTGGGTGGGCACCGGCGAGCCCCGCGCTCTCGCCGCGGACGGCGCGGCGCGCAAGCTGCCGACCGAACTCGGCAAGCGCGACGGCTCCGGCCAGCCGATCGACGGCGCCGCCGCCTACGTGGGCGTCGCCCCGTAGACGGTCGCCGATCCGCCGCTCACAGCGCGACGAGCACCACACCCGCCACCACCACGGTCGCGGCGACGAGGCGCAGCGCGGGCCGGCTCTCGCGGTGCCGGAACGCCCCGTAGAGGCCCACCAGCACGACGCTCACCTCGCGCACGGGAGCGACGAGCGAGACGGGCGCGAGCGTGACCGCGGTGAGCACGAGCACGTAGGCGAGCGGCGAGAGCAGACCGAACGCGAGCAGACGCATCCGGTTGAGTCGCAGCTCGGCGCGCAGGCGGGCGAGCGCGCCACGTCGCCCCTCGAGCAGCAGCAGCGCGGTGAAGAACGGGATCTCGGCGAGGCTGCAGCCCACCATGAACGCGACGGGCGCGATGCCGAGCTCCGTGACGGCGTGCGCGTCCCAGACCGTGTAGGCCGCGATCCCGACCCCGGTGAGCAGGCCGTACACGAGCCCCGGATCGAGCCGGCGCCGTCGCTCACCGGGCGCCGAGCGGCCCACCACGCCGAACGCCACCACACCCCCGATCACGAGTGCCACGCCGACGAGCGCGAGCGACCCCGGGCGCTCGCCGAGCACCGCGACCGCGACCAGCACGGTGAGGATCGGTCCCGTGCCCCGCGCCGTCGCATAGACCGTCGAGAGGTCGCCGTTGGCGTAGCCGCGCTGCAGCACGAGCATGTAGAGCACGTGCAGCAGACCCGAGACTCCGACCCCGAGCAGCAACGATCCGGGCGTCGCCGCACCCAGCCCGCCCGTGAACGGAACCGCGACCGCCCACAGCACCGCGCTGCACACCGCACCCCACCAGAGGAACGGCAGGCCCGAGCGGCTCGATCCGTGCGCGATGATGTTCCAGGCGGCGTGCGTGACCGCCGCGCCGAGAACGAGCAGGAGGGGTACGAGCGGCATGGCAGAACCTTCTGCCCGATCGCGAACGGCGCGACGGGCGAGGTTCCTCCGGGCTTTTGTCCTGTCAGATGACGCCGGATCACGGAACCCGGCGTGGCGCCGCTCGGACCAGGCGGGCGATCGGCTCTCGCCGCCGCCCCGGAACCCTAGACGCTATCGCCACCAGCCTAGCAGCGGCGCGCCCCGGCGGCCCCGGCCGTGCGCTGCACCGGGTTCCTGCGCCCTACGCGTCGATGCGTTCGCGATCGAGATCGTCGGCGTTCTCGACGATGAACTCCTTGCGGGGCGCGACCTCGTTGCCCATCAGCAGCTCGAACACCTTCGAGGCCGCCTGCGCATCCTCGACCCGTACGCGTCGCAGCGTGCGCTGGGAGCGATCCATCGTCGTCTCGGCGAGCTGATCCGCATCCATCTCGCCGAGGCCCTTGTAGCGCTGGATCGGCTCCTGGTACTTCTTGCCGCGGCGGCGCAGGTCGGCGAGCAGCGCGTTCAGCTCGCGCTCGCTGTACGTGTAGACGACGTCGTTCGGCTTGCGCCCGGCGTTCTGCACGATCACCCGGTGCAGCGGGGGCACCGCCGCGTAGACGCGGCCCGCCTCGAGCATCGGGCGCATGTAGCGGAAGAACAGCGTGAGCAGCAGGGTGCGGATGTGCGCGCCGTCGACGTCGGCGTCGCTCATGAGGATCACCTTGCCGTAGCGCGCCGAATCGATCTCGAAGTCGCGGCCCGAACCCGCGCCGATCACCTTGATGATGGCGCCGCACTCGGCGTTCGAGAGCATCTCGGCGACGGAGGCCTTCTGCACGTTGAGGATCTTGCCGCGGATCGGCAGCAGCGCCTGGAACTCGCTGTCGCGCGCAGGCCGCGCGGTGCCGAGAGCGCTGTCGCCCTCGACGATGAACAGCTCGGTCTCGGCCACGTTCTTCGAACGGCAGTCGATGAGCTTCGCCGGCAGCGAGGAGCTCTCGAGCGAGCTCTTGCGGCGCGCGGTGTCGCGCTGGGCGCGCAGCGCGATGCGCGCCTTCATCTCGGAGACCATCTTCTCGAGCAGGGCGCCCGTCTGGGTCTTGTCGTCGCGCTTCGTCGAGGCGTAGCGCTGCTCGAGGCCCTTGACGATCGCGCGGGAGACGATCGAACGCACGGCGGCGGTGCCCAGCACCTCCTTGGTCTGCCCCTCGAACTGCGGCTCGGGCACGCGCACGGTCACGACGGCGGTGAGGCCGGTGAGGATGTCGTCCTTGTCGGGCCGGTCGCTGCCGGCCTTGAGCTTGCGCGCGTTCTGCTCGATCTGCTTGCGGAAGAAACGGGTGAGCCCCTGCTCGAAGCCGCTCAGGTGCGTGCCGCCCTTCGGAGTCGCGATGATGTTGACGAAGCTCTGCACCTCGGTGTCGTAGCCGGTGCCCCAGCGCAGCGCGATGTCGACCTCGCAGTGGCGCTCCACCTCGCGCGACACGAGATGACCCGTCTGCTCGTCCATCACCGGCACGGTCTCCGTGAAGGTGTCGGAGTCGGTGATGCGCCAGGTCTCGGTGAGAGGTGCGTCGACCGCGAGGAAGTCGACGAACTCGGAGATGCCGCCCTCGTACTCGAAGCGGTGCACGGGCGCTTCGCCCGTCTCGCCGAGCGACTCGGGTCGGCGGTCGGTGATCTCGATGGCCAGCCCGGGCACGAGGAACGCGGTCTGACGCGCGCGCCGGATGAGCGACTCGGGCTCGAAGCGGGCCGATGCCAGGAAGATCTGCGGATCGGCCCAGTAGCGCACGCGGGTGCCGGTCACGCCCTTCTTGACCTTGCCGATCACGCGCAGCTCCGACGACTCCTCGAACGGCGCGAACGGGGCGTCGGGGCCCTCGCCGTGGAAGACGCCCGGCTCGCCGTGCCGGAACGACATCGCCCACGTCTTGCCGTCGCGGTCGACCTCGACGTCGAGCCGCGACGAGAGGGCGTTCACGACGGACGCGCCCACGCCGTGCAGCCCGCCGGAGGAGGCGTAGCCGCCGCCGCCGAACTTGCCGCCGGCGTGCAGCTTCGTGTAGACGAGTTCGACGCCCGAGAGGCCGCTCTTCGGCTCGATGTCGACGGGAACGCCGCGGCCGTTGTCGGAGACGGTCACGCTGCCGTCTTCGTGCAGGGTGATGCCGATCGCCTTGCCGTGGCCCGCGAGCGCCTCGTCGACCGAGTTGTCGATGATCTCCCAGAGGCAGTGCATGAGGCCGCGCGAATCGGTCGTGCCGATGTACATGCCGGGACGCTTGCGCACCGCCTCGAGGCCTTCGAGAACGGTGAGGTGCCGCGCGGAATAGCTGGACTCCGCTGACGTGGACGTCGCCGCCCCGGTCGCTGAACGCTCCGATGCCACTGTGGGGATCTCCTCTGTTCGATGGACGCATCTACCCTAGGGCAGACCGCCGACACCGACGGCCTAGCCGCCCGGCGAGTGCGGATCCCGGGTTCTGCTCGCTACGCGTACAGCGAACCCGCCGCCCGAGCCGCGCGAAACCGGTCGGGGCGTGCTTGGATAGAGGTGTATCGATTGATCGGACGAACGGGAGGATGCCATGACGACGCTCGAGCAGGATCGTGCGACCGAGGTCGAGGCAGCGGATCGCCCGCTCAGCGCTCTGGACCGCTGCGACAGTTGCGGCGCCCAGGCATATGTGCGAGTGATGCTGAACGGCAGCGAACTGCTGTTCTGCGCTCACCACGCCCACAAGCACGAGGCGAAGCTGCGCCCGATGGCCGAGGTGTGGCACGACGAGAGCCACCGCCTGGGGGCCTGAGCTTCCCCGCAGAACTGAGAAGCGCCGCCCCTCGAAGCATTTCGAGGGGCGGCGCTTCTGTCGTGAGCGGGGCCGCGCGGCCTACTCCAGGTAGTCCCGCAGCTGCTGCGACCGCGAGGGGTGGCGCAGCTTCGCCATCGTCTTCGACTCGATCTGGCGGATGCGCTCACGGGTCACGCCGAAGGTGTCGCCGATCTGGTCGAGCGTCTTCGGCATGCCGTCGCCCAGGCCGAAGCGCATGCGGATCACACCCGCCTCGCGCTCCGAGAGGGAGTCGAGCAGCTGCTCGAGCTGCTGCTGCAGCATCGTGAAGCCCACCGCGTCGGCCGGCACGACCGCCTCGGTGTCCTCGATGAGGTCGCCGAACTCGCTGTCGCCGTCTTCACCGAGCGGCGTGTGCAGCGAGATCGGCTCGCGGCCGTACTTCTGCACCTCGACGACCTTCTCGGGGGTCATGTCGAGCTCGCGGCTCAGCTCTTCCGGGGTGGGCTCGCGGCCCAGATCCTGCAGCATCTGCCGCTGCACCCGGGCGAGCTTGTTGATGACCTCGACCATGTGCACGGGGATGCGGATGGTGCGCGCCTGATCGGCCATCGCGCGGGTGATGGCCTGACGGATCCACCAGGTGGCGTAGGTGGAGAACTTGAAGCCCTTGGTGTAGTCGAACTTCTCGACAGCGCGGATGAGGCCGAGGTTGCCCTCCTGGATCAGGTCGAGGAACTGCATGCCGCGGCCGGTGTAGCGCTTAGCGAGCGAGACCACCAGGCGCAGGTTCGCGCCGAGCAGGTGGCTCTTCGCGCGCTGACCGTCGCGAGCGACCCACTTGAGCTCGCGCACGAGCTTCTTCGGCAGGTTCTTCTCGGTGGCGAGCTTCTCCTCTGCGAAGAGGCCGGCCTCGATGCGCATCGCGAGCTCGACCTCCTCTGCGGCGTTGAGCAGAGCGACCTTGCCGATCTGCTTGAGGTAGTCCTTCACGGGGTCGGCCGTCGCACCCGGGATCGCGGTGGTGACCGTGGGCACGTCCTCTTCGTCGGAGGCCTTGAGCACGATCGCACCGGTGGGGAGCGGCTCGGTCACCGCGGGCGCGGGCTTCTCCTCCTCCGCCGCCTCGGGGGTCTCCTCCTCGGACTCGGAGTCGACCTCGTCGAGGAGGTCGTCCTTCTTCTTCGCGGCGCGACGAGTGGCCGGCTTCTTGGCGGCGGCCGTCGTCTTCTTCGCCGCGGTCGTCTTCTTCGCGGTGGTGCTCTTCTTCGCGGCGGCCTTCTTCGGCGCCGCGGTCTCGGCGGTCTCCTCCGCCGCGGCGACCTGCTCGGCCGCCTCGGAATCCTTCTTCGCCGCCTTCGCGGACGTCGCACGAGTCCTGGTCGTGGATGCAGTTGCCACGCAGCCGCCTCTCTGTCTGGTGTCTCCGCCGGAGCCGTCGATGGCATCGACGAGTGCTCACAGCATGAAAACCCATGTCAAGCCCGTTGTATTCCCTCGGAGGGGGAAACGCTGGATTGAATGGGTTACGACCTCTATTATTGCATGCCGCGCGACCCCGGGCTGACCGTCGCCCGCGCGGGCTCAAACAGCGCCGTCGGCGCCGTTCTCGTCGTCTGCGGCGTTCTCGGCGTCGCCGCCGTTCTCGGCACCCGTTCCGGAGCCCGGCTGCCGCTCGGCGAGGAAGCGCTCGAGCTCGCTGGCGAGCTGCTCGGCGGTGGGAATCATGCCGTCCTCGCCGATGAGGGGCGACCGGATCGTCTGATCGTCCATGTACGCGTCGTAGCGCTCCTCGAGCGTGCGGACCATCTCGACGGACTCGTGATTCGCCGCGATCTGCTCGTCGACCTGCGTCATGAAGCGGCGGGAGGCGTCCCGCACCGAGTCGGTCGCGAGGATGAGGCCGGTCGCGGACATGATGCCGTCGAGCGCCGCGTAGAGCGCCTCGGGGTACTCGGTGTTCGCCAGATAGTGAGGGATCAGCAGCGCGAAGCCGACGACCTCCTCCCCCAGGCTGTGCAGGCGGTACTCGAGCACATGGGCGGCGGAGGCCGAGAGCCTGGTGGTGGGGCGCCAGACCGAGCGCTCCTCGATGAGGTCGTCGCGCGTGCCGCTCACCGTCATCGATACCGGCCGGGTGTGCGGCACCGGCATCGGAAGCGCGTGCGACCAGACCGTGGTCGAGACCTCGAACTCGTGCACGAGCATCAGCACCGCGTCGATGAACTGCTCCCAGCGGAAGTCGGGCTCATAGCCGCTGAGCAGCAGGAAGGGTTTGCCGAGCTCGTCGTGCACGAGGCTCAGCAGCAGTTCCTCGGGCGAGTAGTCGATCAGGTGGTCTTCGTCGAAGGTGATGACGGGGCGGCGGGCGCGGTAGTCGAGCAGCAGATCGGCGTTGAAGCGCAGCAGTTCCTCGGGCTCGTAGCGATTCCAGAGGTACTCCTCGAGCTGCGAGATCGCCCCGCCCGCGTCCGTCAGCCCCTGCATGGCGACGACGAGCGGAAGCCCGCGGGGGACCCGCGCGCGTCGCTCGGCGTAGTCTGCGGAGAAGATCGGATCGGTCACACGTCCATCCTACGAAGGCGGGCACGCTGCGCGCCTGTTCCCCGTCACGCCCATAGCGAACCCGCCTGCGGAGCGCAACGGCCCGCCGTGCGGCGCCTGGCCGGGTGTAGGCTGGACTCAGTGCGCCCGACACCACCAACGGGCCGCCGAGACACATTGCGAACACCCCGAGGGAGATCCCACTTGGCCGATCAGCAGTTTGACATCGTCGTTCTGGGCGGCGGCAGCGCCGGCTACGCAGCCGCCATCCGGGCGAAGCAGCTCGGCTTCAGCGCCGCCGTCATCGAGAAGGACAAGCTCGGCGGCACCTGCCTGCACCGCGGCTGCGTGCCCACCAAGGCACTGCTCCACTCGGCCGAGATCGCCGACGTGGCCCGCGAGGGCGAGGCGTACGGCGTGCTGTCGAGCGTCTCCGGCGTCGACATCGCCGGCGTGACCCGCTTCCGCGAGAACCTCGTGGCCGGCAAGTTCAAGGGCCTGCAGGGGCTGCTCAAGGCGAACGGCATCACCGTCATCGCGGGCGAGGGCCGTCTGGTCTCCCCCACGACCGTGCAGGTGGGCGACGACCGTGTGATCGGCAAGCACGTCGTGCTCGCGACCGGCTCCTACTCCCGCTCGCTGCCGGGACTCGAGATCGGCGGCCGCGTGATCGCGAGCGAGCAGGCGCTCGAGCTTCAGGAGATCCCGAAGCGGGTCGTGATCCTCGGCGGCGGCGTGATCGGCGTCGAGTTCGCGAGCGTGTGGCGCTCCTTCGGCGCCGAGGTGACCATCGTCGAGGGCCTGCCCCACCTGGTCCCCAACGAAGAGGAGTCGGTCTCGAAGCAGCTCGAGCGCGCTTTCCGCAAGCGGGGCATCGACTTCAAGGTCGGCGTGCGATTCAAGTCGGTCTCGCAGGACGCGAGCGGCGTGACGGTGTCGCTCGAAGACGGCACCGAGCTGTCCGCCGACTACCTGCTCGTGGCGGTCGGCCGCGGCCCCGCCACCCAGGGGCTCGGCTTCGAGGAGGTCGGGGTCGAGATGGATCGCGGCTTCGTGCTCACCGATGAGCGCCTGGCGACCAACGTGCCGGGCGTCTACGCCATCGGCGACATCGTGCCCGGTCTGCAGCTCGCGCACCGCGGTTACCAGCAGGGCATCTTCGTCGCCGAGCAGATCGCGGGCCTGAACCCCGTCGTCGTGCAGGACGTCAACATCCCGAAGATCACCTACTGCGACCCCGAGATCGCGTCGGTCGGCCTCACCGAGGCGAAGGCCAAGGAGCAGTTCGGCGCCGACAACGTCAGCAGCTACGAGTACAACCTCGCGGGCAACGCGAAGAGTTCGATCCTCGGCACCGCGGGCACGGTGAAGGCGGTGCGCGTCAACGACGGCCCCGTCGTCGGCGTGCACATGATCGGCGCCCGCGTCGGCGAGCTGGTCGGCGAGGCGCAGCTCATCGTCAACTGGGAGGCCTACCCCGAGGACGTGGCGCCCTTCGTCCACGGGCACCCGACCCAGAACGAGACCATCGGCGAGACCATGCTGAAGCTCGCGGGCAAGCCGCTGCACGCCATCTGAGCGCGGCTGACAGACTTCAACGAACGAAACGGAGAAATGCACGATGAGTGAATCGGTGGTCCTCCCCGCACTGGGCGAGAGCGTGACCGAGGGTACGGTGACCCGCTGGCTGAAGAACGTCGGCGACACCGTCGAGGTCGACGAGCCCCTGCTCGAGGTGTCGACCGATAAGGTCGACACCGAGATCCCGTCGCCCGTCGCGGGTGTGGTCGAGGAGATCCTGGTGCAGGAGGACGAGACCGCCGAGGTGGGCGCCGTGCTCGCGCGCGTCGGCGACGGCAGCGGCTCGTCCGCTCCGAGCGAGACTCCGGCATCCGAGGCTCCCGCCGCCGAGGCCGCCCCGGCCGAGCAGCCGGCCCCTGCCGCCGAGCAGCCGGCTCCCGAGCAGCCCCAGGCCGCCGCCCAGCCCGCCGCGGCTCAGCAGGAGGCTCCGGCCGGTGCGAGTTCGGACGCGCAGGACGTCGTGCTGCCCTCCCTCGGCGAGAGCATCACCGAGGGCACGGTGACCCGCTGGCTGAAGAACGTCGGCGACACCGTCGAGGTCGACGAGCCCCTGCTCGAGGTCTCGACCGACAAGGTCGACACCGAGGTGCCCTCCCCGATCGCCGGTGTGCTGCAGCAGATCGCTGTGCAGGAAGACGACACCGTCGAGGTCGGCGGTGTGCTCGCCCGCATCGGCAGCGGTGAGGCTCCCGCGACTCAGGCCGCACCCGAGCCCGCAGCTCAGGCGGCACCCGAGCCCGCGGCTCAGGCCGCGCCCGAGCCCGCGAAGGCCGAACAGCCGGCCGCCGCCGAGCAGCCCGCGGCTGCCGAGGCCCCCGCCCCCGCCGCCGAGACCACGCAGCCCGAGGCGGCGCCCGCCGCTCCCCCGGCCGCGCCCACTCAGCAGCCCGCCGCTCCGGCGCAGCCCGCCGCCGAGCAGCCGGCTCCGTCGTCCGGGTACATCACCCCGATCGTGCGCAAGCTCGCCCACGATACCGGTGTCGACCTCTCGAAGGTCACGGGCACCGGCGTCGGAGGTCGCATCCGCAAGGAGGACGTGCTCGCCGCCGCCGAGACTGCGAAGAGCGCCGCGCCCGCAGCTGCGGCCCCCGCCGCGGCTGCGGCCGTCGAGGTCTCCGAGCTGCGCGGCACCACGCAGAAGATGAGCCGTCTGCGCAAGGTGATCTCGGAGCGGGCCGTCGCGTCGCTGCAGAACACCGCGCAGCTCACCACCGTGGTCGAGGTCGATGTGACCCGCGTGGCGCAGCTGCGTCAGGCCAAGAAAGACGAGTTCCTGCAGAAGACCGGCTCGAAGCTGTCCTTCCTGCCGTTCTTCGCCCTGGCCGCCGCCGAGGCGCTGCGCACCTACCCGATCATCAACGCGACCGTCGACGGCGACTCGATCGTCTACCCCGACACCGAGAACATCAGCATCGCGGTCGACACCGAGCGAGGCCTGCTGACGCCGGTGCTGCGCGAGGCGGGCGAGAAGAACCTCGCCCAGATCGCGGGCGAGATCGCCGATCTGGCCGAGCGCACCCGCGACAACAAGCTCACCCCCGACGAGCTGAGCGGCGGTACCTTCACGCTCACGAACACCGGCTCGCGCGGCGCGCTCTTCGACACGCCGCTCGTGTTCCTGCCGCAGTCGGCGATTCTCGGCACCGGTGCGGTCGTGAAGAAGCCGATGGTGATCTCGGGACCGGAGGGCGACGCGATCGCCGTGCGCTCCACGGTCTACCTGGCGCTCTCCTACGACCACCGCATCGTCGACGGCGCCGACGCCGCGCGCTTCCTCACCCAGGTGAAGCAGCGGCTCGAGGCGGGCGACTTCGAGGGCAATCTCGGCATCTGAGCCGACTCGAATCCAGCGCGGGCCGCGGCCACCTCATCGGTGGCCGCGGCCCGCGTCGTCGTCCGGGGCGCTCCGCGTCGCCGGGGTGATCCTGCTGCGCAGCGCATAGCAGGCGGCCTCGCTCGCGAGCTGCGCGCTCCAGCGGCCGCCCCGTTCGATCTCCGAGGAGGCCTCTTCGAGCGCCTCGAGCAGCAGCCCCGCGGCCCCGACGGTGTCCCAGCAGCGCAGCGCGCGCTCGAGCCCGTGCATCGTCAGCCCCAGGGCTCGGCAGCCGCGATCGTGCGCGTGGCGTCGGCCCCGGCGATCACCGCGAGGGTCGGCGCAGTCGCCCCTCGTGCGCAGCTCGATGCCGGCGAGGCAAACCCGTTCCGCCCTTGCCGCGAGAGCGGCGGCCGCCCCGATCCGGCCAGTGCGCCGTCCTCTGGTTCCCATCACGCTCCCGTCCGAGCCGCCGATCGGCGGCTCCGGCTCGACACCAGTCTGCGGTACGATCCGCACGATCGGCCCGGGTCGTTCGCAACCGTGGAGAACTTCGCAGAAAGCCGCGGATCCCTCGCGCTGTGAGCGAACATGCGCTGCTTCGTGGGCATGGAAGCGCGGTGCGCGGTTCGAGTGCGCCGCCAGAGCCGATATCCTAGGTGTCATGGCAGAAGAGAAGGCGAAGCGCAACGGTCGCATCCGGCAGATGGTGGAGATCTACAAGACCACCAAGGTTCACGACCGCAACCTCCCCTGGGCGCTCCTGCTGTGCTTCATCGCTCCCGTCGCCGTCTCGGTGCTGCTCGCCTGGCTGCTGCCGGGAGGCTGGTTCGGCTGGGTGATCTGGCCGGTCACGGGCGTGCTCGTCGGCATTCTGCTCGTCATGATCGTGCTCGGTCGCCGAGCCGAGCGCATGGCCTATCAGCAGATCGAGGGCCGCCCCGGCGCCGTGGGCGCCGTAGTGCAGGGCGCTCTGCGGCGCTCGTGGCGCGGCTCCGAGGTGCCGGTGGCGATGAACCGCAACCAGGACGCCGTGTACCGGGTCGTAGGCCGCGGCGGCGTCGTGCTGATCTCCGAGGGCTCGCGCCAGCGCACCGAGCGCATGGCGGCCGACGAAGAGCGCAAGATCAAGCGC
The DNA here is from genome assembly GCF_000349545.1 of Leucobacter sp. UCD-THU. Lineage (NCBI taxonomy): Bacteria > Bacillati > Actinomycetota > Actinomycetes > Micrococcales > Microbacteriaceae > Leucobacter > Leucobacter sp. UCD-THU. The sequence continues at coordinate 61,573 of NZ_APJM01000024.1, forward strand.
GCACTTCGCAACATCGAGGTCGTGCACCTCTACGTGGGCCCCGACGGCGACGGCGTGCCGCTCCCGAAGCTCTCGAAGACCCTGCTGCGGCTCAAGCCGAAGCTCAACCGCAACGAGGTGGCGGCCGTCTACAACCGGCTCTCCTCGCTGCAGGCCGCTCCCGTCGGCATCCCGAAGGGCATGGATCCCAACCGCGTCCGCCCGCAGCGTCCACGCTGATCCCGATGGCTGCCCCCTCTGCGCCGCAGCGCTTCGGCGACCTCGAGCCCAGCAAGTGGCCAGGCGAGCGCCTCGGCCTGCCCGAGTCCGGCCCCCACTCGGTCGCCCGGCTCGGCAGGCGCGCGCTCGCGATCCTCATCGATTGGGGACTCGCGGCACTGCCCGCCTACCTGCTCATCGGAGGCGCCCACCCCGAGTGGTGGAACTACCTGATCTTCGCGGTGATGCAGAGCGTCTTCATCCCCACCATCGGCGGCTCGATCGGGCACCGGCTGCTCGGCCTCCGCGTGGTGCCCATCGCCGGCGGCTGGGTCGGCCCCTGGCGGCCCGCGGTGCGCACCCTGCTGCTGTGCCTCGTGATCCCGGTGCTGGTCTGGGATTCCGACCAGCGCGGCTTCCATGACAAGATCGCCGGAACGGTGCTGATCCGTGCCTGATCCGGCGATGCACCGGGCGCGTGCAGGCGTAACACCCGTGAAACATCGGAATCACGGTTTTGAAATCAGGCTCGCATAGGCTGGTAACAAGCAATCGGGCCGAGCCGTCGTGAGAGCACGGGCCGATCTGACCACGAGGAGCAGTATGTTCACCACCCCCCAAGAAGTGATCGACTTCATCAAGGAGACCGACGTCAAGTTCGTCGACATCCGCTTCGTCGACCTGCCCGGCGTGCAGCAGCACTTCAACATCCCGGCTGCCACGGTCGATCTCGACTTCTTCGAGGTCGGTCAGATGTTCGACGGCTCCTCGATCCGCGGCTTCGCCGGCATCGCCGAGTCCGACATGCAGCTCATCCCGGACGTCAGCACCGCCTACATCGACCAGTTCCGCGCCGAGCGCACGCTCATCCTGATCTGTGACATCTTCAACCCCCGCACGGGCGAGATCTACTCGAAGGATCCGCGCCAGATCGCGAAGAAGGCCGAGCAGTACCTCGCCTCGACCGGCATCGCCGATACCGCGTTCTTCGCCCCGGAGGCCGAGTTCTACATCCTCGACTCGGTGCGTCACGAGACCACCCCGCGCCGCACCTTCTTCGAGATCGACTCCGAAGAGGCCGGCTGGAACTCCGCTCGCAACGACGAGGGCGGCAACCTGGGCCACCACACCCCGGCGAAGGGCGGCTACTTCCCCGTCTCGCCCGTCGACAAGCAGGCGGACCTGCGCGACGACATTTCGCTGCGCCTCATCGAGGCCGGTCTCGAGCTCGAGCGCTCGCACCACGAGGTCGGCGCCCCGGGGCAGGCCGAGATCAACTACCGCTTCGACACGCTCGTGAAGGCCGCCGACGACGTGCTGAAATTCAAGTACATCGTCAAGAACACCGCCGAGCTGTGGGGCAAGACCGCCACCTTCATGCCGAAGCCGGTCTTCGGCGACAACGGTTCGGGCATGCACACCCACATGTCGCTCTGGAAGGGCGGCGAGCCGCTGTTCTACGACGAGAACGGCTACGCGCAGCTCTCCGACATCGCCCGCTGGTACATCGGCGGCATCCTGCACCACGCGCCCGCGCTGCTGGCTTTCACCAACCCCACGATCAACAGCTACCGCCGTCTGGTCAAGGGCTACGAGGCCCCGGTCAACCTGGCCTACTCGGCGGGCAACCGCTCGGCCGCCGTGCGCATCCCGCTCACCGGCTCGAACCCGAAGGCGAAGCGCATCGAGTTCCGCGCCCCCGACGCCTCGGGCAACCCCTACCTCGCCTTCGCTGCGCAGATGATGGCGGGGCTCGACGGCATCCGCAACCGCATCGAGCCGATGGAGCCGATCGACAAGGATCTCTACGAGCTGCCCCCCGAGGAGGCGAAGAGCATTCCCCAGGTGCCCGGCTCGCTCGACGAGGCGCTCGACGCGCTCGAGGCGAACCACCAGTTCCTGCTCGAGGGCGGCGTGTTCACCGAGGAGGTCATCCAGACCTGGATCGACTACAAGCGCGAGAACGAGATCCTGCCGATGGCGGTGCGGGTGCACCCCTTCGAGTACGAGCTCTACTACGGGGTGTAATCCGCGTTGAGGCGACGAGAGCCCCCGACGACCTGTCGTCCGGGGGCTCTCGTGCTTCCGGAGCGGGTGCGACGGCGCAGGCGACGGCTCGCGGACGCTGTCCGGGTCTCTTCCCGCCCGTGCTCCGCCGCAGCTCTGCTCCTCCGAGACGACGCAAGCCCCGACCGGGCGGTCGGGGCTTGCGTCGTTCATGTCGGGCGACGACGATGTCGCGAGCGGGCGGCGGCGCCCTTGCCGATCAGGATTCGAGTTCGTCTTCGAACTCAGCACCGTCTTCGGCGAGGAGAGCCTCGAGGAATGACTGTAGGTACTGCATAACAATCAGATTACGCTTGGGCGACCTCGCGCGCTAGCCCCTTGCGTAAACATCGTTCGCATGTTTCGTAGCGTGACGGTGAACGGATCAGGGAAGCGGAAAGCGCACGTCCTGCTCGGCGTAGCCGAAGAACTCCCGCTCGAAGACGGCGCGCGCGCGACGCGAGACGGCGAACCACCGCTCCTCGAGCTCGAAGGTGCGTCCGCGCGGCAGGTCGAGCACCCCGGCGATGCCGTCGAGGTCGGTACGATCGACCGGTAGCGAATCCGAGGAACGGCCCGTCCACAGCTTCAGCGCCGAGCGCACGCGGCTCGCGAAGCGCCACGAGTCTGCGAGGTGGTCGGCCTCGTGCGGGCCGAGCAGCTCGAGCTCGTTGGCGGCCTCGAGCGCGCGCAGCGTCGAGACGGTGCGCAGCTCGGGGTGGCGCTGCCCTTCGCGCAGCTGCAGCAGCTGCACGAGCCACTCGACGTCGCTGATGCCCCCCGGGCCCAGCTTCAGGTGGCGACGGGGATCGGCGCCCTGCGGCAGCCGCTCGGCCTCGACCCGGGCCTTGATGCGCCGTACCTCGCGCACCTCGTTCTCGCCGAAGGACGCGGGATACCGGATCTCGTCGGCGAGCTCGATGAAGTCTGCGCCGAGGGCGGCGTCTCCCCCGACGGCTCGCGCGCGCAGCAGCGCCTGGGCCTCCCACGTCACCGACCACCGCTGGTAGTAGGAGCGGTAGGCGTCGAGGCTGCGGGCGAGCGGCCCGTTCTTGCCCTCGGGCCGCAGATCGAAGTCGAGGTCGACGGGGAACCGCGGATCCGAGACGAGACGGCGCAGCTCCGAGATCAGCCGCACCGCCTCACGGGACGCACGATCCGCGGCCACGGTGCCGGGGGCCCGGAACACGGCGATGAGATCGATGTCCGAGGCGAACCCCAGCTCGCCGCCGCCGTAACGGCCCATGCCGATGAGCGCGAGCTCGATCGGATCGCCCTCCCACTTCACGACCGCGTCGAGGCGGATCGCGGTGAGCAGCGCGTCGAGCAGCGCGGTGTGCGCAGCGTCGAGGCCGGCCGCCACCTCGGCCTCGCCGATCACCCCGGTGATGCGCCCCATCGCGAGCCGCAGCACCTCTCGCCGGTGCACCGTGCGCAGCGCCGCGGCCGCCGCCTCGGCGCCGTCGCGACGCGATGACATCGAGCGCATCTCGGCGAACAGCTGCTCGCGGCTCATGGGGCGCAGCTGCTCGTCGCGCTCGAGCCAGGCCACAGACTCGGGCAGCGACTCGAGCAACTCGGCCGCGAAGCGCGAGCACGACAGCACGCGCGTGAGCCGCTCGGCCGCCTCGGTGCCGTCGCGCAGCAGGCGCAGGTACCAGGGGGTCTCGCTGTTCGCCTCGCTGACGCGCCTGAACGCGAGCAGCCCGTAGTCGGGGTCGGTGCCCTCGGCCAGCAACTGCAGCAGCACCGGCATGAGGTTGCGCTGGATGCGCGCCCGCCGCGACGTGCCGCGGGTGAGCGCCGCGAGGTGGCGCATCGCTCCGTCGGGATCGCGGAAGCCGATGCTGACGAGACGCGCGCGCGCCTCGTCGCTGCCGAGCACCAGCTCCTCCTCCGGAAGCGCCGCGACCGCGCTGAGCAGCGGGGCGTAGAAGATCTTGAGATGCAGTTCGCGCACCTCGCGTTTCGTGCGCTCCCAGCTCTCGAGCAGCAGCCCGCCGTTGTCGGCGAGCCCGGTGGCGCGCGCGAGCACGCGCAGCGCCTCCTCGTCGGTGGGCATGATCGCGGTGCGGCGCAGTTCGCGCAGCTGGAGCCGGTGCTCGAGCACGCGCAGGAAGCGGTAGTCGGCCGCCAGCCGCTCGCCGTCGCCGCGGGCGACGTACCCGCCGTCGACGAGGGCGCGCAGCGACGGCAGCGTGCCGCGCAGGTGCAGGCGGTCGTCGTACTGGCCGTGCACGAGCTGCAGCAGCTGCACGCTGAACTCGATGTCGCGCAGCCCGCCGGGGCCCAGCTTGAGCTGCACCTCGAGTTCGTCGTCGGCGATGTGCTCGGTGACGCGCTGGCGCATGCGCTGCACCGAGCCCACGAAGTCCTCGCGCGATGATGAGGCCCACACGAGGTCGCGCGTGCGCTCCACGAACTCGCCGCCGAGGTGCAAATCGCCGGCGAGCGGGCGGGCCTTCAGCAGGGCCTGGAACTCCCAGGCCTTCGCCCAGCGCTCGTAGTAGCTGAGCATGGAACCGAGGGTGCGCACGAGGGCGCCGTGCCGGCCCTCCGGGCGCAGGTTCGCGTCGAGCTGCCAGAGCGGCGGTTCGAAGGCGGGGTCGTGAATCCCCCGCATCGTCTCGCTTGCGAGCCGGGTGCCGACGCGGATCAGCGCATCGCCGTCGAGCGCATCGTCGTCGGCGCTCGCGACGATGAAGACGACGTCGACGTCGGAGACCACGTTGAGCTCTTCCGCGCCGCACTTGCCCATGGCCACGACGGCGAGCTGCGCGGCGGCGACGCGCTCCGAGGGCACGGGCGGGCCCGAGCATCCCGCGACCAGCGTGGCGCGCGCGACTGCGAGGGAAGCCTCGATCGCCGCCCCGGCGAGCGCGGAGAGCGAGAGCGCGACCTCCTCGAACGCCTCGGCGGCCTCGCCCTTCCTCGAGCGTCGCAGATCGAAGAGCATCAGCTCCGAGAGTAGTTCGCGATAGCGCACCCGCAGGGCGTTCCAGCCGCTCTCGCCGGTGAGCGCGGCACTCGGGGCGGCAGCGTCTGCGCCGTCGTCTCGCACCGCGTCGAGCAGGGCCGCGCGGGCCTCGTCGGCGTGGATCGCGCGCCCACCGGTCTCGAGGATGCCGACGAGCCGTTCGGGGCGCCGCGCGAAGAAGTCGCCGAGTGCGGGCGAGGCGCCGATGAGCAGGCAGAGCCGACGCAGCAGGCGAGGATCGAGGGCGCGGGCGCGCTCGGGGTGGGATTCCGCGAGGTGCCGGATGCGGATCAGTGCCGCGTCGGGGTCGGCGGCGCCGGAGAACGCTCGCAGCAGCTCGTCGACGCCGATCTCGAGGCTGCGGGCGAGCTCATGCAGCGCGTCGCGCGACTCGGAAAGGTCTTGGAAGCCGGCGCGCGCCACATCCGCGAGGCGCAGCTCGGTCTGATCGGCCACCCTGGAGCGCCTCTCAGATGGTGTCGAGCATCGAGCCGAGCTCGTAGGGCGTGACCTGAGCGCGGTACTCGCTCACCTCGCGGCGCTTGTCGCGGATGAAGTAGGCGAACACCTGCTCGCCGAGGGTCTCGGCCACCAGCTCTGAACGCTCCATCACCGCGAGCGCGTGATCGAGACTGGTGGGCAGCGGGTCGAAGCCCATGGCCCGTCTCTCGCCGTCGCTCAGCGCCCACACGTTGTTCTCTGCCTCGGGAGGCAGCTCGTACTCGTCGCGGATGCCCTTGAGACCGGCCGCGAGCAGCACCGAGAAGCCCAGGTAGGGGTTCACCGCGCTGTCCATGCCTCGGTATTCGACGCGCGCGGCGCCGCCCTTGCCGGGCTTGTACATCGGAACGCGCACCAGCGCGGAGCGGTTGTTGTGCCCCCAGCTGACGAACGAGGGCGCCTCATCGCCGCCCCACAGGCGCTTGTAGGAGTTGATGTACTGGTTGGTGACCGCGGTGATCTCGGGCGCGTGGCGCAGCAGGCCCGCCACGAAGCGGCGGCCCGTCTGCGAGAGCTGGTAGCGGGCGCCCGGATCGTAGAACGCGTTGGCGTCGCCCTCGAAGAGCGAGAGGTGGGTGTGCATGCCCGAGCCGGGCTGACCGACGAGCGGCTTCGGCATGAAGGTGGCGTGCACGCCCTGCGCGATCGCGACCTCTTTCACCACGGTGCGGAACGTCATGATGTTGTCGGCCATGGTGAGCGCGTCTGCGTAGCGCAGGTCGATCTCGTTCTGGCCGGGCCCGGCCTCGTGGTGGCTGAACTCGACCGAGATGCCGAGCTCCTCGAGCATCGCGACGCTTTCGCGACGGAAGTCGTGCGCCGTGCCTCCGGGCACGTTGTCGAAGTAGCCGGCGCGATCGACGGGCACCGGGCCCTCGGAGCCGTACTCGGAGGACTTCAGCAGGTAGAACTCGATCTCGGGGTGCGTGTAGAAGGTGAACCCCTGCTCGGCCGCCTGAGCCAGCGTGCGCTTGAGCACGTTGCGGGGATCGGCGACGGCGGGCTCGCCGTTGGGGGTGCGGATGTCGCAGAACATGCGCGCCGTGGGCGCGGACATGCTGCGCCACGGCAGCAGCTGGAAGGTCGAGGGGTCGGGCACGGCCAGCAGATCGGACTCGTACGCTCGGGTGAGCCCCTCGATGGCGGATCCGTCGAAGCCGATGCCCTCGCTGAACGCGCCCTCGACCTCGGCGGGGGCGAGCGCCACCGACTTCAGAGTGCCCGACACGTCGCTGAACCAGAGACGCACGAATTTCACGCCGCGCTCTTCGATGGTGCGAAGAACAAAATCGCGCTGCTTGCTCACACCGGCTCCGTTCGCTCAGTTGACGATTATTGCCAGACTAGCGCGCCCCTGTGACATCCGTGTTTCGGCAGCGCGGGCCGACCGCGTCCTCTCAGCGGGGGCTCAGTCCTCCCGAGCGTCCTCCTCCGCCCACTCCTTGGCGCGCTCCTGCAGCTTGGCCGGGCCGTTGGCGGCCTCCTCGCGCGTCTTGAACGGACCGATCCGGTCGATGCCGAGCGACTGCGGCCCCTCCTCGACCTCGCCGGTGCGGGTGTTGTACCAGTAGGTCTCCTCGGTGTCGTCGACTCCCCAGTCCCGCTTGCTCATCATGACCTCCTCGGTTCGCGCGGATCGCGCGTCTGCTCGGCGCCCGGTCGGTTCCGGACGATCCGGACCCGGGCGAGCCGGGCCTACTTCATAGACTAGAGGCATGCCCTTCGACGCACACGGCCATTTGGTCCCCGGTTCCGCGCCCCAGCCGCGCACCGTCCCCCAGCAGATCGCCCGTCCTCCCTACGTCGGCCTCGCGGCTCCTCCCGCCTACACGGGGGACGACACCTACAGCGAGGCGGAGATCGAGCGCATCCGAGCCGCGGGCCGGGTCGCTTCGCGCGCGCTCGACGCGGTCGGCGACGCCGTGCGTCCCGGTGTCACCACGGCCGAGCTCGACCGGGTCGCGCACGAGTACGTCGTCTCGCAGGGCGCCTACCCCTCGACGCTCGGCTACCGCGGATACCGGGCCTCCTCGTGCACGTCGGTGAACGAGGTGATCTGCCACGGCATCCCCGACGACACGGTGCTGCGCGAGGGCGACCTCGTCAACGTCGACGTCACCGCCTACCTCGACGGCTTCCACGGCGACACCAACCGCACCTTCCGGGTCGGTCGGGTCTCCGAGGAGGTCGACCTGCTCATCGAGCGCACGCACGAGGCCATGATGCGCGGCATCAAGGCGGCGAAGCCCGGGCGCCAGGTCAATGTGATCGGTCGCGTCATCGAGACGTACGCGAAGCGCTTCGGCTACGGCGTGGTGCGCGACTTCACCGGGCACGGCGTCGGTTCGTCGTTCCACTCGGGTCTCATCATCCCCCACTACGACTCGGCCCCGGCCTACGGCGACGTCATCAAGCCGAACATGGTCTTCACGGTCGAGCCGATGCTCACGCTCGGCTCGTACGAGTGGGATCAGTGGGACGACGGCTGGACCGTCACCACGCGCGACAAGAGCGTCACGGCGCAGTTCGAGCACACGATCGTGGTGCGGGAGGACGGCTTCGAGCTGCTGACCGTCTCGGGGTGACCGGCCCGCGGTCTCGTACGACTCGACATCGCCGCGGCGGTGCAGCCCGCGATCATCGCGTCGGGCGGTCTCGTCTCGCGCCGCCACCGTGTCCACGGTGCGTCCAGGGCTCCTCGGAGACACGAAACCGCCCTGATACCTCCGCAGAATCACGCGGAAGCATCAGGGCGGAGAGGGGAACGGGCCGGCTGTACGCCGGGTTCTGTCCCGGCCGGCGAACCGGCCGGTGACGGTCATCTCTCTCGGGGCGCCGTTGCCGACACCCTCTAGCGGCCTACCCGCAGACTCGGCGAGGAGCGTCGACGTCTGCTGTCTGGCCTTGCTGCGAACGAGGTTTACCTGGCCGCCCGTGTCACCACGAACGCCGGTGGTCTCTTACACCACCCTTTCACCCTTACCCGATGCAGCGTGCCGCATCGGGCGGTCTACTCTCTGTTGCACTTTCTCGCGGGTCGCCCCGGGTGGGTGTTACCCACCGTTCTCCTCTGTGCAGCCCGGACGTTCCTCGGCGCGAGCACCGAAGTGCCGCGACGCGACCGCCCGCCAGCCCGTTCCGGATCCAGTCTACCGCGCGTGCGCGGCGGCAGCGGCGCGGGGCGCTACTCCCCCTCGACGCGCACGAGGATCGCGCCGGTGCCCGGGCAGAAGACGAGCTCGTCGGGGGCGGCCGAGCGGATGTCGCTGAGCTCCGCCGGCGTCAGGGACATGTTGCTGGCCTCCGAGACGCCGCCCCGCAGACGGGCCGCGCCGATCCCGATGCGGCCCCGCAGCTCCTCGTAGAGGTCGAGCAGGTCGCGCTGCAGCTCGGCCGCGATGCCGGCCCGCTCCTCGCCGCGCGACGAGAGCTCGCGGTCGAGGCGCTGCTCGGCCTCCGAGATCTTCGCCCTGATCGCGGCGCGGCGCTCGTCGACGCCGGCGAGCACCTGCTGGGCGGCCGAGAACTCGGCCTGCGCCCGCTCCTGCACCTCCATGATCTCGAGCTCGCGATCCTCGAGTTCGCTCTGCCGCCGCGCGAGCGTGTCGAGTTCGCTCTGCAGCGCCTGCGCCTCCTTCGACGACGTGCTCACCGCGATCAGCTGCTCGTCGCGCGCGCGGCGCTGGCTCACGAGCTGCACGTCTGCCTCGACGCGCGCGATCTCGGCGTTCTGGGCGTCGAGCTCGCGCTGCGCCGCCATGAAGCGCGCCTTCGCCTGCTCGGCCTCGCCGGTCAGCCCGTCGAGCTCGGCCCGCTCGGGCAGGGTGCTGCGCTTGCGACGGAGCCGGGCGATCGTGTTGTCGCGGTCTTGCAGGTCGAGCAGCAGCTGCTGCTGGCGAGGGCTGGCTTTCATGGGGTCAAGCCTACCCGGGCGGCGCCCCCGGCCGTTCGCTCGGAGCACGCCGATGTCTCGGGGCGCAACGCGCGATCCGATCCGAGACGTCGGCGAGATCCGAAGCACGGGCAGGCGCGCCGGGCCGGAGCCCGCGACGGCGTCCGGAGAAGGCCCGGATCGGGCCGAGGCTCAGAGCCTCGACGCCCCGACCGCGAAGCTCCACGGATCGGTGCGCAGACCGCTCACCGCGAACTCGACGCCGGGCAGCCGGGCGGAGAGCCGCTCGGCCGCACCCTCGAGCCACAGCGATTCGCTCGCCCAGTGCGCGACGTCCACGAGAGCGGGCCCGCCCGCGGCGAGCGACTGCTCGATCGACTCCTGCGCGGGGTGGTGCCGCAGATCGGAGGTGAGGTAGACGTCGGCGGCGCGCACCGCGGGGTGATCGAGCAGGCTGTCCCCCGCCCCGCCGAGCAGTGCGATGCGACGCACGGGCCGATCCGGATCGCCGGCCACCCGCACGCCGCTCACGGTCTCGGGCAGGATCGCCGCGACCCGCTCGGCGAACTCGCGCAGCGAGGTCGCCTCGGAGAGGTCGCCGACCCTGCCGATGCCGAACACCTCGCCCGGTCGGGGCCCCTCGGCCGGCACGATCGCCTCGGCCGACACGAGGCCGAGCCGCTCGGCGACGACCGCCGAGACGCCGCCCTCGGGCTGGTCGGCGTTCGTGTGCGCCGCGAGCAGCGCGCAACCGCCGCGGATGAGCCTCGCGAGCAGCGCGCCCTTCGAGGTGTCCTCGGCGATCGTGTGAATGCCGCGCAGCAGCAGCGGATGGTGCGTGAGCAGAGCGTCCGCGCCCAGCTCGAGCGCCTCGTCGACGGTCGCCGCCACCGCGTCGACCGCCAGCAGCACCCGGCGCAGGGGCGCATCGCCCGCACCGGAGACGAGGCCGACGCGGTCCCACCCCTCGGCGGTCGAGGCGGGCCAGAACTCCTCGGCGACGCGCCGGAGATCGGCGAGGGTGCGCGGCGGGGCTGATGACACGGGCTACCTCCGGAGCAGCTTGCGGGCGAACACGTTGCCGAGCAGCTGCACGAGCTGCACGATGGCGATGATGATGAGCACGGCCGACCACGTGACCCACGGGTTGAACTGGCGGTAGCCGTACTGCAGGGCGAGGTTTCCGAGGCCGCCGCCGCCGATCACGCCGGCCATCGCGGTCATGTCGACCACCGCGATGAACGCGAAGGTGTAGCCGAGCACGACGGGGCCGAGACCCTCGGGGATCAGCACCGTGAGGATGGTGCGCAGCGGACCGGCGCCCATGGCGCGCGAGGCCTCGATCACCCCGGGCGGCACGGTGAGCAGGTTCTGCTCGACGAGTCGCGCGATGCCGAAGGTCGCCGCGAAGACGAGTACGAAGATCAGGGCGCGATCCCCGATGCCCGTGCCGACGACGAGGCGGGCGAGCGGCTGGATCGCGGCGATGAGGATCACGAACGGGATCGGCCGGAAGAAGTTCACGAGGAAGTTCAGGGTCCAGTAGAGGGCGCGGTTCTGCAGGATGCCTCCCTGTCGGGAGACCGTGAGCAGCACGCCGATGATCAGGCCGAGCACCCCGCCGATGCCCATCGCGAACACGACGTAGACGAGCGTCTCGACCGTCGCCTCGAGGAATTTGCCGTTCGCGAGCAGCTCCATGAGCTTGTCCATCAGACCAGCACCTCCAGGTCGGTCTCCTGCGCGAGCGCCGCGATCGCGTGCTCGACGCGCAGGTCGTCGCCGATGAGTTCGAGGGTGAGCTTGCCGAAGCTGCGGCCGCCCACGTCGGTGACGCCGCCGTGCACGATGCTCACCCCGACGCCGCGCTCGGCGAGGGTGCGGAACACGACGGGCTGATCCACGTCTCCATCGCGGAATGTGAGCGTCACCAGCCGGCCCCGGTGCCGCTCGCGCAGCTGCTCGAGGTGCTCGGCCTGGGGCTCCGTGGGCAGCGCGCTCGACACGAAGCGCCTGGTCGTGGTGGTCTGCGGGCTCGAGAAGACGTCGAAGACGCCGCCCTGCTCCACCGCGCGGCCCCCGTCCATCACGGTGACGCGATCGGCGATCCCGCGCACGACCTCCATCTCGTGGGTGATGAGGATGATCGTGATGCCGAACTCGTCGTTGACGCGCTTCAGCAGCGCGAGCACCTCCTGGGAGGTCTGCGGGTCGAGCGCGCTCGTGGCCTCGTCGGCGAGCAGCACACCCGGGTTCGTCGCGAGCGCCCGAGCGATGCCGACCCGCTGCTTCTGGCCGCCCGATAGCTGGTCGGTGTACGCCTCCGCCTTGTCGCCGAGGCCGACGAAGTCGAGCAGCTCGGCCACGCGACGCTTGCGCTCCGCCGGAGAGACGCCGGCCACCACGAGCGGGTACTCGACGTTCTTCGACACCCGCTTCGAATGGAACAGGTTGAACTGCTGGAAGATCATGCCGATGCGGCCGCGCACCGCGCGCAGCCTCGCCTCGGGCAGGCTCGTGATCTCGTCGTCGCCCACCAGGATGCGGCCCGAGCTCGCCCGCTCGAGGCCGTTGACGAGGCGCAGCAGGGTGCTCTTGCCGGCTCCGGAATAGCCGATGATGGCGTGGATCTCGCCCGAGGCCACGTCGATCGAGACGTCGTCGACCGCCACCACCTGCGCGGCGCCCTTGCCGCGACCCGGATAGCGCTTGGAGACGCCGATCATCTGGACACGCGTCATGCGCGGTCTCCCTCCTGCTCGCCGCGGATGCGGATCGGGGCGCCCGGTGAAACCGAACGCCCCGATCCTAATCGCTGCTCTCGCTGCGCGACGAGCGGTTACTTGTTCTCGCGGACCTGTTCCTCGGAATCGGTGAGGATCTCCTGCAGCTCCGAGACCGGCGTGTTCAGCAGGATCGCGCTGTCCCCCGAATTCTCGAAGACGCCGTCCTGCACGTCCTGGTTCGTCTGGTAGATCTCGACGAGCTTCTGGTAGGTCTCGTTGTCCTTGTCCTCGGCGCGGGCCGCGAAGATGTTGATGAAGTACTTCGCGCCCTCGTCCTCCGGATCGTCCTGGTAGAGCGCCTCGTCGAACTTCAGGCCGGCGTCGGTCACGAAGTCGTTGTTGACGACGGCGGCGTCGACGTCGGAGAGCGAGGTCGCGGTGAACGATGCGTCCATCTCGGTGACCTGCACCTTCGACGCGGAGGCGTCGATGTCGTCGGGGGTCGAGAACAGGCTGCCGCCGTCGCTCAGCTCGATGAGCTCGGCCGCCTGCAGCACGTTGAGCGCGCGGGCGCGGTTGGTCGGATCCGAGGGGATAGCGACCGTGCCGCCCTCGGGGATGTCCTCGAGCGAGTCGTGCTTGGTGGAGAACACGCCGAGGGGGTAGATCGCGGTCGAGCCGATCGCGACGAGGTCGTCGTCGTTCGCCACGTTGTAGTCGGCCAGGTACACGATGTGCTGGAACTGGTTGAGGTCGAGCTCGCCCTCGCTCAGCGCCGGGTTGGGCTGGTTGTAGTCGGTGAAGTCGACGAGCTCGACCTCGATGCCCTCCTCGGCGGCGGCCGCGGTGAAGGTCTCCCAGTAGGGGTCGCTCGCGCCGACGACGCCGATGCGCACCGTCTCGGAGGCGGCCGCGCCGCCGCCGCCCTCGTCGGATCCCCCGGCGGCCGAGCAGCCGGCGAGCGCCGTCGTGGCGGCGAGTGCGAGCGCGGTGATCGAGGCGGCGAGGATGCCGCGCTTCGTGAAGGTCATGATGCTCCTCATGATCGATGTGCTGGTGGGTCGACGCCGCGTCGGGCGCGGCGGTACGAGAACAAGCGTGCGGGATCGGGCCCGGCGGGCGAAATCACGGTGTCACACTGCGTCATCCAAGGCCGGTCATGGGATACTGGCACTGACGAACAAGCGTCGTCGGCGGGCAGGCCGATTCTCTTCATGACAGTGTTGAAAGGACCCCTCCGTTCACATGATTCAGCGTGCTGATGCTCACCTCGAGGCTTGGAAGGCGAAGCAGGAACTCGCAGAGCGGATGATTCCGCTGATCGGCCAGCTCTACCGCGACCACGACGTGGTCATGTCCGTCCACGGACGCAGCCTGGTGGGGCGCTCCCCGATCGACATCATCCGTGCTCACTACTACGCCCACAAGATCGACGACGTCGAGCTGCCCCTGGAGGAGACCTCGGCGATCGTCGAGGCGCTCGCGAAGATCCAGCCGGGCCCGGTCTCGCTCGACCTCGCGCTGCTCGCGAACGGCTTCCGCGCTTCGGGCGGCGGCGACGTCGAGGCCTACCTGCGCGAGCAGCTCGCTCCCGCGCTCGACGCCCGCCCGGGTCAGGGCACCGACGTCGTGCTCTACGGCTTCGGCCGCATCGGACGCCTGCTCGCCCGCATCATCATCGACCACTCGGGCAGCGGCAACGGCCTGAACCTGCGGGCGATCGTGGTGCGCAAGGGATCCGAGAACGACCTCGTGAAGCGAGCCAACCTGCTGCGCCGCGACTCGGTGCACGGCCCCTTCAACGGCACCATCAAGGTGCTCGAGGACGAGAACGCGATCCTCGCGAACGGCGTGCGCATCCAGGTCATCTACTCGAACGACCCGGCCAGCGTCGACTACACCGAGTACGGCATCGAGGATGCGATCCTGGTCGACAACACCGGTCGCTGGCGCGACGCCGAGGGCCTCGGCCAGCACCTGCGCAACCGTGGCATCTCCCGCGTGCTGCTCACCGCGCCGGGCAAGGGCGACATGCTCAACGTGGTCTACGGCGTCAACAACGACAAGATCACCGACGAGCACACGATCCTCAGCGCCGCTTCCTGCACCACCAATGCGATCACGCCGGTGCTGAAGGTCATCAACGACCGCTTCGGTGTGAAGCGCGGCCACGTCGAGACGGTGCACTCGTACACCAACGACCAGAACCTCATCGACAACTTCCACAAGGGCGACCGCCGCGGCCGTTCCGCCGCCCTCAACATGGTGCTCACCGAGACCGGCGCAGCGAAGGCGGTCGCGAAGGCGCTGCCCGAGTTCGAGGGCAAGCTGACCGGCAACGCGATCCGCGTGCCCACCCCGGATGTGTCGATGGCCGTGCTCAACCTGCAGCTCGAGCGCGAGACCACGAGCGACGAGATCAACGCCTTCCTCGAGGAGGTGTCGCTCACCGGCGCCCTGCGCACCCAGATCGACTACGTCGAGTCGCCCGAGATCGTCTCGAACGACTTCGTCGGCTCGAACCGCGCGGGCATCGTCGACGGCCTCGCCACCATCGTGACCGGCGACAGCGCAGTGGTCTACGTCTGGTACGACAACGAGTACGGCTACAGCTGCCAGGTGGTGCGCATCATCGAGCAGCTCGCAGGAAACCACCCCGCGCATCTTCCGGCGCGCGAGGCCTGACCTCAGGCCCGCCGCAGAACCCGAGAGAAAGGAACGAAGATGTCATCGAAGTATCTCATCGGTGTCGACGGATCCGAGCAGAGCCGCGTCGCGCTCGCCTGGGGCCTCGCTCGAGCCACGGAGCGCGGAGCCGAGGTGGAGCTGCTGCACGTCGCCGACGACTCGTTCCTCTCGGAGAGCGTCGCGTTCCTCTCGGAGGCGCAGCAGGCGTCCGAGCAGATGCTGCACGCCGAGACCGAGTACGCTCGCAGCCTCGGCTTCGAGGGCAAGATCTCGGGCACCGCGGTGGTCGGCCACCCGATCGCCGAGGTCGAGGAGGCGTCGAAGCACGCCGATCTGCTCATCCTCGGCGCGCACAACGGCAGCCGGTTCGCGGGTTCGTTCTTCGGCACCCGCGCGGTGAAGGTCGCGGCGACCGCGCACTGCCCGGTCGCGGTGATCCCGGCCGTGGCCTCGGCTGAGCCGAAGCCGGGCGTGGTCGTGGGCGTCGACGGTTCGGAGGCCTCGAAGCGGGCCATCGCGGTCGCGGCCGAGGAGGCCTCGTTCCGCGGCTCGCCGCTCATCGCGGTCTACGCCTGGATGCCCCCGCTCACCCCGGGCCTCGAGTATCTCTGGAGCGAGGAGCTGGTGGAGTCGCAGCGTTCGGCCGCCGAGGAGGCCATCGCGATCGGCGTCGCCGGGTTGGCGGAGCGCTACCCCGACCTCGAGATTCGTCGCGAGATCGTGCAGTCGCCTCCAGTGGCGGCGCTCGTGCAGGCGGCCGAGGGCGCCGAGCTGCTCGTCGTGGGCAGCCGCGGCCGCGGCGGCATCTCGCGTCTGCTGCTGGGCTCGGTGAGCCACGGCGTGCTGCAGGCCCTGCCGTGCCCCGTCGTGGTGACCCGCGGCTGAGACGGCATCATGTCGGAAGCACGGATCGACCGGGTGGTGACCCGCGGCCTCGTCGGCGCGGGTCGCCCCGGTTACCCCGCTGACGGGGTCGAGCTCGAGAACAACGTCTGGATCGTGGGCGACGACGAGCAGGCGCTGGTCATCGACGCCTCGCACGACGCCGAGGCGATCGTGGCCGCGGTGGGCGATCGGGATCCGCTGGGGATCCTGCTCACCCACGGTCATGAGGATCACGTGAACGCCGCGGTGGAAGCGGCCCGGATGCTGGACACGCACGTGTACCTGCACCCGGCCGACCTCTTCCTGTGGCGCGAGGCCCACGGCGAGACGCTGCCCGACTTCGAGCTCGCCGACGGCGCGAGCTTCCTGGTGGCGGGCGTCGACCTCGCGGTCGCCCACACGCCGGGGCACACGCCCGGCTCGGTGTGCTTCATCGCGCCCGCGCTCGGCACCGTGTTCTCGGGCGACACCCTCTTCCAGGGCGGCCCCGGCGCCACCCGCTGGGAGTACTCGAGTTTCGAGCAGATCGTGGAGTCGATCCGCACCCGCCTGCTCACGCTGCCGTCGGCGACCGTCGTGAGACCGGGCCACGGCGACAGCACCACGGTGGCGGCGGAGGCGCCGGATCTCGAGGCGTGGCTCGCCCGGGGCTGGTGACCGCGAACGCGGTCATCGCGAAGGACGGATTTCGCTGCGGGCGGGATCGTGACCGTTCGGAAACAGTGAGCGTTTAGACTTGCCCGGTCGCAGTGCCGCGCAGTCCTCGGCGCGCGGGTGAACCCGGGCGCCCGCCCGCCACCCGAAAGGTCGCCCATGACCGAGCCCTCTCTCTCCCCGCTGCGCCGCGGCGTCGCGCTGTTCGCCCTCGCCTTCGGCGGCTTCGGCATCGGCGTGACCGAGTTCGCGACGATGGGCCTGCTGCCCGACATCGCGGGCGAGCTGATCCCCGGCTTCGAGCAGGCGCCCGACCGCGTGATCGCGCAGGCGGGTGTGCTCATCACCGTCTACGCGCTCGGAGTGGTGGTCGGGGCGCCGACCTTCGCGGTGCTCGCAGCGCGCATGTCCCAGACGCGACTCGCGTTCTGGCTGCTCGGCCTCTTCATCGTCGGCACGGTCGCATCGGCGTGCATGCCGACGTTCGGCTCGCTCGCCCTCTTCCGGTTCGTCGCGGCGCTGCCGCACGGCGCCTACTTCGGGGTCGCGTCGCTGCTCGCGGCCCGCATCATGGGGCCGGGCAAGCGCGGGCGCGGGATCGCCCTCGCGCTCTCGGGGCTCACCATCGCCAACGTGGTGGGCGTGCCGCTCGCGACCTGGATGGGCCAGCTGCTCGGCTGGCGTTCGGCCTATGTGCTGGTCGCCGTGATCTTCGCCACGACGCTGCTGCTCTCGATGCTCGCGCTCCCCAGGTACCCCGGCAACCCCGAGCGCAGCCCGTTGCGCGAGCTCTCGGCGCTGCGCAACCCGCGCATCTGGGTGATGATCGCCGTCGGTTCGGTCGGCTTCGGCGGATTCTTCGCGGTGTACTCCTACATCGCCGAGGTCACCACCCGTGAGACGGGGCTGTCGCCGGCGATGGTGCCGTGGGTGCTGGCCTGCCTCGGCGTCGGCATGACGATCGGCAACCTCATCGGCGGCTGGGCGACGGACCGCGACCCCCGGCGCACGGTCACGTGGGGCTTCATCGGCTTCATCATCGTGCTCGTGCTGTACACGCAGTTGGCCTGGCATCCCGTCGGCCTCTTCGCGTGCGGCTTCATGCTGGGCGTCACCTCATCGATGCTCATCCCCTCGATCCAGTCGAGGCTCATCCGCATCTCCGACGAGGCGGCGCTGCTCGGCGCCGCCGTGAACCACGCCGCGTTCAACATCGGCAACAGCCTCGGCGCCTGGCTGGGCGGCATCGTGATCGCCGGCGGGTTCGGCTACCTCGCCCCGGGGTGGGTGGGAGCGGCGCTCGCGGTGGTCGGCCTGGGGCTGGTGGCGGTGAGCAACACCGTCGAGCGCCGCGACAAGGCCCGTGGCCTCAACACGGTGGGCATCTCGGTCGTGGAGTAGCGCCGCTACACCACCGGTGCGAGCGTGCGGAACGCCCGGTCGAGGTA
The DNA here is from genome assembly GCF_000349545.1 of Leucobacter sp. UCD-THU. Lineage (NCBI taxonomy): Bacteria > Bacillati > Actinomycetota > Actinomycetes > Micrococcales > Microbacteriaceae > Leucobacter > Leucobacter sp. UCD-THU. Next base: position 79,588 of record NZ_APJM01000024.1, read on the forward strand.
GACCATGGGGTCGGCTGGCTCGCCGAACACCGCGTCGAGCACTTCGGCGACCACGATCACCGAGGCGCCCACTCCGAGCGAGTGCAGGGTGCGGCACCGCAGCGCGACGCGCGTGTGGGGCAGGTGCGGCTCGCCGGTGGGAAGCATCGACCAGCCCTGCTCGGGCGTGAAGCGCTCGGATCCCGAGACGGCGAAGGCCGCCGCGATCTCGGCGTGCCTCGCGTCGAGCAGGTGCACGAGGTAGGTCTCGGCGCCGAGGATGCCGCCGGCGCTGCCGGTGGCCCGCGTGACCGAGAACGAGAGGGCTGCGGGATCGATCCCGACCGAGGCGACGCTCGACGCCGTGAGGCCCACCGGGCCCTCGGGCGTCTGCGCCGTGATGAGCGCCACCCCGGTGGGGTGCTCCCTGAACGCGCGCTTCAGCGCCTCGGCTCCGATGTGCTCGGTCTGCGGATCGGTGGTCATGCGATTGACTCTCCCTCTTCTCGTCGGGCCGCGCCGTGCTGCCCAGTTCGTCGACGCGCTTCTCAACACCGCGCGATCCGGAATCATTCCTCGACCGCTGCCGAGAGACGACCGCGGCGCTCGCGAGCCAGGAGGCCTGGCGGCGCGCGGCGGGCCGGCGTAGGCTGACCCGCATGGACGGGTTGCGCGAGGTACCGCTGACGACGATCGACGGCGAGCGGACCTCGCTCGCGGAGTACGCGGATCGCGCGGTGCTGATCGTCAACGTCGCGTCGCGCTGCGGGCTCACCCCGCAGTACGCCAAGCTGGAGGAACTGCAGCGGCGCTACGCGGACCGGGGGCTCACGGTGCTGGGCTTCCCCTGCAATCAGTTCCTCGGGCAGGAGCCGGGCAGCGCCGACGACATCAAGACGTTCTGCTCGACGAGCTACGGCGTCACCTTCCCGCTCATGGAGAAGGTGCGCGTGAACGGCCGCCGCAAGCACCCCCTCTACGCGCTGCTGCACGAGGTGCCCGACGCGGAGGGCAAGGGCGGCCGGGTCAAGTGGAACTTCGAGAAGTTCCTCGTCGCCCCCGACGCGACGGTGCACCGGTTCCGGCCGGCGGTCGAGCCCGACGATCCCGAGGTGATCGCGGCGATCGAGGCCGCCCTGCCCGCGTAGGCGGGCGCGACGCCGAGAGCGGTGGTGACGGGTCGCTGCGGCTGACGGTGCGCCCGGAGGGACTCGAACCCGCCCAGCCGCTCAGGGCAACGCGCCAGCGTTGCGCGGCGATGGCGCGCGGTGAGCCTGCGAGCCGCGTTCAGGGTTCATGGATGAGCCCGACGGGAGTGTGAAGGAGCGAAGCGAGTGAGTGCGCCCGGAGGGACTCGAACCCCCGACCCTCTCGGTGTAAACGAGATGCTCTAACCAACTGAGCTACAGGCGCGCGCCCGCGAGGCGGGCCTCCCCAGCATAGGGGACGCCGCCGCGCGGTCGCGAATCGCGACGGTCGCCTAGGCGATCGCTTCGAGGGCCTCGCGATAGGCCGCGAAATCGCGGGCCTCGCCGGGCGCGGTCTCGAAGGACGCGAGCACGCGGCGATCCTCGCCGATCACGAGCGTCGCGCGGGTGGCGATGCCCGCTTCCTCGACGAAGACGCCGTACTGCTGCGCCACCGCGCCGTGCGGCCAGAAGTCGGAGAGGATCGAGAACTCGTAGCCCTCCTGCTCGGCCCAGGCCTTCAGCGCGTAGACCGAGTCGATCGAGATGCCGACGAGGCGCACCTTGTTGTCGTCGAAGATCGACAGGTTGTCGCGCAGCTCGCACAGCTCGCCCGTGCAGATGCCGGAGAACGCGAAGGGGAAGAACACGAGCGCGACGGGGCCGTCGGCCACCATCTCCGAGAGCGTCAGCTCCTCGCCGTGCTGATCCGAGAGCGTGAAATCGGGCGCCTGCGCGCCGACCTCGAGCACCATGGTGCCTCCTTACCGGCGCTTGGCGCGCCATCGATGATGCGGACGCCTCCACACTATCGACTCGCCTCTCCATGGCCGAGGGAGCCGGGCTCCCAATCGCCCCCGAATATTGTGCGGCTGTGACACCCTCGACAAGGGATGTGCGCGTTTCTTCGTGGAACTTCGATAGTCTGGAGCCACCCCGCGGACCAGCGGGAATGATCGAGCATGCCGCGAACGACCGCACCAACCCGCCTCGCCGCGCGGCCTGCCGAGTGGTGATTGGAGCACAACCTTGGCTGTGAACACGCAGGATCCCTACGCGCCAGATCGTGACGACATGGATCCGCAGGAGACCGCCGAGTGGCGCGAATCGCTCGACGCCGTGGTCGAGGAGCGAGGCGCCGGTCGCGGTCGCGAGATCATGACGAGCCTGCTCGACCGCTCGCGTCAACTGCACCTCAACGTTCCCCAGGTGCCCACCACCGACTACGTCAACACCATCGCCTCCACCGACGAGCCCGATTTCCCCGGCAACGAGGAGCTCGAGCGCCGCTACCGCTCGTGGATCCGCTGGAACGCCGCGATGACCGTGCACCGCGCCCAGCGCCCAGGCATCGGAGTCGGCGGCCACATCTCCACATACGCCTCCGCCGCGTCGCTCTACGAGGTGGGCTTCAACCACTTCTTCCGCGGCCAGGATCACCCCGGCGGCGGCGACCAGATCTTCGTGCAGGGCCACGCCTCCCCCGGCATGTACGCCCGCGCCTTCCTCGAGGGCCGCCTGAGCGCCGACCAGCTCGACGGCTTCCGTCAGGAGAAGTCGCACCTCGGCGGCGGTCTGCCCAGCTACCCGCACCCGCGCCTGCTGCCCGACTTCTGGCAGTTCCCCACGGTGTCGATGGGCCTCGGGCCGATCAACGCCATCTACCAGGCGCAGTTCAACAAGTACCTCACCAACCGCGGCATCAAGGACTGCTCCGACCAGCACGTGTGGGCCTTCCTCGGCGACGGCGAGATGGACGAGGTCGAGAGCCGCGGCCAGCTGCAGGTCGCCGCGAACGAGGGCCTCGACAACCTCACCTTCGTGATCAACTGCAACCTGCAGCGCCTCGACGGCCCCGTGCGCGGCAACGGCAAGATCATCCAGGAGCTCGAGAGCTTCTTCCGCGGCGCCGGCTGGAACGTCATCAAGGTCATCTGGGGCCGCGAGTGGGACGACCTGCTGAACCGCGACACCGACGGCGCGCTGCTCAACGTCATGAACACGACGCCCGACGGCGACTTCCAGACCTACAAGGCCGAGAACGGCGCCTTCGTGCGCGATCACTTCTTCGGCAAGGACGAGCGGGCGCTGAAGCTCGTTGAGGAGTACAGCGACGACCAGATCTGGGGCCTGCGCCGCGGCGGCCACGACTACCGCAAGGTGTTCGCCGCCTACAAGGCCGCGACGGAGCACAACGGCCGCCCCACGGTGATCCTCGCGAAGACCATCAAGGGGTACGGCCTCGGCCCCCACTTCGAGGGCCGCAACGCGACCCACCAGATGAAGAAGATGACGCTCGAAGACCTCAAGCTCTTCCGCGACACGATGCACATCCCGATCTCCGACGCGCAGCTCGAGGCCGACCCCTACCTGCCGCCCTACTACCACCCGGGTGAGAAGGACGAGGCGATCGAGTACATCCACGAGCGCCGTCGCGCGCTCGGCGGGTACCTGCCGGCCCGCCGCACCACCCACACCGAGGTCGTGCTGCCCGAGCCCAAGAGCTACGCGATCGCGGCGAAGGGCTCCGGCACGCAGGAGGCCGCGACCACGATGGTGTTCGTGCGCATGCTCAAGGACCTCATGCGCGACAAGGGCTTCGGCCCCCGCTTCGTGCCGATCATCCCCGACGAGGCGCGCACCTTCGGCATGGACTCTTACTTCCCCACGTCGAAGATCTACAACCCGCACGGCCAGAACTACGTCTCGGTCGACCGCGAGCTGCTGCTGGCCTACAAGGAGAGCCCCGAGGGTGTGCTGCTGCACGTCGGCATCAACGAGGCCGGCGCCACCGCCGCCTTCACGGCGGTCGGCACCTCGTACTCGACGCAGGGCGAGCCGATGATCCCGGTCTACATCTTCTACTCGATGTTCGGCTTCCAGCGCACCGGTGACGCCTTCTGGGCCGCCGGCGACCAGATGGCGCGCGGCTTCGTGATCGGCGCCACCGCCGGCCGTACCACGCTCACCGGCGAGGGCCTGCAGCACGCCGACGGCCACTCGCTCGCGCTCGCGTCCACCAACCCGGCCGTCGTCGCGTACGACCCGGCCTACGGCTACGAGATCGGTCACATCGTGCGCGCCGGCATCGAGCGCATGTACGGCGGCGAGCACCCGGATCCGAACGTCATGTACTACCTCACCGTGTACAACGAGCCCCTCGTGCACCCGGCCGAGCCCGAGAACGTCGACATCGATGGCATCGTGCGCGGCATTCACCGCGTCAGCGAGGCGGCCGGCGACGGTCACCGCGCCCAGATCCTCGCCTCCGGCGTGGCCGTGCCGTGGGCGATCGAGGCGCAGCAGCTGCTCGCCCAGGACTGGGGCGTGGCCGCCGATGTCTGGAGCGTCACCAGCTGGAACGAGCTGCAGCGCGACGGCGCGGCGGCCGATGAGCAGAACTTCCGCTCGCTCGACGGTGACGCCCGCGTGCCCTACCTGCAGCAGAAGCTCGCCGACGCCGAGGGCCCTTTCGTGGCCGTCAGCGACTGGTCGCGCCAGGTGCCCGAGCAGATCCGCCCCTACGTCCCCGGCGACTACTCGGTGCTCGGAGCCGACGGTTTCGGCTTCTCCGACACCCGCGCCGCCGCGCGCCGCTACTTCGGCATCGACCGCGAGTCGGTCGTGGTGAAGGTGCTGCAGCGCCTCGCGGCGCAGGGCCGCATCGACGCCGACGTGCCGCGTCGCGCAGCCGAGCAGTACCGTCTGAACGACGTGAACGCAGGCACCACCGGCGGCGCGGGCGGCGAGGCCTGATCGAGCGATCGCGCATGGATCGCACGAAAGAGCAGGAGCTGGCCTGGCTGCGCACGATCACGGGTGAGCTGTCGACGCGCACCATCACCCGGCTCGACGAGACGCTGCCCTGGTACGGCAAGATGCCGCCCAGCCGGCGCTCGTCGGTCGGGCTGGTCGCGCAGACCGGCATCAGCTCGTTCATCCAGTGGTATGAGGATCCGAGCTCGACGCCGTGGATCGCCTCCGACGTCTTCGGGGCGGCGCCCCGCGAACTCCTGCGCTCGATCAGCCTGCAGGAGACCCTGCAGCTGATCCGCGTGGTGGTGTCGGTGGTCGAGGAGCGCGTCGCCCCGCGCAGCGAGGCGCTGCGGGAGGCGGTGCTGCACTACTCGCGCGACGTCGCCTTCGCGGCAGCCGATGTGTACGCCAGGGCGGCCGAGGCGCGCGGCCTGTGGGATGCGCGCCTCGAGGCACTGGTCGTCGACTCGATCCTCACCGGTGAGAGCGACGACGAGCTGCCGAGCCGCATCGCGGCCCTCGGCTGGCACGGCGACGGCGAGGCCGCGGTGCTCGTGGGCACCGCCGAGCGCGTCGTCGACGTGGATCAGCTGCGCCGGTCGGCGAGGCACGCGGGCGCCGACGCGCTGATCGGTCTGCAGGGCACCCGCCTCGTGCTCGTGCTGGGCAGGCTCGATGCGCAGCAGCACGCTGCGGCTCCCGCCGATCCGCCGCTCAGCTTCCTCGAGATCGCCGGGAAGCTGGCCGACGGTTTCTCGGACGGCCCGCTGGTGCTCGGCCCCACCGTCGAGAACCTCGTCGACGCCTCCCGCAGCGCCCGCGCGGCGCTCGCGGGCGTCGCCGTGGCGCGCTCCTGGCGCAACGCACCGCGCCCTGTGGCGGCCGACGATCTGCTGCCGGAGCGTGCGCTCGCGGGCGACGGGCTCGCCCGGCGCACCCTCATCGAGCAGATCTACGAGCCGCTTGCGGCGCACTCGGGCGAGCTGCTCGAAACGCTGTGGTGCTACCTCGACAACGGCCGCTCGCTCGAGGCGACCGCGCGTGAGCTGTTCGTGCACCCGAACACCGTGCGCTACCGATTGAAGAAGGTCTCCGAGGTGATCGGCTGGAATGCGACGGGCGCGCGAGAGGCCCTGATCCTGCAGTCGGCGCTCATCGCGGGCTCGATCGCGCGCCATGGACGGCGCGCAGCGCCGTCTGGAAAGTAGCCGCGACGGCCCACAGGCCGGAGCGGAGCCCGCGCTTGTGCGCGCAGCGCCGTCTGGAAAGTAGCCGCGACGGCCCACAGGCCGGAGCGGGGCCCGCGCTTGTGCGCGCAGCGCCGTCGGCGAAGCCGCCCGATCGCCCCAACGGCCGCCCGGGGTGATGGGGCGGCGCTCGCGCAATCCGGCGCACCGCGTCGCCCCGAAAATGATGGGTTCGCACAATCAATTTCAAGATTTATCGTTCGCAATATGCAGGATCACGGCCGTTGATCTGAGAAACTGGAAGACGTGATTGTCATCGCCTGCCCTGGACAGGGCTCACAGACCCCCGGATTTCTGAACGAGTGGCTCGAGCTGCCGGGCAGCCGCGAGTTCCTCGGCACCGCCTCCGACCGCGCGGGCGTCGACCTCATCGAGCACGGCACCGTGAGCGATGCCGACACGATCCGCGACACCGCGATCGCGCAACCGCTGATCGTGGCCGCGAGCCTGCTCGCGTGGCGCGAACTCGCAGCGCGCACCGCGGTCGCCGACGCCGGCATCGCCGGGCACTCGGTCGGCGAGTTCGCCGCCGCCGCCGCCGCGGGGGTGCTCTCCGAAGATGACGCGCTGCGGCTCGTCGGCGTGCGCGGCCGCGCGATGGCCGAGGCGGCCACTCGGGCTCGCACGGGCATGGCGGCCGTCGTGGGCGGGGTCGAGACCGACGTGCTCGCGAAGATCGAGGAGCACGGGCTCACCCCGGCCAACCGCAACGGCGGCGGGCAGATCGTCGCGGCGGGTGCCCTCGACGCGCTCTCGGCCCTCGCGGCAGACGCCCCCCGCGGCGCGCGCGTGATCGCACTGCAGGTGGCCGGCGCCTTCCACACCGACTTCATGTCCAGCGCCATCCCGACTCTGCGGGAGGCGGCTGAGGGCGTGGCCGCGTCGACGCCGACGCACCCGCTGTGGACCAATGCCGACGGTTCCCTCGTCGACGACGGCGATCGCTTCGTGGATCTGCTCGTCTCGCAGATCGCGAGCCCCGTGCGCTGGGACGCCTGCATGGAGGGCTTCCAGCAGGCCGGCATCTCGGGTCTCGTCGAGCTCGCCCCCGCCGGTGCGCTCACCGGCATCGCGAAGCGCGCGCTCAAGGGCGTGCCGGCCGTCGCCGTCAAGACGCCCGCGGACCTCGACGCCGCCGTGGCCCTCATCTCCGAGGCCGCGTCAGCAGCCTGACAGTCTGACCGAAAGGACTCACGCACATGGCATCACTCGTGCAGGCCACGGGCCCCGCGCACACCCGGATCCTCTCCATCGGCGCGGCTCGCGGCGACCTCGACGTGCCCAACGACGATCTGGTCGGCCCGATCGACTCCTCCGATGAGTGGATCCGCCAGCGCACCGGGATCGTGCAGCGCCGCCGCGCGAGCGCGCACCTCGGCGCCGTCGACCTCGCGGTCGCGGCGGGCGAGGAGGCGATCGTGAAGTCGGGGCTCGAGCGCTCCGAGATCGACGGTGTGATCATCTCCACCATCTCGAACGTGGCGATCACCCCCTCGATGGCGGCGCTCGCCGCGCACCGCCTCGGCCTCACGCCCGCGGCGGCCTTCGACATCTCGGCCGCGTGCGCCGGCTACGTGTACGGCGTCGCCCAGGGTGATGCGCTCGTGCGCTCAGGCCTCTGCAAGAACGTGCTCGTGATCGGCGCCGAGAAGCTCTCGGACATCGTCGACCCGACCGACCGCAGCATCTCGTTCCTGCTCGGCGACGGCGCCGGGGCGGTGGTCGTCGGCGCCAGCGACCACGCCGGCATCGGGCCCACGGTCTGGGGGTCCGACGGCGAGAAGTGGGACACGATCCGAATGACCTCGACCTTCGAGGAGTACCGCAGCAACCCGGGCGAGGTGGCCTGGCCCACACTGCGCCAGGACGGCCAGACCGTGTTCCGCTGGGCCGTCTGGGAGATGAAGAAGGTCGCGCAGCAGACCCTCAAGGCCTCCGGCATCGAGCCCGGCGATCTCGCCGCCTTCATCCCCCACCAGGCCAACATGCGCATCATCGACGAGTTCGCGAAGCAGCTCAAGCTCCCCGAGTCGGTGGTGATCGCCCGCGACATCGAGATGCAGGGCAATACCTCGGCCGCGTCGATCCCGCTCGCCATGCACGCGCTGCGCGAGCAGCACCCCGAGCTCTCGGGCGGCCTCGCGCTCACCATCGGCTTCGGCGCGGGCCTCGTCTACGGCGCGCAGGTCGTCGAGATCCCGTAGCCCGAGAGCGCGTCGGCTCCGCGCCCGCGCCAACCGCACGTACACTTCTACAACCCCCACCCATATCAAGGAGAAACACACCATGGCATTCAGCAACGAAGAGGTTCTCGCAGGTCTTGCCGAGATCATCAACGACGAGACGGGGATTGCGGCCGACGTCGTCGCCCTCGACAAGTCGTTCACCGACGATCTCGACATCGACTCGATCTCGATGATGACCATCGTGGTCAACGCCGAGGAGAAGTTCGACGTGAAGATCCCCGACGAGGAGGTCAAGAACCTCAAGACCGTCGGCGACGCCGTCGACTTCATCAACAAGGCCCAGGCCTAAGGTTCTCGGAACGGGGTCGGGCCGCGGCCCGACCCCGCCCTCCTCACCACCCCAACGTTCGTTCCACACCAGATCGCGGAGCACGCAAGCATGAGCAAGAAGATCGTCGTCACCGGTATCGGCGCCTCCTCCCCCATCGGCGGCACGGCCCCTGAGAGCTGGGAGTCGCTCCTCGCCGGCGAGTCGGGCGTGCGCACCCTCGAGTACGACTGGGTCGCCGAGTATCAGCTGCCCGTCACCTTCGCGGGCCAGGCTCGGGTCAAGCCCACCGAGGTGCTGGAACGCCCCATCGCCAAGCGGCTCGACCCGTCGAGCCAGTTCGCGCTTGTCGCCGCCAAGGAGGCCTTCGCCGACGCAGGCAGCCCCGAGGTCGCCGCGGAACGCCTCGGCGTCGACTGGGCCACGGGCATCGGCGGCGTCTGGTCGCTGCTCGACGCCTGGGACACGCTGCGCGAGAAGGGTCCGCGCCGCGTCATGCCCCTCACCGTGCCCATGCTCATGCCGAACGCCCCCTCGGCCGCGGTGTCCATGCACTTCGAGGCCCGCGCCTATGCGCGCACGGTGGCCTCCGCCTGCGCCTCGAGCACCGAGTCGATCGTCAACGCCTACGAGCACCTGCAGGCGGGGTTCGCGGACGTCGTGATCGCCGGCGGATCCGAGGCTGCGATCCACCCCATCACCGTCGCGTCGTTCGCCTCCATGCAGGCGCTCTCTCGCCGCAATGACGACCCCGCGACCGCGTCGCGGCCCTACAACGTCGACCGCGACGGCTTCGTGATGGGCGAGGGCGCCGCCGCGCTCGTGCTCGAGACCGAGGAGCACGCGCTCGCCCGCGGCGCGAAGATCTACGCCGAGATCGCGGGGGGAGCGGTCACCGCCGACTCGTACCACATCACCGCAAACGATCCCGAGGGTCGCGGCGCCATCCGCGCCATGCAGACGGCCCTCGAGCAGGCCGGAGCCACCGCCGACGAGGTCACCCACATCAACGCCCACGCCACCTCGACGCCCGTGGGCGACATCAACGAGTACACGGCGCTGAAGGCGATCTTCGGCGACCGCGCCGACGAGATCCCGATCTCGGCCACGAAGGCCGCCACGGGCCACCTGCTCGGCGGCACGGGCGCCCTCGAGGCCCTCTTCAGCGTGCTCGCCGTGCAGAACCGCATCGCACCGCCCACGATCAACCTCATCGAGCAGGATCCCGAGATCCCCGTCAACGTCTCCTCCGAGCCGCAGCCGCTCGGCGAGGGCCCGCAGCTCGCCATCTCGAACTCGTTCGGATTCGGGGGGCATAACGCCGTCGTCGCTATTCGCTCCGTCGACTGAGCTGATTCTGCTTGCCCCTTCACCGGCCGGTGGGCCGGTGCGGCATCGCCGCGATCAGAGCTCCGCTCTGATCAAGAGCGGCTGGCCGGGGCATAACGCCGTCGTCGCTATTCGCTCCGTCTGAGGCGGCGCCCGGCACCGCGCGATCCTGCGCGTCGTAACAGTTCGAGATGCGTGCGGTGCGGCCCGCCTCACGCGCTACGGTAGTACCCATGAAACCGTTCCTGCTCATCACGACCCGGGGCGAAGACGACGTCGCGGCCGATGAGCATGCGGCGTACTGTCGACTGACGGGGCTGCTGCCCGAGGAGCTCGCGTGGCGACGCATCGACCGCGCACCGCTCGGGCCGATCGACTTCGGGTGCTATTCGGGCATCATCCTGGCCGGCAGCCCGTTCACGGTGAGCGAGCCCGTCGAGCGCAAGTCGCAGACCGAACTGCGCGTCGAGCGCGAGCTCGCCCAGCTGCTCGATGAGGTCGTGCGAGCCGACTTCCCCTTCCTCGGCGTCTGCTACGGCATCGGCACGATCGGGGCGCACCAGGGGGCGCGGGTCGACCGCACCTACGGCGAGACCTCGCAGGCGGTGCGGATCAGCCTCACGTCGGCCGGCGTCCTCGACCCGCTGTTCTATCAGCTGCCGGGCGAGTTCGACGCGTTCGTCGGGCACAAGGAGGCCGTCTCCGAGGCGCCGCCGAGCATCACGGTGCTCGCGAGCTCCCCCACCTGTCCCGTGCAGGCCTTCCGCGTGGGGCGCAACGTGTACGCGACCCAGTTCCATCCCGAGCTCGACACGGCGTCGTTCACGTCGCGGGTGCGGGCGTACGCCGATCACGGATACTTCCACCCGACCGAGGTCGACGCCATCATCGAGCGAGTCGAGCGGGCCGACGTGCGCGCCTCCCACATGGTGCTGGGCCGCTTCGTCGAGGAGTACCTCGACTCGAGGCCCGCGGCGGCGGCTGCCGACGGCGCAGTGCGCGACGCTGCCGCGAGAACGGGCAGCGCGGGCTCGCGTTCGGCGGATGCGGCTCGTCCCGCATCGGCGACGACGACGGCGGCCTGAGCCGCGCCGCTACTCGAAGAGCGCCTGCGCGATGAACCCGCCCGGCTGCACGCCCGCCGGCACGGCCCACAGCCCCGAGCCGATGTGGCGGATGTACTCGTTCAGCAGGTCCGGCTTCAGCGACCGCTGCACGCGCACGAAGGTCTCGGGATCCCGCTGGAACGAGATGAAGAAGAGCCCCGCGCCGAGCTGGCCGAGCCCGTTCGAACCGTCGACGTAGTTGTACCCGCGTCGCAGCATGCGGGCGCCCCCGTTGTGGTCGGGGTGGGCGAGGCGCACGTGGGCGGCCACGTCGATCATGGGCTCCTCGGTGTCGCCGGCCGGCACTGCCGCTTCGAAGTCGGGCTGGTCGAACTCCGCCCCGCCGCTCAGCGGGCCGCCCTCCCGCTTCGTGCGGCCGATGATGCGCTCCTGCTCGTCGAGGGAGGCGCGGTCCCAGCTCTCGATGGTCATCTGTATCTTGCGCGCCACGAGGTAGTTGCCGCCGCGCATCCACTCGGGAGCCTCGGCGCCGGCCCAGATGTGCTGCTCGAGCGAGGCGGTGTCCTCGGCCATCACGTTCGCGGTGCCGTCCTTGAATCCGAAGAGGTTGCGGGGCGTGTCCTGCCTGCGCGAGGTCGAGGCGGTGCGCCCGAAGCCGAGCTGGCTCCACGAGAGGTGGGCGCGGCCGACCGCGATGCGGGCGAGGTTTCGGATCGCGTGCACCGCGATCTGGGGATCGTCGGCGCAGGCCTGGACGCACAGGTCACCCCCGCTCTGCGTCGCGTCGAGCAGATCGAACGCGAACGAGGGCAGCGGTTCGAAGGCCCGGGGCAGGCGCGACCGGAGGCCGAACGGATCGTCGGGATCCGAGGCCCCCTCTCGCCCCGTGAAGAGGCGCCTGCCGAGCCCGAAGGTCAGTGTCAGGTGCCCGGCGCCGAGGCCTGTGGCCTCGCCGGTGTCGTCGGGAGGCAGCAGGGCGTTGCCGGGTTCGATCCCCGTGCCGACCTCCTGCCCGCGCACGAGGCGTTCGGCGGCGGACGTCCAGTCGCGCAGCAGCGCGATCAGCTCTTCGCGGCCGCTGCCCGACACCATGTCGAACGCGGCGAAGTGCAGCCGGTCCTGCGCGGGTGTGACGATGCCCGCCTGGTGCGCTCCGTGGAAGGGCACGGATCCCGAATCCGGCGCCTCCGACCCGCCCGCCAGGTGGGAGGCGAGGGCCGCGCCCCCGCCTCCCCCGAGCGCGAGACCGGCCGCGCCGGCGCCGAGCAGCCCGAAGAGACCGCGACGCGACGGACGGAGGAGCTCCGGATCGACCTCGCCGGCCTCCTTCTCGTTCTCCGCGGACTGCTCGACCGCCATCATCAGCCCTGCACGACGCCTGCGGTGAGCTTCGACATCGGCTCGCTGAGGGCGGTCAGCTTCGCGGCGAGCTCGTTGCGCTGCTGCTGATCGACCGTGTCGTAGAACACGAAGCCCTCGTCGTACGAGCCGTAGGTCTCGAGCAGCGCGAACATGTCGGCGAAGCGCTCGTCGAGCTGCTTCGCGAGATCCTCTCCACCGTTCGCCTCGAGCAGCCCGCGCACGGTGTCGAAGGCCACCTGGGCGCCCTCGACGTTCGCGGTGAAGTCGTAGAGGTCGGTGTGCGCGAACTCGTTCTCCTCGCCGGGCAGCTTGCCGTCGGGCGCGGCCACCTCGTCGAGCAGGCCCTTCGCGCCCTCGGTGATGTCTGCGAGCGTGAGCGTGAAGTCGGGGCTCGCGACCTCGTCCTTCAGCTCGTTCACGTCGGCGACCAGCTGATCGCCGATCTCCTTGCGCTCCTCGGGGGTGAGCGGCTTCAGGTCGTCCTTCGGGTAGTGATCCTTCTCGGGCGTCGAGTAGTTCGCGATCGCCTCGTCGAGCCACAGATCCTGCTCGATGCGGTGGAAGCCGGTGAAGGGCAGCCCCTCCTCGATCGCGCCGGGCTTGCGGTAGTCGATCTTGGGGTCGAGGTCGCCGAACTGCTCGGCGGTCGGCTCGATGCGCTCGTAGTTGATGCGTGCGATCGGGAAGAGCTGACGGGCGGTCTCGTCGTCTCCGGCCTGGTAGGCCGCCACGAACGCCTCGACCTGCGGCACGAGCTCCTCGGTCTGCGTCTTGACGTATCCGACGTACTGGGCCACGACCGCGTCCTCCTCGGGCGTCGTCTCCACGGCGTCGCCGGTGACCGCGAACGCGGCCTGGCCCACGCCGGTGCCGATCATGCCGGGCTTGCAGCTCGTGAAGTAGTCGCCGGGGCCGACCTGCACGGTGAGGTCGCGGCTCGATCCCGGGGCGATGTTCTCGACCTCGCCGATGATCGTGAGCTCGTTGCTGCCGAGCACGTAGAACTCGTTCACCTTGCTGCCGTCGTTCTTCACGGTGAAGGTGATGGTGCCGCTCTGAGCCTCGGCCGCCTCGACGTCGCAGGCGGTGTCGCTGGCGGTGACGGCGATGGACTGGGCGTTCGCGCCGGTGCCGGCGTTCGGCACGCAGGCGGTGAGGGTGAGGGTCGCGGCGCCGATGGCGCCTAGCGCGACGAGGCCGCGGCGAGGGCTGATGGTGGACACGGGGTTTCCTTTCTGGTTGCGCGTGCTCCGCGGTACGAGGCGACCAGGAACAGCGGAAGGGTGATGACGAGGTAGAGCGCCCAGGCGATGACCTCGAATCGGGTCATCTCGGGCGAGAAGCCCACGGTGCCCTTGAGCAGTACGCCGAGCACGCCGTCGGGGGCGATGATGTGGGGCACGCGGAACGCCCAGGCGGCGTCCCCGAACCAGGCGGCGGCGAAGGCGCCGGCGCCCGGAGGCACGGCGGCGAAGGGGCCCGGCAGGAAGCCGGCCTCCTGCAGGTCGTGGATCGCGTAGGCCAGCACGCCCGCCGCGAAGACGATGAGCAGCACGCCCGACCAGCGGAAGAACACGGTGAGGTTGATCCTGAGCATGCCGCGGTACAGCAGCCACCCGAGCACCGAGGCCAGCAGGATGCCCGAGACCGCGGCGGCGAAGCCGAGCAGCGGCGTCGTGTCGCTCGCGCGCGTGGTGGCCCAGATGAAGAGGGCGGTCTCGATGCCCTCGCGGGCCACCGAGACGAAGCCCACCGCGGCGACGCCCCACCCGTTGCCGAGCAGGGCACGGTCGATCTGGGAGCGCAGCTCGCCGCCGATGCCGCGCGACATCTTCAGCATCCAGAAGACCATCCAGGTGACCATGGCCACGGCGACGAGCGAGAGGAGGCCGCCGATGGCCTCCTGCGCGGTGAAGGAGAGGCCGTAGGCGCCGTAGGTGAGCACTGCGCCGGTGATGAGGGAGAGCAGGATCGCTGCGCCGACGCCCAGCCAGATCTTGGCGGCCGCGTCGCGTCGACCGATCTTGTTGACGTAGGCCAGGAGTACGCCGACGACGAGGGCGGCTTCGAGGCCCTCTCGCAGCCCGATGAGCAGCGTGGCGATCATGCGGGGTTCGCCCTCCGAACTTCACTCAGTGATACATGCGATGTTGGTAAGGCGTGCCTTACTCGAAAAACATAGCACAGTTCATCAGACGTGATCGGCGAGCGCGCGGAACGGCGAAGGGCCGCGCCCCTCGGGATGAGAGGCGCGGCCCTTCGGTCGACTGGCGGGAGAGCCGGATCGGCTCGACCGGCTCAGTCGGCGTAGTGCGAGAAGAGGAACCAGCGATCCGTGTCGAGCTGCTGCGCGAAGGCGATCGCGAGATCCTGACTCACGGGATCGATGTCGTCGAGGCCCTTGACCGCCGCGTAGATGGTCTCGAGCGTCGCGTCGAGCTGCGCCACGACCTCGCGCACCGTCACGTCGGACTGCTGGAAGCCGACCGTCATCTCGGGCGTGGTGGTCTGGGCCGCCACCGTGCCGATGCGGCCGTCGACGGGCAGCCCCAGGGCTACCATGCGCTCGGCAGCCGTGTCGGCCGCGTCCTGCGCGTGCGCGACCACCTCGTCGAGAAACTCGTGCACGCCCATGAAATTGCTGCCGCGCACGTGCCAGTGCGCCTGCTTGCCGTTCACCGCGAGGGCGATCAGATCGTGCAGCACCGGCGTCAGGTACTGTGCGACTCCGGAGAGTCGACCGAACTCGCCCTGCGCTGCGATCGGCTGCTGTTCAAGAGTAGTCATGCTGAACCTCCATCTTGTCTGCCGGGGAGCACATCTCCGCTCGGTGCAATCTCAACGATACGCCGATCAGAGGGATCCGCAAGCAAGTGAAGGCTTGCCTAAACGTCTCCCCAACGGGGGTTTTACCGCACCGAACGGGCGCGAGGGCGTGCGCCGCCGCCCGCGCGGCACAGACCTCGGCGGCCGCCGGCCGGCGCTCCGGGCACGCGGCCGATCGCTGGCCCGCTCCCGCTAGCTGTAGTTCCTTGGGACGTTGTGAACGCGTAGCAGACTAAAGAAGACCTCCGGCAGGATGTGGGTTACCACACACACGTCCTCAACCGGAGGTCTTCATGCCCCACGCTAACGCACCCCTCACCCCTATCGGCAGACAACGTCTCGCAGTATTGATTGT
>NZ_KB714605.1:0-48139 GCF_000349545.1 Leucobacter sp. UCD-THU
ATACTGCGAGACGTTGTCTGCCGATAGGGGTGAGGGGTGCGTTAGCGTGGGGCATGAAGACCTCCGGTTGAGGACGTGTGTGTGGTAACCCACATCCTGCCGGAGGTCTTCTTTAGTCTGCTACGCGTTCACAACGTCCCAAGGAACTACAGCTAGCCGGCGCGCCCTCTCGCCGGCTCGACCGGCGCGCACCCCGGCGGCCCGCTTGCCGTCTCCCCTACCGGGTACGACAGAGGGGTGCCGGGGATGTGCATCCCCGGCACCCCTCTGCTCCCCTCAGCGGGTTCGGGGAGCCTCGACGGTCAGCGCGCGGCCGAACCGTCGGTGTAGTCGTCGTCGGTCTGCTGCCATGCGAAGAGCTTGCGCAGCTCGGCGCCGGTCTTCTCGATGGGGTGCGACTCGGCCTTGGCGCGCAGCTCCTTGAACTCGGCGCCGCCGTTGTCCTGGTCCTCGATGAAGCGCTTCGCGAACGCGCCCGACTGGATGTCGGCGAGCACGGCCTGCATGTTCTCCTTGACCGAGGGGTCGATCACGCGGGGGCCCGAGACGTAGTCGCCGTACTCGGCGGTGTCGCTGACCGACCAGCGCTGCTTGGCGATGCCGCCCTCCCACATGAGGTCGACGATGAGCTTGAGCTCGTGCAGCACCTCGAAGTAGGCGATCTCGGGCTGGTAGCCGGCCTCGGTGAGCACCTCGAAGCCGTACTGCACGAGCTGCGAGGTACCGCCGCAGAGCACCGCCTGCTCGCCGAAGAGGTCCGACTCGGTCTCCTCGGTGAAGGTGGTCTTGATGACGCCGGCGCGGGTGCCGCCGATGGCCTTGGCGTACGACTTCGCGGTCTCCCACGCGGTGCCCGAGGCGTCGACCTCGACGGCGATGATGTCGGGGATGCCGCGGCCGGCCTCGAACTCGCGGCGCACGGTGTGGCCGGGAGCCTTGGGGGCGACGAGGATCACGTCGACGCCCTCGGGCGCCTCGATGTAGCCGAATCGGATGTTGAAGCCGTGCGCGAAGGCGAGCGTCTTGCCCTCGGTCAGCTTGTCCTTGATCTGCTCGTTGTAGATCGCACGCTGGTGCTGATCGGGGGCGAGGATCATGATGAGGTCGGCCCACTCGGCCGCGTCGGCGACGGTCTTGACCTCGAAGCCCGCCTCTTCGGCCTTCTGCATCGACTTCGAGCCCTCCTTGAGGGCGATGATGACCTCGACGCCCGAATCGCGCAGGTTCATCGCGTGGGCATGGCCCTGGGAGCCGTAGCCGACGACGGCCACCTTCTTGCCCTGGATGATCGACAGATCGGCGTCGGCATCGTAATACATCTCAGCCACTTGGGACTCTCCTTTGTTGTGTGGGTGTGTCAGTTCTTTCGACGGGGTCGCGCGCGAGCCCGCTAGTTCTTGAAGACGCGCTCCGTGATCGACTTCGATCCGCGCCCCATCGCGATGAGGCCGGACTGCGCGATCTCCTTGATCCCGTAGGGCTCGAGCACCTTCAGGAAGGCATCGATCTTGCCGGTGTCGCCGGTCACCTCGATGGTGAGCGCGTCGGGCACGACGTCGACGACGCGGGCGCGGAACAGGTTGACGGCCTCGAGCACGTGGGAGCGGCTCTGGTTGTCGGCTCGCACCTTGATGAGCACGTGCTCGCGCTGCACCGAGGTGGATTCGTCGAGCTCGACGATCTTGATGACGTTGACCAGCTTGTTGAGCTGCTTCGTGACCTGCTCGAGCAGGGTCTCGTCTTCATCGACCACGACCGTGATGCGCGAGAGGCCGCGCATCTCGGTGGGGCCCACCGCGAGCGATTCGATGTTGAAGCCGCGGCGGGCGAAGAGCCCGGCGACCCGGGTCAGCAGGCCCGGCTTGTCCTCCACGAGGAGGCTGAGTACGTGGCGGCTCATGGTTACTCTTCCTCCCACTCGGGGCTGTGTTCGAGGGCGTACTGGATGTCGCTGTTGGAGGTGCCCTGGCGCACCATCGGCCACACCATCGCGTCGGCGCTCACCACGAAGTCGATGACGACGGGGCGATCGTTGGTCTCGAGCGCGAGCTTGATGGCGTCGTCGATCTGGTCTTCGCGCTCCACGCGGATCGCGAGGCAGCCGTATGCGTCGCCGAGCTTCACGAAGTCGGGGATGCGCGGCGAGCCGTGCCCGGTGTTGAGCTCGGTGTTCGAGTAGCGGCCCTCGTAGATGAGGGTCTGCCACTGCCGCACCATGCCCAGCGACGAGTTGTTGATGATGGCGACCTTGATGGGGATGTCGTTCACCACGCAGGTGGCGAGCTCCTGGTTGGTCATCTGGAAGCAGCCGTCGCCGTCGATCGCCCACACGACACGATCCGGCTCGGCGACCTTGGCACCCATGGCCGCGGGGACCGCGTAGCCCATGGTGCCGGCGCCGCCCGAATTGAGCCAGGCGTTCGGGCGCTCGTACTTGATGAACTGCGCGGCCCACATCTGGTGCTGGCCCACGCCCGCGGCGTAGATGCCCTCGGGGCCGGTGAGCTCGCCGATGCGCTGGATCACCAGCTGCGGCGAGAGCAGCCCGTCGCTGGTCTCCTGGTAGCCGAGCGGGAACCGCTCCTGCAGCAGGCGCAGGCGATCCCACCAGGTCGAGATGTCGGCGAACTCGCGGCTGAGCTTGGCGGTCGAGACCGCTGCGATGAGATCGGAGATGACGTCGGCGGCGTCGCCCACGATGGGCACGTCGGCGGCGCGGATCTTGCCGATCTCGGCGGGATCGATGTCGGCGTGGATCACCTTCGCCTCGGGCGCGAAGAGCGCGGCCTTGCCGGTCACGCGGTCGTCGAAGCGCGCGCCGAGGGTGATGAGCAGGTCGGCCTCCTGCAGCGCGAGCACTGCGGGGACGGTGCCGTGCATGCCGGGCATGCCGAGGTGCTGCGGGTGCGAGTCGGGGAAGACGCCGCGCGCCATGAGCGTGGTCACGACGGGGGCGCCCACCAGCTCGGCGAGCTGCAGCAGCTCCTCGGAGGCCCCTGCGCGGCCGACGCCGCCGCCCACGTAGAAGACGGGTCGCTGCGACGCCGCGATGAGCTCGGCGGCGGCCTGGATCTGCTTGCTGTTGGCCTTGGTGATGGGCCGGTAGCCGGCGAGGTCGACGCGGGGATCCCACTCGAAGTCGAGCTCGCCCTCCTGGGCGTCCTTCGTGATGTCGACGAGCACGGGGCCGGGCCGGCCGGTCGAGGCGAGGTGGTAGGCCGCCGCGATCGCTCCGGGCACGTCCTCGGCTCGCTTCACGAGGAAGGAGTGCTTGGTGATGGGCATGGTGATGCCGACGATGTCGGCCTCCTGGAACGCGTCCGAGCCCATGAGGTGCGAGAACACCTGTCCGGTGATCGCGAGCAGCGGCACGGAGTCCATGTAGGCGTCGGCGATCGCGGTGACGAGGTTGGTCGCGCCGGGCCCGGAGGTGGCGATGCAGACGCCGACCTTGCCGGTCGCGGCCGCGAAGCCCTCGGCGGCGTGACCGCCGCCCTGCTCGTGGCGCACGAGCACGTGACGCAGGTCGCCGGCGTCCATGAGCGTGTCGTAGAGGGGCAGCACGGCGCCGCCGGGCAGGCCGAAGACGTCGGTGACGCCGAGGGCCTCGAGGCTGCGGACGACAGCCCTCGCGCCGGTCATCCGCTCGCCGCGGGGCGCCGCGGGTTTCGATGGGGGAACTGCACTCGATTCCGAGGTCATCTCTTGCTTTCCTGGTGTGAGGTGTGGGTGCGATTGGCGCGGAGGAGGAGCCGATGCTCGCGGGTGATGCTCATCGACGGGCCCGGACGCGGGATCGCCCACCTGTGTGGGCGTCCGAGTTCGAACCCGTCGACGGCATGTTCGGCGAACCGGGTCAGCCGGTGACGGCGCCCTCGGATGCCGAACGGACGAGCTTGGCGTACTTTGCCAGAACACCGCGCGTGTATCGCGGGGGAAGCGGGGCCCAGGTTGCTCGGCGGGCCTCAAGCTCGGCGGGATCTACCAGCAGATCGAGCGTTTGTGCGACGACATCGACCCGAATCAGGTCGCCGTCGCGGACCAGGGCTACCGGACCTCCGTCCGTCGCCTCCGGTGCGATGTGGCCGATGCACAGGCCGGTTGTGCCGCCCGAGAATCGTCCGTCGGTCAATAGTAGTACATCCTTGCCGAGCCCCGCGCCCTTGATGGCCGCGGTGATGGCGAGCATCTCGCGCATGCCGGGGCCGCCCTTGGGGCCCTCGTAGCGGATCACGACGACGTCGCCCTTGTCGATGCGCCCCTCGGTGAGCGCGTCCATGGCCGCGCGCTCGCGGTCGAAGACGCGGGCGGGGCCCTCGAAGACCTCGGCGTCGAAGCCCGCGGTCTTCACGACGGCGCCCTCGGGTGCGAGGCTGCCCGTGAGGATCGTGAGGCCGCCGTTCTCGTGCAGCGGGGCGTCGAGCTTGCGGATCACCTTGCCGTCGAGCTCGGTGGTCACGTCGGCCAGATTCTCGGCGACCGTCTTGCCGGTCACGGTGAGCGCGTCGCCGTGCAGCAGGCCCGCGTCGAGCAGGGCCTTCATGATGACGGGCATGCCGCCGACGCGGTCGAAGTCTTCTGCGACGTACTGGCCGAAGGGCTTCATGTCGGCGAGGTGCGGGGTCTTCGCCCCGATGCGGGTGAAGTCTTCGAGGGTCAGCTCGACCTCGGCCTCGCGGGCGATGGCGAGCAGGTGCAGCACCGCGTTGGTCGACCCGCCGAGCACCATGGCCACGGTGATGGCGTTCTCGAAGGCCTTGCGGGTGAGGATGTCGCGGGCGGTGATGCCCTGGCGCAGCATGTTGACGACCGCCTCGCCCGAGCGGTGGGCGAAGTAGTCGCGCCGGCGGTCGGCGCTGGGCGGCGCGGCCGAACCCGGCAGGCTCATGCCGAGGGCCTCGGCGACGCAGGCCATGGTGTTGGCGGTGTACATGCCGCCGCAGGCGCCCTCGCCCGGGGCGATCGCGCACTCGACGCGCTTCAGGTCTTCTTCGCTGAGGGTGCCCGCCTTGCAGGCGCCGACGGCCTCGAAGGCGTCGATGATGGTGACCTGCTTCTCGGTGCCGTCGCTGAGCTTGACCCAGCCCGGGGCGATGGATCCGGCGTACAGGAACACCGACGCGAGATCGAGCCGGGCGGCGGCCATGAGCATGCCGGGCAGGGACTTGTCGCAGCCCGCGAGCAGCACCGAGCCGTCCATGCGCTCGGCCATGATCACGGTCTCGACCGAGTCGGTGATGACCTCGCGCGAGACGAGCGAGAAGTGCATGCCCTCGTGCCCCATCGAGATGCCGTCAGAGACCGAGATCGTGCCGAACTGCAGCGGGTAGCCGCCGCCCGCGTGCACGCCTTCTTTGGCGCCCTGAGCCAGGCGGTCGAGGCTCAGGTTGCAGGGGGTGACGTCGTTCCAGGAGCTCGCGATCGCGATCTGGGGCTTGTCCCAGTCTTCGTCGCCCATGCCGACCGCCCGGAGCATGCCTCGGGCGGCGGCCTTCTCGATCCCGTCGGTGACGTCGCGGCTTCGCGGCTTCATGTCAATCTCTGCCATGGCGACAGTCTAGCCGCCGCGGGAGGTACCGAAGCCGCATACGCGAGAGCGCCGGGAGATCTCTCGGATCTCCCGGCGCTCGATTCCTGCTGCGCGGCGCGCTCAGTTCTGCGGCCGGCGCGCTACTTGCCGATCGCGGGCAGCAGCGTGAAGGGCAGCATGAAGCCGATGAACGTCGCCGCCAGACCTCCCGCGAAGGTCCACAGCTCGACCACCTGGCCCAATTCGACGTTGAAGCCGAAGCTCATGAGCACCATTCCGCCGACCACCAGCACGATCGAGAGGATGAAGGCGATCGCGGTCACCGCGCTCACCGCTCCCTGCGAGCTCTCCTCGAACAGCGTCTCCTGCTTCGCCATGCCGGCCTCTCCTTCGCTATCGCTTCGGTCGGCCTCGCCGAGGCCGCGTGGTGCGCCCGCAGTGCGGGCTCCTGACTGCAAGATTACCCCACCCGGGGGCGCCGCGTCCGACCGCGCGGCCCCGGGCGCCTCTTCCGGTCACGCCCTTGATCCCCCTTTCTGAAACGGGCGAGGAGATCCGGGGAGTCGCTGCCCATGGCGGGCCGGCGCATGCGACTCCCGTCTACCAGAAACAGGCGGTCAGGAAAAGGGCGCGCGGCGCCGCGGAGGCCACGGAGTAGGCTGACGGCAGGTCGGGATCCCGCTCGCGGATCTCCACCCGCAACCCAAGGGAGGAATCGTGTCGATCGGCAAGTACGTCACCAATCCCGGTGTGATCGGGGCGGCCGCGGGCGCGCTCAGCACCGCTCGTCGCACCCAGTCCATGCGCAAGGACTGGCGCCGGCTGCTCGTCTGGGGCGTCTGGCTCGCGGGGTTCGCGCTCGCCGTCGCGACGGTCGCCATGCAGGAGCAGGACGAGGAGTACGACATCGAGCACGAGGCTGAGAAGCGCGAGCGGAAGCGCCGCAAGAAGCAGCGGTAGCCCCGCGCCTGCGGTACGCTGATCGCGGCGCGTCGGGAAGTCTGGTCGACACTTCTGCAAAGGTCCCCTCCGAAAGGCGCCAGATGAGCGAGCCGCTGCACTCCCCCGAAGCCCCGAGCCAGCGGGCCCGGCCCCGTCGCCTGCTGCGCCTGGTCAATCAGCGCGAGGCGGCGCGCGTCAGCAGGCTGCTGCGGGCAGAGGTGGTGGGCGGCGTCATCGTGATGGTCGCCGCGGTGGTCGGATTCGCGGCTGCGAACAGCCCGATCGCCGACGGCTACTTCGCGCTGCGGGACACCCGGATCGGCCCCGAGCCGCTGCACCTCGATCTCTCCGTCGGGCAGTGGGCGTCGGACGGGCTGCTCGCCATCTTTTTCTTCATGGTGGGGCTGGAGCTCAAACGGGAGTTCGTGGCGGGCGAGCTCAGCCGCTTCTCGACGGCGATCGTGCCGGTCGCGGCGGCGTTCGGCGGGGTCGCCGTGCCGGCCCTCATCTACGTGGCGTTCACCGCCGGCAGCCCGGCGGCCCACGGCTGGGCGATCCCGACCGCCACCGACATCGCCTTCGCGGTCGCCGTGCTCGGTCTGATCGCGCCCCGCATTCCGCCGGCTCTGCGCATGTTCCTGCTCACCCTGGCGGTGGTCGACGACCTCATCGCCATCAGCATCATCGCCGTCTTCTACACCGCGGGGGTGCAGTTGCTCCCCCTGCTCGCGAGCCTCGTGCCGATCACGGTCTACGCCTTCATCGTGCGACGCTTCCCGCAGTGGTTCGCGCGATCGGGATGGGGGCCGTGGCTGATCCTGCTACCCATCGGGATCGTCGCGTGGGCTCTCTTCCACGCCTCGGGCATCCACGCCACGATCGTCGGGGTGCTGCTCGCCTTCCTCGTACCGGTCTCCGGCGCGGGCGGCACGCAGCTCGCCGAGGTCTTCGAGCGCCGCTTCCGCCCCCTCTCCACCGGGATCGCGGTGCCGGTCTTCGCATTCTTCGCGGCGGGCGTGGCGATCGGGGGCGAGTCACGCTTCCCCTTCGACCCGATCGCGCTCGGCATCATGGTCGGTCTCGTTGCGGGCAAGCCGATCGGCATCACCCTCTCGACGTGGCTGCTCACCCGCTTCACCCGGGCCGAGCTCGACGAATCGGTGCGGTGGCGCGAACTCGTCGGCGTGGGTGCGCTCGCGGGTGTGGGCTTCACGGTGGCGCTGCTGGTGGCGGACCTGAGCTTCGTCGACGCCGCAGACGCAGACACCGCACGGCTCGCAGTGATGGCGGGCTCGGTCGTCGCGGTCGCGGTGGCGGCCGCGCTGCTCGTGCGGAGGCCCCGCTCGCGCACTCGCTGAGCAACTCGGGGTCCATCAGGCGACACGCCCGCGATCCGCGGTTCCCGGCACCCGATTTGAGCGCATAGAAAGGTCCGTGTTAGTATTTTCTCTGTTGCTCAGCGAGCAGCACGCGCCTTTAGCTCAGTTGGTAGAGCAGCTGACTCTTAATCAGCGGGTCCACGGTTCGAGCCCGTGAGGGCGCACTCGAACAGAAAAGCTCCACCTCAGGGTGGGGCTTTTCTCGTATCCGATCCCGGTTCACCGCTTGTTCACGGAAGGCGCTCGATGTCCGCTCCGCTCCCCACGCCCTCTGCCGATCTCGCCTTCGCGCTCGAACTCGCCGACCTCGCCGATTCGATCTCGCTGGCCCGGTTCCGGTCGGCCGATCTGCGCATCGACACGAAGCCGGATCGCACTCACGTCACCGACGCCGACCTGGCGGTCGAGCGCGCGCTGCGCCAGCGCATCGAGGCCGACCGCCCGGGCGACGGCTTCTTCGGCGAGGAGTCCGGCCGCGAGGAGAAGGGCTCCCGCCTCTGGATCATCGACCCCATCGACGGCACCGCGAACTTCCTGCGCGGCGTGCCCAACTGGGCGACGCTCATCGCGCTCGAGGTCGACGGCGTCGTGACCACCGGCGTGGTGAGCATGCCCGCGTTCGGCTCGCGCTGGTTCGCCGAGGTCTCGGGCGGCGCGTGGCGCGAGGATCGGGGCGAGGCTCCGCGCCGCATCCGCGTGAGCGGGGTGCGCGATCTCTCCGACGCCTCCCTCAGCTTCCAGAGCATCGATCAGTGGCGCCGCGCGGGTCATCTCGACTCGCTGCTCGGCCTGCAGGAGCGCGTATGGCGGGATCGCGCCTATGGCGACTCGTGGTCGTACATGCTGCTCGCCGAGGGCCTCGTCGACATCGTCGCCGAGTTCGACGTCCAGGCGTACGACCTCGCCGCGCACGTGCCGATCGTGCGCGAGGCCGGCGGGCGCTTCACCGACATCGAGGGGTCGGAGAGCGCGTGGAACGGCAGTTCGTTGGCCACGAACGGCGCCCTGCACGATGCGGTGATCGAGACGATCGATCGCGAGCACGGAGCCGCCGGATCCCCGTCCCCCGGGGCCGCCCGATGACCGACCGCTCCCCCGATTCGACCGTCCGGCCCGCGGTCGGCCTCGCGGCGCTCGCCCTCGCGGCCGACGCGGCGCTCGTGCTGCTGTTCGCGGGTCTCGGCCGCAGCAACCACGCCCGCGA
The DNA here is from genome assembly GCF_000349545.1 of Leucobacter sp. UCD-THU. Lineage (NCBI taxonomy): Bacteria > Bacillati > Actinomycetota > Actinomycetes > Micrococcales > Microbacteriaceae > Leucobacter > Leucobacter sp. UCD-THU. The sequence goes on from NZ_KB714605.1 coordinate 9,056, forward strand.
GGCGACCTTGCTCGGCCTGCTCGAGACCGCGTGGCCGTTCCTCGTCGGGCTGCTGCTGGTCTGGGGGTGGGGCCTCGTCTGGAAGCGGCCGGCGAGCCTGCTGCGCTCGGGGGTGCCGGTATGGATCGGCACGCTGGTGCTCGGCATGGGGCTGCGGCTGCTCTCGGGGCAGGGCACGGCTCCCGCGTTCGTGCTGGTCGCGGCCATCACCCTGGGCGTCTTCCTGCTCGGGTGGCGCGGGATCACCGCGCTCGTACTGCGCATCCGGCGCCGGTAGCGCCCCCGGGCGTCGCACGACTCGTCTTCCGCGCCCCGGCCGGTTGCCGATTCACGTCCCCGGGTTCCCGGTGTATCGCTTCGTGGATCGCGTGCGACGCAGAGAAGAACGAACCCCGGCGCGGGCACACGCCGGGGTTCGTTGGTTCTTGGGGGCGGGTCAGTCGGCCAGCTTGGCCAGCATCTCGGCCGCTCGGTTCGAGAAGCCCCACTCGTTGTCGTACCAGCTGGTGACCTTGACGTGCTTGCCCTGCACCTCGGTGAGCTCGGAGTCGAAGATCGATGAGTGGGCGTTGCCCACGATGTCCGATGAGACGAGGGGCTCGTCGGAGTACTCGAAGACGTGCTGAAGCGGGCCGTCGGCCGCGGCCCTGCGGTAGGCCTCGAGCACCTCTTCGCGCGTCACCTCGCGCGAGACGGCGGCGTTCAGCTCGACGATCGAGCCGACGGGCACCGGCACGCGCATCGACGTGCCCGAGAGCTTGCCGTCGAGCTGGGGCAGCACGAGGCCGATCGCCTTCGCCGCTCCGGTCGAGGTGGGCACGATGTTGAGGGCGGCGGCGCGGGCGCGGCGACGGTCCTTGTGCGGGCCGTCGATGAGGTTCTGGTCCTGCGTGTAGGCGTGGACCGTGGTCATGAAGCCCTGGGTGATGCCGGCGAGGTCGTCGAGCACCTGCGCGAGCGGCGCGAAGGCGTTGGTCGTGCACGACGCGTTCGAGATGATCTGGTGCTTCTCGGGGTCGTAGAGGTCGTCGTTCACGCCGACCACGACGGTGAGATCCGCACCGGTGGCGGGGGCGCTCACGAGCACGCGCTTGGCCCCGGCCTCGATGTGCTTGCGGGCGTCTTCAGCCTTGGTGAAGCGGCCGGTCGACTCGAGCACGACGTCGACGCCGAGATCACCCCAGGGCAGCTTGGCGGGGTCTGACTCGGCGAACACCTTGATGCGGCGGTCGTCGACGATCAGCTCGCCGTCCTCGAACGAGATGTCGCGCTTCAGGCGGCCGTAGACGCTGTCCCACTCGAGCAGGTGCGCCAGCATCTCACCGTCGGTGAGGTCGTTGACCGCGACGACTTCGATGTCGCTCTGCTGTTTGAGGATTGCGCGCAGCACTCCTCGTCCGATACGTCCGAAGCCGTTGATAGCCACACGAGCGGTCATGGTTTCACTTTCTCCTTCAGCAGCGTTTCTCTCGAGCGTTTCTCTCGGATTGCCTCTCACCAGAGTGCCGCGATTTTCGCACCGCGTCCAGTGGCCTGAATGCCAGCCTTCGAACGGATCTCGCCAAGTTGGTCGGGTGTTCGCTTTCGCGCGCTCCGCGCGCGATCAGGAGGTGCGGAAGAAGGTGCGGCGGTAGTCGCTCGGCGTCGTGCCGAGCACGGCGCGGAAGTGCCGGCGAAGATTGGTCGCCGTGCCGAGGCCCACGGTCGACGAGATCTCTTCGACGGCGAGGTCGGTCTCCTCGAGCAGCTCGCGCGCGCGATCGATACGGGCGCGCATGATCCACTGCATGGGCGTGTACCCGGTCTCGTCGCGGAAGCGCCGCGAGAGGGTACGCTCCGAGACGCGCGCGTGGGCCGCGAGGCGTGGGATATCGAGGGGCTCGTGCAGGCGCCGCAGCGCCCACTCGCGGGTCTGGGTGAATCGCTCCCCGTGCGTCTCGGGCACGCTCTGCGGCACGTACTGCGCCTGCCCCCCGCTGCGATAGGGGGCCGCCACGAGCCGCCGCGCGGCGTGGTTCGCCACCGCCATGCCGGCCTCCTTGCGCAGGATGTGCAGGCAGAGATCGATTCCCGACGCGGCGCCCGCCGAGGTGAGCACCGAGCCCTCGTCCACGAAGAGCACGCGCTCGTCGACCCGCACCTCGGGGAAACGCTCGGCGAGGATCCGCGAGTAGTGCCAGTGAGTCGTGGCACGCTTGCCGTCGAGCAGCCCGGTGGCGGCGAGCGCGAACGCCCCGGTCGAGATGGCCGCGAGCCTCGCGCCCCGCGCGTGGGCGGCCCGCAGCGCCTCGGTGAGCGCGGCGGGCGGGGGTTCGCGGTCGGGGTGCCGGTAGCCGGGCACGAAGATGAGATCGGCGGTGTCGAGCGCTTCGATCCCGTGCTCGACGTGGTACGAGAGACCGTCGCCGCCCGCGATCAGGCCGGGCTGCACCCCGCAGACGTCGACCGAGTAGGGCATGCTCGCCCGTGTCGTGAACACCTGGGCGGGGATGCCGACGTCGAGGGGCTTCGCCCCCTCGAGCACCACGACCACGACCCGCTTCATGACCACTCAGCCTACTCGCGTCCCCTTCGCCGAGAGGCGGGTTTCGCATCTCCGCACCGGCACCCTCATGCGAAACTCGCCTTTCGCCGGGAAGGGTGCGGGCGGGTGCAGGTGCAGGTGCAGGTGCAGGTGCAGGTGCAGGTGCAGGCGCAGGCGCAGGCGCAGGCGCAGGTGCAGGCGCAGGTGCAGGCGCAGGCGCAGGCGCAGGCGCAGGCGGGTGCCGGCCTAGCGGGTGGCGGACTCGCCCTCCAGCCGGATGAGCTGGTCGATCGCCTCGCGCCCGATGCTCCGGCCCGGAACGGGCGTCACCGCGGCGGCGGCGCGCAGCCCGTCGATGGTGATGGCCAGCTGCCGGGCGACGAGCGCGCTGCGCTCGGGTTCGGGGTGGTGCGCGAACTCTCCCAGACGGAAGGCTGCGATGGCGATGTCGTTGCCGTCGACGTCGGCGCGGAGCGACCCCTCGCCCTGGGCGACCGCCACCACGGCGGCGAGCGGCTCATCCCACTGCGCGCCCAGGCTGAACTCCGGGTCGAGCTGCGCGAGGCGCCGGTAGACGTGCGGCATGGCCGGGTGCTCGATGAGCGTGCGCGCGATCCCGGAGATCGCGGTGATGACCGCATCCCACCCGCTCGGCTGTTTCGCGATCTCGAGCGCGATCGTGTCGAACTGGGTCATGAGCTGCTCGTGGAGCGCGGTGAGCAGCGCGCGGAGGTCCGGGAATCGGCGGTAGAGCGTGGCGTTCCCGACCCCTGCCTCGCGGGCCACAGCGCTCATCGTCAGCTCTGCGGTGCCGCGCTCGCAGAGGCGCTCGACGGCGGCGAGGATGCGCTCTCGGCTGCGCCTCACTTCCACGCGCTCGGCGCGGCGGCGCGCGCTTCCGTCAACCATGATCCGAGTATATGGACCGCGATTGCGAAAGCGGGCAGCGAAGACTACTATCTGGACATTGTTCCCCACTTAATCTCACCCGCACCGCCGAGGAGCCCCGTTCATGTCGCTTTCCGCCCTGCTCCGCCGCTCCGCGGTCGGCGCCATCGCGCTGCTGCTCGTCGCACCCGCTGCACCCGCCCTCGCCGCTCCCGGAGACGACGCGGCCGACCTGCGCGAATGCCTCCTGACCTGCGGCTCCCCGGCGCTGATCGCGCTCGGCGACGATCTGAGCACCGGCCCCGACCCGCTCGAGGTGATGGTGCCGAGCGTGACGCTCGACCTCGCCGGCCACCGGCTCGAGGCCGCCGGGATCCGTCTCGCCCCGGGCACGGAGCTGACCATCACCGACAGCGGAACGGGCGGCACTCTGGAGAGCCGGGCCGGGGCGGCGGGCGGGCCGGGCATCCAGACGACGGGCGCCGTCCTGAGGGTCGACGGGGGTCGGGTGGTCGCGGTGGCGAGGGCGAGCGGAGACCCCTATACGGGGCCGACCGGAGCCGGCATCGGAGGGGCGTACCGCGAAGCCGGTGGAACGCTCGTCGTGACGGGCGGACAGGTGCACGCCGAAGGGGCCTATCAGAGCGCCGGCATCGGCAACGGCAGCAACCAGACCTCCGCGTCCGGGCCGACCACCGTCTCCGGCGGTGAGGTCACCGCGATTGGAGGGTACAGCGGAGCCGGGATCGGCGGCGGCAACTGGAGCTCGCCGGGCCCGGTCACCATCGCCGGAGGCCGGGTGACCGCGCAGGGCGGCGACTTCGGCGCCGCGATCGGAGGCGGCTACGACGGCGGAGCCGGAGGGCCTGTCGTCGTCTCCGGGGGCGAGCTCGTCGCCACGGGCGGGTATCAGGCCGCGGGGATCGGCAGTACGAGGTACTCGACCGAGCGCCCGGGGGCCGACGTGACCATCGGCCCCGGGGCCACGGTCACCGCGATCGGAACCGGCCGCACCGCCATCGGCGCAGACGCGAGGGACGATCTGTCGGCGGAATTCGGCAGGGTGAGGATCGACGGAGACCTCTTCCTGCCGTCCGGCTTCGTGCAGATCGCCGACAGCGACGCCCCGAACGCCGAGATGACCGTCTCGCCGACCGGGCGCATCCTCGGCGGGGCGGGCGACCCCGCAGAGGGGGCGAGGATCCAGGGCGCCGGTCAGATCGAGAACCGGGGAGCGATCGCCCTCGCGGCGGAACACGTCGACGTCGACGTGCTGGGGCGCTCCTACCGCGTCGACTTCGACGGTCAGGGCCGAGGCGGCGACGCTTCGCACCGCCTCTTCGCGGCCGACTTCGCGAGCGGCCACCGGGCCGTTCCCCCTCCCCCTGCCGGCTCGCTGTGGAATACCCGGGGCGACGGCACCGGGGCGTGGTTCGATGCGACCACCCCGGTCAGCGAGCACACGACGATCTTCGCCGCGACCCCGGCGAGCGTCGACACGTCGGCGATCCCGACGATCGGCCGCGTCGGCGTCCCGCTGCCGCTGGCCGGGATACGTGTGCTCGATCCCGGCGGGTCGGATCTGGGGAGCCCCGTTGCGTGGACGAGCGATGCTGCGGGAGACCTGATCGACGCGGGATCGCTCGTTCCCGCAGGGGTCGGCCCCCGCCGACTCACCGCCGCGGCGACGGTCATGGGCGTCGCGGTCGTGTCATCGGTGACCGTCGACATCGCCGCCGCCGCTCCGACCGCCCCGACGGGGCTTCGCGCCCTTCCCGGGGACGGCGAGGCGACGCTGACCTGGAGCGCACCTCCGAGCGGAGGCGAGGCCATCGTCGGCTACGTCGTCGAGCAGCGTATCGACGGGGGACCGTGGGAAGCGGAGCGCTCGATCGGCGTCGGCACCCGCACGACCCTGACCGGCCTCCGCAACGGCGGCGTCTACGAGTACCGAGTCGCGGCCGTCGACCGCGCGGGCCCCGGCGCCTTCTCGGAGACCGCGGCGGCGACCCCCTATGCGTTCGAGCCGTCGTTCACGTCGGAGCGGGCCATACTGGCCGACGGCAGCGTACTCGAGCCCGGGGCGAACATCACCGTGAGCGCCGCGAAGCTGCCGGCCGGATCACGGGTGCACGTCGCACTGCGGTCGCTGCAGGCCGGGATCGCCGACGCGACCGTGGCGCACGACGGCACGGTCGTCCTCACGGGCACGATCCCGGCCGATTCGGCCGAAGGCGTCGACTCGATCACCGCGACGCTCACCCTCCCCGACGGATCGCACGGCGGGGCCTCGACCCTCGCCGTCGCGATCCGGTCCACGAGCGGCGGCGGCGATCCGGTCGACGCCGGCGCGACCCGTGATCGGTCGCCCGGGTACGGCGCCCTCGCGGCCACCGGCGTTCCTCCGGCTCAGTACCCGTCGGCCCTCGCAGCGACACTGCTGCTGGTCGGGCTGGGAACCGCTCTGATCGTCGCGCGTCGCGGGTTCGAGAGCTGACGGCGCAGCCGACGGGCGTCTCCGGCGGCCATACCCCGCCCGACGACGCCTCTGCAAGGGGTTCCGCCCCGCACCCCTGTGCCATACGCTGCCGCCCATGAGAGAGGTCACGATCTTCGCACCGTCCCCGACCGTCACCGTCACGATCGAGGAGCACGGCGACGAGCCGGAGATCCATCTCCACGCGGGCGGTCAGGGGGTGTGGCAGGCGCGGATGCTGCGGAGGCTGGGGGTGCGCGTGAGGATGTGCTGCACGCTGACCGGAGAACTCGGGCCGGTGCTGCGGCATCTGCTCGAGGATGAGGGGTTCTCGGTCTCGAGCATCGACCGCCCGGGCAAGGCCTCGGCCTACGTGCACGATCGCCGCGGGGGCGAACGCCGCGTGATCGCCGAGACGGAGGGCGAACCCCTCGCGCGCCACGATCTCGACGAGCTCTACGGGGCGACCCTGCGCGAGGGGCTCGGCGCCGGTCTCGCGATCCTCAGCGGCCCTGCCGGTGAAGCGGCCGTACCCGTCGACACCTATCGGCGCCTGGCCTCCGATCTGCGCGCGGGAGGAGCCCGCGTCATCGTCGATCTGGCCGGCGCGCGCCTCGACGCTGCGCTCGCGGGCGGGGTCGACGTGCTGAAGGTGAGCCACGAGGAGCTGCTCGACGATGGACGCGTCGACGACGCATCCGCCGAGAGCATCCAGTCGGCCATGCTCGAACTGCGCGAGCGCGGTGCGGCCGTCGTGGTGGTGACCCGTTCGAGCGATCCCCTGCTGCTGCTCGACGACGATGGGTTCGTCGAGGTCGAGAGCCCGCGCATGGAGGCGGCCGAGACCCGGGGCGCCGGCGATTCCCTCACCGCCGGGATCGCAGCGGGGATCGCCGACGGCGAGACCGCCCGGGAGGCCGTCGTCACCGGGGCTGCGGCGGGCGCGCTCAACGTCACCCGCCATGGACTGGGCACCGGGGACGCCGCGACGATCGCGCGGCTCAGGGAGGCGGTGATCGTGCGCGCGCTCGACGTCGCGCAGGAGAGGGACGGCGGACCGGCGCAGCACGGGAGCGTCAGTCCGGACGAGCTCGCCGCGCTCGCAGACCCCGGGGANATGCCGCATGACAAAACCCATTCGAAAATGGGCACCGGGGACGCCGCGACGATCGCGCGGCTCAGGGAGGCGGTGATCGTGCGCGCGCTCGACGTCGCGCAGGAGAGGGACGGCGGACCGGCGCAGCACGGGAGCGTCAGTCCGGACGAGCTCGCCGCGCTCGCAGACCCCGGGGAGGCCGGCGAGTCCGGCACCGGCGACGGGCGGGAGGGCTCCGCATGACTCGAACACTGATCACCAACGACGACGGCATCGACGCCCCCGGCCTCGCCGCCCTCGCCCGCGCCGCGCGCGGAGCCGGCCTCGACATCGTGGTGGCGGCGCCGATACGGCAGTCGAGCGGGGCGAGCGCCTCGATCATGGCCGCGGAGGAGGATGGTCGCATCGCGATCGAGCGGCGCGAGCTTCCCGAGCTGGAGGGGACTCCCGCGTATGCCGTGAGGGGCGGGCCGGGGTTGGTCGCGCTCATCGCCGCGCGCGGGGCGTTCGGAGAACCCGCAGACCTCGTGCTCTCGGGGATCAATCACGGTGCGAACGTCGGCCGGGCCGTTCTCCACTCCGGCACGGTGGGCGCGGCGCTCACCGGCGGCCTGAACGGGGCGTGGGGGGCGGCGGTGTCGCTCGACGTCGGTCTGCACCCGACGAGGTACCACTGGGACGCCGCGGCCGACGTGGCGATGGGCGTGCTGCCCTTCTTGCTCGGCCGCCCCCGGGGCACCGTCGTCAACCTCAACGTTCCGAACGCCGTCGAGAACCGGGGCATCGTCGAAGCGTCCCTCGCCCCGTTCGGGATCGTGCATACCACGCTGACCGAGCAGGACGACGACTACGTGCGCCTCGCGGTGGAGGATCTGCCGAACCGCCCCGAGCCGGGAAGCGACGCTGCGCTTCTCGCCGACGGCTGGGCGACCTTGAGCGGCCTCGACCCCGTCTCCCACATGCCGCTCGGATACCGACCGACCGAGCGCTGATGCATCGTTCGCGGCGCACCATGTGCGGCTCCGGCAGCTGCGCGGGGCCACGACCAGCGCTCAGCGGCCGCCCTGCCCGGGTGCCGATTTGAACCACTCGTCGCGCCGCTCCTGCTGGTACACGTCGGGGATCCCGTCGCCGTCGAGGTCGATCCGCTCCCGCTCGAGGATCTTGCCGTATCCGCGGTTGCGGACGCCGAGCAGCACGGCGGCGAGCAGCGCTGCGCCCACGGACGCGGCGAGGATCGCGACCTTGGCGTAGTCATGCTCGGGCGACCCGGCCTCGAAGCTGAGCTCTGCGACGAGCAGCGACACCGTGAACCCGATGCCCGCGAGCAGGCCGACCCCCACGATGTCGATCCACCGCAGCTCCGGATCGAGCCTGATGCGCGCGACCTTCGAGAGTGTCCAGGTCGTGAGCACGATCCCGAGCGGTTTGCCGAGCACGAGGGCGACGATGATCGCCAGAGTCACGGGGTGTGCGAACGCGCGCTGCACGCCTTCCCATCCGCCGACCGACACTCCCGCGGCGAAGAACGCGAAGATCGGCACGGCGATCCCTGCGGAGAGCGGCCGGAAGCGGTGCTCGAACTCCTCGGCGAGACCGTGCTTCTCTTGGAGCGCGTCGCCCGCGTCCGGCTTGTGGCGAACCGGAATCGTGAACCCGAGCAGTACGCCCGCGATGGTGGCGTGGATGCCCGAGGCGTGCATGAAACCCCAGGCGACGACCCCGATGGGGAGGAGGATCGCCCAGGCGGCGAATGGACGCATGCCGAAGAAGCCTCGGTACCGCTGGGCGATGAACCCGTAGACCAGGATCACCGCGAGGGCGACGCCGAGCGGGATGAGCTCGATGTGATCGGTGTAGAAGATCGCGATGATGCTGATGGCGATGAGGTCGTCGACCACGGCGAGCGTCAGCAGGAAGATACGCAGCGCACTCGGGAGATTCGAGCCGATGATCGCGAGCACCGCCACCGCGAATGCGATGTCGGTCGCCGTAGGGATCGCCCATCCCTGGCTCAGGCCGGCCTCGCCGCGTACGAAGAGAGCGTAGAGGATGGCGGGCACCGCCACTCCTCCGGCCGCGGCCGCGATCGGAACCACGGCTGTGCCGAACCGGCGCAGGTCGCCCGCGACGAACTCGCGTTTGAGTTCGAGCCCGACGAGGAAGAAGAAGATCGCGAGCAGTCCGTCGGCGGCCCAGGCGCCAAGGCTGAGCCTCAGATGCCAGGGCTCGTAGCCGATCTCGAAGTCGCGGATCGCGAAGTAGGCGTCGGCGGCGGGCGTGTTCGCCCAGATGATCGCCGCGGCCGCGGCCGCCACGAGCAGGATGCCGCCGACGGTCTCCCGGCGCAGGAGCTCGGCGATGCGGCCGGCTTCCGCGAAGGAGCCGTAGCGGGGGAACGAGCGCGTGGCGCGCTCACTGGACTCTGTCATGGGTTCTCCGTGCGGGATGAGGTACGGAAGGCGGAGGGCCTTCCACGTGGGTCGGAGCGGTCGAGGAGCGAGGGCGGAGCTGTCGGAGCGCTCAGAGCGCGGCGAGGGTCCAGGCCTCGTGGACGTTGCTCTCCGCGACCTGCTCCCAGGTCAGGGTGAGGTCGCTCCATGCGGCCTTCGTGCAGAGCGCCTCCCAGAGGCGTTCGCGCAGGAGCGCGGGATCATCGCACCCCGTGACGTCGAGCACGAGCGTGTTGAGATATCGACCCCGATCGCGTTCGAGGTCGTTGTGCAGTTTGAGGGCGAGCCCCTCGGGGAGCCCGACGAGCATCGAGTGCGGGAAGTGTCGGGGTCGTGCGCAAGCGATGCAGACGCGGCGGATCTCCGGGTGCGCATCGAGCTCTGACTTGAGCGAGAGCACCGCCTCATGCCACGCTCGACGCGCCTGTCTGCGGGTGGTGCACTCGGTGAGGTCGACCCCCCAGAACAGGCCTCGGGGGCATTCGACGCCTCGGGGCGCCGGGGGCGCGTCGGCGCCGGGAAGCGGGTCGCCTCGGGTGAGATACGCAGCACTCATTCGATGCAGCCTTCCGATTTCTGGTTCGTTCGTCGTTATTCGCCGACCAGACTTCCCGGCACACCTTCGCCGCTCCGCAGGAGCGGGGCGACGGCTACCCATCATACGGATCCTGCGCGTTCCGCGCAGCCCCTCGAGGAGGATCCGGGCCCGCTGTGCGCGAAAGGGTGGGGCCGAGTTCGCGATCGTGTGCGTCTTATCCCGAGAGCCCGGTGCACATCAGCGTCAGCGGCGGAGGGGGCGCGGACGAGTACCTGCTCGCACAGCGGGATCGTCCCGCACGCCGACCGGGGATCTGGCATTCCGGAACCCTTCGACCGCGAGCAGGCCGAGTGCGACCGCGAGCAGGCCGTAGGTGAGCAGGTCGCTTCCGTGCAGCCGCTCGCCGAGCAGCAGCGCAACCACCACGAGAAGCACCGGCTCCAGATATCCGAGCACTCCGAATACCGGGAGCGGTAGGCGCTGCGCGGCAGCGAGGTACGCGAACATGGCCGTCGCCCCGGCGATCCCGACCCCGATCAGCGCGAACCGCTCGGTGGCACCGTCCGGAAACGGCCCGCCGAACCGCATCAGCAGGATCGCGACCGGAGCGATGATGGCGACCTCGACGCCGAACGCGGCCGGATTGTCGAGACCGTATCTGCGGCGCAACACGAAATAGGCCGGGTAGCCGAGACAGATCGCGGCCGTCACCCATGACACCTCCGGTGTCAATGCGAGTTTCAGCCCGACCGCTACGGCAGCCGCGCCGACCGCGGCGCACTGGATCCGCGTGACCTCGGCCCGCAGGAGGAGCTTGCTGCCGAGCACGATGCCGAGTGGCAGCAGCAGAAACCCGAGCGACGCGTCGAGGGCATGGCCGTGCAGCGGTGCCCAGGAGAACAGCCACAGCTGGGCTCCGACCAGCGCGCACAGCACCGGCAGCAGCAGCATCCCCCAGCGCAGGCTCCGCAGCGCTGTCCAGTAGTCGCGGAGGAGACGTCGCGCGGCCGGGTGCGCGAGCGCGAACGCATAGCAGGCGCAGGTAATCAGGATCCTGGTGCCGAACATCACGTCGGCATCCACGTCGACCGCGCCCGAAAGGTAGAAGATCGCCGCGAATAAGACGGCCGCCGCGCCCGCAGCGGCGACGCCGCGCACGAACCCACCACGTGCTTCCGCGAAACCCAGCTGTGCTCACCCCATCGTGTTGATGATGAGGCCGATGTGCGTGAAGAAGTTGAGCGCCCCGAAGAGGAAGAACCCGAGGCCGGCGAGACCGAGGCAGATGCCGGCGGTGCCAGGAGAACCCGGAGCGGCCGGCGAAGGCCGCGACCCGGCGCCGCAGCACCCGTCCGCCCCACACAAAGGCCACATCTATATGGCAGTCAATCACGGTATCGAGCCGCTGTCCAGACTGTGCTCGCGGGGCCGGCATCGGGGTCGGGGGCGGAGCCGGCATCGGATCGGCTTAAAATTGCGATATGATAAATCCATCATATTGTGGTGCGAAACGGCAGCACCGGGAGGGTGACGAATGCTGAGCGACCCGAACCGACCGCTCTACGAGGTGAAGGCCGGCCTGTTCAAGGGCCTCGCGCACCCGATCCGCATCCGCATCCTCGAGGTGCTGTCTGCAGCCCCCGAGGTCTCGGTGTCCGAACTGCTCGCCGCGACCGAGCTGGAGGCCTCGCACGTCTCGCAGCATCTGGCGGTGCTGCGCAGAAACCGTCTCGTCGTATCCGAGCGCCGCGGCAGCCTCGTCTACTACCGCCTCGCCTACCCTCAGGTCGCCGATCTACTGCGGGTGGCGCGCACGCTGCTCGGCGAGATCCTCGAGACCACCCAGCGCCAGCTCGTCGAGCAGAACGGGCTCCCGGCGATACCGGAGGCGGATCCGGCCCCCGTCGGCGCCACGCGATGAGCGCGCCGATCGGGCGCCTCCGCTCGGCCGCGCTCTCCCTGCTGCCGTCGCCGGACGACTACCGCGAAGCCCGCCGGTCCTGGCGCACCGACCTGCTCGCGGGCATCACCGTCGGCATCGTCGCGCTGCCGCTCGCCCTCGCGTTCGGCGTGAGCTCCGGCGCGGGCGCCGAGAGCGGGCTGGTCACCGCGATCATCGCTGGGATCGTCGCCGCGGTGTTCGGCGGCTCGAACGTGCAGGTCTCCGGGCCCACGGGGGCCATGGTCGTCGTGCTGGCGCCGATCATCGCCGCCCACGGCGCCGGGGCGCTCGCCCTCGTCTGCCTCATGGCCGGGCTCATCGTGCTCGCCGCGGGCGCACTGCGCCTCGGGCGCACGGTCTCGTACATCCCCTGGCCGGTCATCGAGGGGTTCACCCTCGGCATCGCGGTCATCATCTTCCTGCAGCAGGTGCCGACCGCCACGGGCGCCGGCGCCCCCGAGAGCACGAACGCCGCGGTCGCCGCCGCGCAGAGCCTGATGGCCGCGAGCTGGCCCGAGGTCGGCTCGTCGCTGCTGCTCGTCGCGATCGTCGTCGGTGTGATGCTCGTGTCGATGCGAGTCCACCCCCGCTTCCCGGGATCCCTGCTCGCGATCGCGATCGCCGCGATGGTCGCGGCGCTGTTCGGGCTGCCGGTCGAGACGATCGGCGCGCTGCCCGCGGGCCTGCCGGCACCGAGCCTGCCGGCGTTCGATCCCGCGACGGTCTCCGCGCTCGTCGGGCCCGCGTTCGCCGTGGCCGCGCTGGCCGCGATCGAGTCGCTGCTCTCCGCCCGCGTCGCGGCGACGATGGCCGACACCGGCCCGTACGACGCCGACCGCGAACTCGTCGGCCAGGGGCTCGCGTCGATCGCGGCCGGCCTCTTCGGCGGCATGCCCGCGACCGGCGCCATCGCCCGCACCGCCGTCGGGGTACGGGCAGGCGCGTGCACGCGCGTCGCCGCGATCACGCACGGTCTGCTGCTGCTCGTCGTCGTGCTCGTGGGGTCGGCCGTCGTATCCCGCATCCCGTTGGCGGCGCTGGCGGGTGTGCTCATGGTCACGGCGTGCCGCATGATCGCTCCGCGAACCGTGCGCACGATCCTGCGGGCGTCGCGGGCCGACGCGGTGGTGTTCTGCCTGACCGCGGTGGTGACGGTCAGCGTCGACCTCATCTACGCGGTGCTCATCGGCCTGCTCGTCGCCGGATTCTTCGCGCTGCGGCAGCTGGCCCGCACGAGCGGCGTGCACCGGGAGGAGCTGCCGGGTGCGGCGCAGCCGGGTGACGAGCGGATCGCGGTGCTGCGGCTGGAGGGGGCGCTCTTCTTCGGGGCCGCCGAGCGCACCCTGGAGCGGGTCTCGCGTCTGCAGGAGGTGGAGGTCGTCGTGCTGCGCATGTCGCAGCTGCAGCTGCTCGACGCCACCGGCGCCCAGGTCATCTCGGAGCTGATCGCCTCGCTCGAGCGCCGCGGGATCACGGTGCTGATCAAGGGCATCCGCCCCGATCAGCACGGCATCGCCGAACGGGTCGGGGTGATCTCGTCGCTGCGTCACCAGAATCACCTCTTCGAGGATCTGGAGTCGGCCGCCGCCCACGCGCGCAGCCACGTCAGCCGGGCCCGGCGCGACCGAGCCCGGTAGCGGGCGGCCGCGCCGACATTCTCACGGCGCGTGATGCGAACGCTCTGGTGGAGCCGCGGGGAATCGAACCCCGGTCCACTTCGACGATTCCGTGCCTTCTACGAGCGTAGTTCGTGAAAACGTTCTACTCGGCCCCGTTCTTTATCACGAACACCTAGAACGACAGGCCCAGCCTCAGTGAAAGTCCCGATGCGCCCTGAGACACGACGCACCAGCAAAGCCCCCTAGATGACGCCAGGAAACCGGGGCGGAGGCCCACCCGACCTGACGGACTCGGTCTCGTGCTTAGGCAGCGAGAGCGAAGTCGGTGCGCTTAGCGTTGGCACCTATGGTTTGCGAAGGGCGTTAACGAGATAACTCCGCGTCCTCGGCTCGCTTCTCACAGTCTCAAATCGACGTGTCGAAACCGATCGGCCCCGTGCGTGCGCCTGCTCGGCGCGTGCACCCGAGGGTGCGGCTTGGGGACGTTCGCATCACGCGCTGTGGAATTGTCAATCCGGGATCATCCCGGCCTTACAGAATACCACCGATGGGTCGTCAGGCCAATAGCGGCTGGAGCTCAGGAGCCCAGCACGCGCTCCCGCAGCCGCCCCGGTTCGATCCCGAGCGCCCACTCGCAGACATCGGCGACGAAGTGCACGTACGACTCGGGCTCGAAGTCGCCGACGTTGTTCGCGTAGGCGCCGAGGCCGTCGACGGCCATGAATATGCGCACGCAGGCCTCGAGCGGATCCTCGACCCTGAACGCACCGGCATCCCGCCCCTCCTCGATGAGCGACATCAGCCGGTCGCGGTCGAGGGCCTCCTGCTCCTCGATGGCGTCGGCGAGGGCGGGCGTGAACCGGGCGAGGTGCCGGGCGTTGAGCCAGAGCCGCGAGAGGTCGACCGATTCGAACTGCACGCGGCGCACGAAGACGGCCATGCGCTCGAACGGGTCGCCCTCCCCCGACTGGAGGCGCTCGCGCTCCCCCGTCACCGCGACGAGGAACGCGGCGATCACGAGATCCTCGGCGGCGGGGAAGTAGTGGCTGATCAGGCCGGGTCGCACCCCGAGGGCGTCGGCGACCGCGCGCAGCGTGATGCGCTCCAGCCCGTCCTCGAGGGCGATCCGCGCCGCCTCGGCGATGATCTCGGCGCGCCGCTCCTCGGGCTGCTTGCGCACCCGCGACGGACCCTCGCTTGACACCATGGCCCTCATCCTATTGGATTAATGACCAATAGAGCCCATTGGCCTCATGACCAATAGCAACGCTGCTTCGTGTGTCACCCCGGCGACGATGCTCAGGGCTCCGCCGAGAGGAACCAACCACCGTGACCGCACACACCCCCTCCGATTCCCAGCAGGAATTCGTCGACGTCGCCACGCACCCCGAGACGCGCGGCATCGAGCTCGTCGGCGAGACCGAGCGCCACGGCAGGCCCCGCGACCTCTTCTCGGTCTGGGCCGCCACCATGGTGAGCGTCCTCAACTTCACCATCGGCGCGTCGTTCACGGCGGTGCTCGGCCTCGAGATCTGGCAGGCGATCCTCGTGATCCTCGTCGTCTCCCTGCTCTGGGTGTTCCCCGGCATCGTCGCGATCAGCGGCCCCGCGGCCGGCACATCGGGATCCGTGATCCAGCGCGCCATCTACGGCTTCCGCGGCAACAAGATCGTCATCGCCTTCTACGGCTGGTTCATCTCGGGCGTCTTCCTCGCCCTCAACTGGGTCGCCTCCTCGTTCATGGGCGCCGAGCTGCTCACCCGCATGGGCGTCGAGGACAAGACCGTCGGCCTCGTGATCGTCACCGTCGTCGTCTCGATCGTCACCGTGCTCGTCGCCGTCTACGGGCACGCGCTGATCCTCAAGGCCTACACGGCCCTGACCGCCGTGCTGCTGCTCATCTTCCTCGTCGTCACCGGCTTCATCCTGCCCACCGTCGACTGGAACTTCACGCAGCCCGAACCGCTCCAGGGCGTCGCCCTCTGGTCGAGCCTCACCATCGCCTTCGCGATACTCGCCTCGAGCCCGCTCTCCTTCTCCAACAGCGCCGACATGGCCCGCTACCTCCCCCGTGACGCGAAGCCCTCGCACATCATCGTCGCCACCGCCCTCGGCGGCGCGATCCCCTGCGCGTTCTTCACCATCGTGGGCGCCCTGCTCGGCAGCGTCGTCTCGGCCGACGCCCTCGAGTTCGGCATCGAGTACGCCCTGCTCGACATGCTGCCCGCATGGCTCGGCCCCGTCTTCGTGATCGGCGTCATCGTCAACACCGTCGCCCTCAACGGCATGACGACCTACACCGCCAGCATGGCGTTCCAGTCGATCGGCGTGCCGATCCGCCGCATCCCCTCGGCGATCCTCATCGGCGTGCTCGGCACGGCGTTCACGCTCTTCCTCGTGATGTCGACCAACCTGATCGACGCGATCAACCTCATGCTGCAGTTCCTGCTCATCATCTCGGCGCCCACGATGGCCGTCTACGTCGCCGACATCGTGCTGCGCCGCAATCGCTACGACGGCATCGACCTGTTCGACGAGCGTCGCGGTGCGAAGTTCTGGTACCACGGCGGTTTCAGCATCTCGGGTCTCGTCTCGGTGGTGGCGGGCGGCGTCGCGACCGCGCTCTTCCTCTCGACCGACGTGTGGACCGGGCCGCTGGGGGTGGCGATCGGCTACATCGACCTGTCGGTGCCGGTCGGCATGCTGGTCTCGATCGTGATCTACACGGTGCTCGCGAAGCGCCGCATCCGCGCCCAGGTCGAGGCGTGAGCGAGCGGCGGGCGAGCAGGCACGGATCGCCGACCGGGCCGCACCCGGGGCGCTACCCCGGGGCCGCGCCGGGCCAACCGGATCTCGACGGCTGGCAGGAGGCCCCGCAGAACCGCTGGGCCTTCTCCCACCTGGGCGAGATCCTGCCGTCCGCCACGATCTCGCGCCGCTCGCCCGCCGCCCCCGTCGAGGCCGTCGCGCGCCTCGACGCGCTCGCCTCGCGGCTCCCGGACCTGCAGCAGCGGCTCGAGCAGAGCTTCACCGACGCCTTCCTCGTGCTGCGCGGCGACCGGGTGCTGGCCGAGTACTACCGGTCCGGCTTCGCCGCCGACGACCTCCACCTGCTGATGAGCGTCTCGAAGTCGCTGTGCGGCATCGTGGTCGGAGCGCTCGTCGACGGCGGCCGCCTCGACCCCTCCCGTCCGGTGACGGCCTATGTGCCCGAGCTCGCCGGGTCGGTCTACGACGGACCCGCCGACGCCGCGGCCCCGCGGGTCACGGTGCAGCAGGTGCTCGACATGGAGGTCTCGATCGACTACAGCGAGGACTACGTCGATCCCGGCTCCGAGGTGCAGACCCACGACCGCTCGGCGGGCTGGCGGTCGCGCCGGGAGGGCGACCCCGCCGACACCTACGAGTTCCTCACGACCCTGCGCGGCGACGGCGCGGTCGGCGAGTTCCAGTACTGCTCGGCCGACACCGACGTGCTCGCGTGGATCGTCGAGCGCGTCACCGGTCTGCGCTACAGCGAGGCGCTCTCGGTGCACCTGTGGTCGAAGCTCGACGCCGATCGCGACGCGACGATCACCGTCGACACCACCGGCTTCGGTTTCGCGAACGGCGGCATCTCGTGCACGGCTCGGGATCTCGCGCGCGTGGGGCGCATGATGCTCGACGGCGGCGCCGCTCCGGGCGGGCGCGTCGTATCCGAGGCCTGGGTGCGCAGCATCATGGCGGGCGGATCGCGCGAGGCGATGACGTACGAGGGCTTCACCGGCGCGTTCCCGAACGGCAGCTACACGCGCCAGTGGTGGTGCACCGGCAACGAGCGCGGCAACGTGAGCGGAATCGGCATCCACGGGCAGAACCTGTGGCTCGACCCGCCGAGCGACTCGGTGATCGTCAAGCTGTCGTCGTGGCCGGAGCCCGACACCGACGACTGGCACGACGTGCAGAACGGCATCCTGCTCGACGTGAGCCGCGCCCTCGACGGGGCCTGAGCGGCTACTCCCCGAGGCGGTTGCGGCTGCGCATGGCCCGCTCGGCCTCGCGCGTGTCCTGCCGCTCGCGCAGCGTCTGCCGCTTGTCGTACTCCTTCTTGCCCTTCGCGAGGGCGATCTCGACCTTGGCGCGGCCGTCGAGGAAGTAGAGGCGCAGCGGCACGATCGTCATGCCGCCCTCGCGGGTCTTCTGGTAGAGCTTGTCGATCTGCTGGCGGTGCAGCAGCAGCTTGCGCTTGCGGCGCGGTGCGTGGTTGGTCCACGAGCCGTTCAGGTACTCGGGGATGTACGCGGCGTCGAGCCAGGCCTCGCCGCGTTCGATGAACACGTAACCGTCGACGAGCGACGCGCGCCCCATGCGCAGCGACTTCACCTCGCTGCCGGTGAGCACCATGCCCGCCTCGTAGGTGTCGAGGATGTGGTACTCGTGCCGAGCCTTCTTGTTCGACGCGATCAGCTTCTCGCCGGTCTCCTTGGGGCTCATGTCACATCCTCTCTGCGGTTCGGGCGGGTCGGGGTCCGCGCGGCGGCGCGAGGATCCAGCTTAGCGCAGTCGCGGGTCGCGCGCTGCGCCGTCGAGCGCGAACGATGCCGCGGTGCGCGGGTCGCGTCACCGGCGCGGTCAGGGTCGCCCCGGTGGCGGGTGGCGACGCCGCCGGGCGCCGCTACACCCGCAGGTACCGGGTGATCGCGATCTTCGCGGCGATCGCAGACAGCACCACACCCACGAGCACGAGCACGGGTGGCACGAGGAGCGACTGCTCGACCGTGATGTAACTCGTGAACGGCACCTCTCTCGCGAGGAAACCCTGCACGAAGAATCGCACGATCCCGACCGAGGCCGCGCCGGCCAGCACCGCGCCCACGAGCGCGGCGATGATGCCCTCCAATATGAAGGGGGTCTGGATGAAGCGGTTGGAGGCTCCGACGAGGCGCATGATCCCGATCTCCCGCCTGCGGGAGTAGGCGGAGAGCCTGATCGTGGTCGAGATGAGCAGCATCGCCGCGACGAGCATCAGGCCCGCGATCGCGATCGCGGTGTAGCTCGCCACCCCGAGGAACAGGAAGATGCGGTCGAGCAGGCTGCGCTGATCGGAGACGCTCTGCACGCCCGGGATGCCCGAGAAGGTCTCGGTGATGATGTCGGACCGGGAGGGGTCCTCGAGCTTCACCCAGAAGGTCTGGTTGAGCTGCTCGGGGCGCGTGATGTCGAGGATCGGGTTGCCCTCGAACTGCTTCGTGAACTCGGCGTAGGCCTGATCGTGGTCGACGAAGAAGAAGTCGTCGATGTAGGGGCGCAGCGTGTCGGACTGCAGGGCGTTCTCGACGGCGGAGATCTCCTCCTCGCCGGCGTCGGCGCCCGAGCATGTGGCGCTCTGGTCGTAGTCCGTGCACAGGTAGATCGCCACCTGGGCGCGGTCGTACCAGAAGGTCTTCATCTGCTGGATCTGCAGCTGCATGATGATCGCGGCGCCCACGAAGGTGAGCGACACGAACGTCACGAGGATCACCGAGATGACCACCGACATGTTGCGGCGCAGGCCGTTCCAGACCTCGCCGAGCACGAGTCCCGCTCTCATCGCACCGGCCCCACATCCGTCTCGTCGTCGTCTTTCCGGCTGAGCCCGAGATGCTCGGCGAGGCTGCCGGTCTCGGACATCTGCACGGGGTCCATCGGCCGCCCCGGGTCGAGGAAGCTGGGGATGCGGCGCGCCTGCGGCCCGCCGGCGCGCACGGTGTCGTCGTCGATGTCGGAGTCGGAGTCGCCGAACGGGCGGGGCTCCTCGAATACGGAGGCCTCGCGCTGCGGCTGAGGCGCCGGGGGCGTCACCTGTCGGGGCGGGATCGGCTGCGGTGCGTCGCCGGTCGGCGCCTGCGCGGGGGGCTGCGGCGCCTGGGCAGGCGCCGCCGGAGCTTGCGCGGGGGCCGCCGGAGCCTGCGGAGCTGCGGATGACGCGCGAGCCGCGGGCGCGACGGGGCTCGAGCCCGGGAGATCGCCCGCGGAGACGTCGGGGGCGGCCTGCGCAGGAGCGGCGGGGTCGCCGCCCTCCTCGGGGGCGAGCGCCGCGCGCACGACGGCCTCGGTGGTGCGCAGCACCTGCACGCCCTCCTCCGAGAGGTCGGCGACGGGGATCGACGCGGTCTCGCCGTAGCCGCCGCCCACCTCGTCGCGCACGACGACGCCCTGCGAGAGCTCGACCACGCGCTGCTGCATGATGTCGACGAAGGTGGCCTCGTGCGTCGCCATCACCACGGTGGTGCCGGAGGCGTTGATCGCGCGCAGCAGCTGCATGATGCCGAGGCTGGTCGCGGGATCCAGGTTGCCGGTGGGCTCGTCCGCGAGCAGGATCGACGGCTTGTTCACGATCGCGCGCGCGATCGCGACGCGCTGCTGCTCGCCGCCCGACAGCTCGTGCGGGAAGCGCTTGGCCTTGTTCGCGAGGCCCACCATCTCGAGCGTGTCGGGCACGGCCTCCTGGATGAAGCCGCGCGATTTGCCGATGACCTGCAGCGAGAAGGCGACGTTATCGTAGACGGTCTTGTTGGTGAGCAGGCGGAAATCTTGGAACACTGTGCCGAGATTGCGGCGGAAATAGGGCACCTTGCGCGACGAGATCTTGCTGAGATCCTGTCCGAGCACGTGGATCTTGCCCGCGCTCGGTTGGTCCTCGCGCAGGATGAGGCGCAGGCAGCTCGACTTGCCCGAACCGGACGCGCCCACGATGAAGACGAACTCGCCGCGATCGACCCGCAGGTCGATACCGTCGAGCGCGGGCTTCGCGGTGCCCCGGTACTTCTTGGTGACGTTCTCGAAGAGGATCATGACGAGACGACCCTACGCCACATGTCCTGGAACGGGGCACAGGCGCGCGGCGCTGGCGCGTTGCCTCACACTCGTCGCGCCCCGAGGGGCGGCGGCGGCCCCGGCTGAACCCGTCGAAGCCGCGGATCCGTTCCCTCCGACAGGCTCGGAGAACGAGACGCCTAGTCGTTCTTCGAGAGCGACCGCCAGCGGATGCCCGCGGCGATGAACCCGTCGAGGTCACCGTCGAACACGGCGTCGGGCTGCGACGACTCGTGACCGGTGCGCAGATCCTTCACGAGTTGTTGACCGTACAGGAAGTAGGAGCGGATCTGGTCGCCCCAGCTCGCCGTGACCGATCCCGCGAGTTCCTTCTTCTTCGCGGCCTCCTGCTCCTTCTGCAGCAGCAGGAGCCGGGTCTGCAGCAGGCGCATGGCGGCCGCGCGGTTCTGGATCTGGGACTTCTCGTTCTGCATCGAGATCACAATGCCCGTCGGGATGTGCGTGATGCGCACGGCCGAGTCGGTGGTGTTCACCGACTGGCCGCCGGGGCCCGAAGAGCGGAAGACGTCGACGCGGATGTCGTTCTCGGGAATGTCGACCTCGGTCGCCTCTTCGAGCAGCGGGATCACCTCGACTCCCGCGAAGCTCGTCTGGCGCTTGTCGGCAGAGCCGAACGGGCTGATGCGGGCCAGACGGTGGGTGCCGGCCTCGACCGAGAGCGTGCCGAAGGCGTAGGGCGCCTCGACCTCGAAGGTGGCCGACTTGATCCCGGCGCCCTCGGCGTACGAGGTGTCGAGCACCTTCGTCGAGTAGCCGTGCTGCTCGGCCCAGCGCAGGTACATGCGCAGCAGGATCTCGGCGAAGTCGGTGGCGTCGTCGCCGCCGGCGCCCGAGCGGATCGTGACGACCGCTGCGCGGTCGTCGTACTCCCCCGACAGCATCGTCTGCACTTCGAGGTCTTGCACGAGCTTCTCGAGGGCGCCGAGCTCGTCGGCGGCCTCCTGCGCCGAGTCGGCGTCGTCGGCCTCCTGCGCGAGTTCGATCAGCACCTCGAGGTCGTCGAGCCGGTTCTCGACGCCGCGCAGCTTGCGCACCTGCGCCTGCCGGTGCGACAGCCCGCTGGTGACCTTCTGCGCGGCCGCGGGATCGTCCCACAGGTCGGGGGCGGCGGCCTGCTGCTCCAGCTCGACGATCTCCTGCTCGAGGCGCGGCAGGTCGGTGACCGCCGCGATGTCGGCGTAGGTGGCGCGGAGCGCGCGGATGCGGGCGCTGAAGTCTAGGTCGAGCATGATCCCCTAGCTTACTCACCCGCGGGCCCGCCGAGGAGCGGTCGTGCGGCGCCTCTCAGACCAGTTCGGCGCGCACGGGGGCCGGAATCGCGGCTCCGTCGCCGTCCCGGGCTCGCCGCAGCACCTCGACGGCGCGTTCGAAGTCGACGCCGGGGGCCGCGAACGGCAGCCGGAGGAAGCGCTCGAACACGCCGGGGCTGCCGAACTGGGGGCCGGGCGGGATGCGCAGCCCGAGGCGGGCGGCCTCGCGGCTCAGCCGCGTGCTCCGCGCCTCCCCCAGGTCGGCCCAGACGCTGACGCCGCCGGTGGCCGGTGAGACGCGCCACTCCGGCAGGTGCCGGCGCAGTGCGCCGATGAGGGCCCGGTGCCCGGCGGTGATCTCGCGGGAGCGGTCGGCGAGCACCTCGTCGTAGCGCTCGAGGGCCAGAGCGCCCAGCACCTGCGACCAGGTGCCGGTGCCGAGATCGCCGACCACGCGGGCGGCCTCGAGGCGTCCGATGAGGTCGGGGGCGGCGCGGATCCACCCCACGCGCAGTCCGCCCCACACGGTCTTGCCCAGCGAGCCGACCGTGAGGATCGCGTCGCGGTGATGGGGGTGCGCGGCCGAGGCCGCGAACGGCAGCACGGGTCTCGGGGCTCCGAGCACGAGCTCCGCGGTCGTCTCGTCGACGACGAGGTGGGTGCCGTGGCCCGCGAGTTCCTCGATGAGGCGCTCGCGCAGTTCGGGCGGCATGCTGAGGCCGGTCGGGTTGTGGTGGTCCGGGATCAGGTAGGCGAGGCGGGCCGCGGTGCGGCGAGCGATCTCGACGATGCTCCCGGCGTCGTAGCCGTGGGGGCCCACCGGGATCTCGGCGACGAGACCGCCCGCAGCGGCGAGCGCCTCGCGGGCGTGCGGGTAGCTGGGCGACTCGACGAGGGCGCGGTCGCCGCGTCGCAGGAGGGTGCGCGCGATGAGGAAGATCGCGTGCTGGGCGCCGAGCGTCACCATGATCTGGTCGGGGTCTGTGGGCAGGCCGCGCAGCGTGTAGCGCTCGGCGATCGCGGCGCGCAGCGCCGGGTGCCCGATGGTGTCGAAGCCGTCGAGCAGGAAGGCGTCGGGGTGCTCGTCGAGCGCCTGCCGGCCGAGCTCGGGCAGCCGCGTCCAGGGGCCCGGCGAGGCGCGGGTGAGGGCGATCTCCCCGGTGGCGCCGGGCTCCCAGGGCGCGCGGTCGCCGCGGCGGGTGCGCACCACGGTGCCCGATCCGCGCCGCGATTCGACGATCCCGCGCTCGCGCAGGTCTTCGTAGGCGGAGGCGACGGTGGTGCGGCTCACCCCGAGCTGCTCGGCGAGCGGGCGCTCGGCGGGCAGCACCGACGCCGGGGGCAGGCGCCCGTCGCGCACGAGGATCCCGATGCTCTCGCTCAGCTCACGGTAGCTGTGGCCGTCACCGCGCCACGCGCCGAGCAGCTCTTGGAGACGGCGAGCTGTCAGGCGCTGCGTGATCATGAGGCCACTGTAGGCGAATTGGCATCTTGAACACCAGTCCAATCTGAGGTGGACTGATCCGTATGTTCCCGAGACTCCTCCGCCTCGTCCCCGGCCTCCTGCTCTACGGCGTCGCCGACGCGTTCATGATCCGTGCCGCCGTAGGCGTCGATCCCTGGACCGTCTTCGCGCAGGGCGTGTCGGTGCGCACCGGCCTGGGCATCGGCCTGCTCACCAACCTCATCGGCCTCGCGGTGCTGCTGCTCTGGATCCCGCTGCGGCAGCGGCCCGGGATCGGCACGGTGCTCAACATCCTGCTCGTCGGCCCCGGCATCGAACTCGGCCTCTGGCTGCTGCCCGCCCCGGAGTCGCTCTGGGCCCGAATCGGCTTCTTCGCCATCGGCCTCGTGCTGCTCGCCGTCGCGAGCGGCGTCTACATCGGCGCGCATCTCGGCCCCGGGCCGAGGGACGGGCTGATGACCGGGATCCATCTGCGCTTCGGCACGCCGATCTGGGTCGGCCGCACCGGGGTCGAGGTGACGGTGCTGCTCGTCGGGTGGATCCTCGGCGGCGATGCGGGCCTCGGCACACTCGCCTTCGCGTTGCTCATCGGACCGCTGTGCGGGATCACCCTGCCCCTGTTCGACCCGGTCGCGCGGCGAACCCGCCGTGAGCGCGCCGCGAGCCGCAGCGCTCCGTCGCCCGAGAGCCGGCCCGGCCCCTCCCCGCGAGAAGCGGTCGCCTGAGGGAGGGCGTCGGGCCGGCTTCGGCCGCGCCGCGCTCGCTACTCGGCGCCCTCGTTCTCGAGCACCTTGTTGTACCCGGTGACCGGCTGGTTCTCATCGAACGAGGCGACCGGCCGGCGGAAGCCCTTCGTGAGGAACAGCAGGTAGATGAAGCCGAGCGCGGTCCAGGTGAGCCCGCCCGCGAGCGAGTACCCCGAGAGGAAGGCCCACAGGATGCCGGTCATGATCGTGCCGATCGCCGGCATCACGATGTAGTTGAAGATGTCCTTCGGCGTCTTGCGCAGGCCCTTGCGGATCGCGAACCAGGCGATCACCGAGAGGTTGACGAACGTGAACGCGATCAGGGCGCCGAAGTTGATGAAGTCGGCGATCTGCTCGAGGGTGAACGCCGCGGCGAGCAGCGAGATCGCGCCCGTCAGCACGATGTTGAACGTCGGGGTGTGCGTCTTCGGGTTGATGTAGCCGAAGAAGCGCTTCGGCAGCACGTTGTTGCGGCCCATCACGAGCAGCATGCGCGACACCGAGGCGTGCGAGGCGAGGCCCGAGGCGAGCGTCGCGCAGAAGCCCGCGGCGGTGAGCACGGCCATCAGCAGGCCGCCGCCCACGCCGCTGCCGATGAGCGGCAGCGTCGAGTCGTCGAGGAACTGGCGAGGGTTGTCGCCCTCGATCAGGAAGACCTCCCAGTCGGGGAATCGCAGCTGGGTGAAGTACGCGGTGACGAGGAAGATGCCGCCGCCGATGAGCACCGTGAGCAGAATGGCTCGCGGCATGATCTTCGGGTTCTTCGCCTCCTCGGCGTACATGGTCACCGCGTCGAAGCCGATGAACGAGAAGCACACCACGGTCGCGGCCGACAGCACGGCGGTCGCCTGCACATCGGAGTGGAAGAACGGGTTCATCGAGGCGATGGTGCCCATGCCCTCGCCACGGTTGAGCTGGAAGATCACCAGGAAGACGAACACCACCATCACCGCGATCGAGAACACCAGCAGCAGCATGTTGAGGTTCGAAGTGCCGCGCATCGTGAGGTAGATGAGCCCCGTCACGCCGACCACGTAGATGACCACCCACACGACGCCCGGAACGCCCGGGAACAGCGCCTCGAGGTAGCTGCGGATGATGAGGCAGTTCACGAGCGGCAGCAGCATGTAGTCGATGAGCGCGACCCAGCCGACCATGAAGCCGGCGTTCGGGTGCATCGACTCGCGCACGTAGGTGTAGGCGGAGCCGGCGCTCGGGATGGCTCCCGAGATCTTGCCGTAGCTGATGGCCGTGAACGTCATCACGACGAGGGCGACCAGGTAGCCGAGCGGCACCACGTTGTTCGACTCCTCGGCGACCATGCCGAAGGTGTCGAAGATCACCGTGGGGGTCATGTAGCCGAGGCCGAGGCCGACGATGGCCCAGAGGCCGAGGCTTCGCTTGAGGGAACCGCCGCGCTGGGCCGCCGGCATCAACGTCTTCGTCATGTGCTCTCCGAGGGTTCGGGGGTCGCGCGGGCGTCGTCGACCCACTGCGACACGGTCTGCGGCGGGGTCGCGCCCCGCCAGCCAATCATCCTGCACCCGATGCGCTCCCCGGCGCAAAAGGGCCCGGCCTCCGCCGCAGATTCTGCGGCGGAGGCCGGGCCCGCTGTGGGAGACGCGGAGGTTACCGCCGCGCCAGCCGCTTCTGCTTGTTGATGTTCACCATCTGCACGATGATCACCAGCAGCAGCGCACCGACGAACACGATCGACGCGAGCACGTTCGCCTGCGCCGGTACCCCCTTGAGGGCCGAGACGTAGATGAACTTCGGGAAGGTGGTCGCCGTGCCCGAGTTGAAGTTCGTGATGATGAAGTCGTCGAACGACAGCGCGAACGACAGCAGGGCCGCGCCGATGATGCCGGGCATGAGCATGGGCAGCGTGATCCGCCAGAACACCTGCGCCGGCGAGGCGTAGAGATCGCGCCCCGCCTCCTCGATCGCGGGGTTGAGGCTCGCCACACGGGCCTTCACCGCCACCACCACGTACGAGATGCAGAACATCGTGTGCGCGAGGATGATCGTGCCGATGCCCTTCTCGACGCCCACGAGCAGGAACTGGGCCGCGAGGCCCGCGCCCAGCACGACCTCGGGCGTCGCCATCGGGGTGAACAGCAGCAGGCTCACGGTCGAGCGGCCCTTGAACTTGAAGCGCACGAGTGCGATCGCGATCATGGTGCCGAGCGTGGTCGCGATGACCGTGGCCACGACGCCCACGAGGATGCTGTTGCCGAACGCCTGGCACACCTGCGGGGCGCCGCAGGGGTTCTGCCAGTTGTCGAGGGTGAAGCCGCGCCACAGGATGTTGTTGCGGCCCGCATCGTTGAACGAGAACAGGATCACGTGGGCGATCGGCAGCAGCAGGTAGATCAGCGTGATCGCAGCGACCACCGGCACGAACGCCTTGCCGAGACTGAAATTCTTCACAGCAGGTCCTCCGCCCCGCTCTTGCGCACATAGGTGGCGACGAGCACGAGGATGATGAGCATGAGCATGATCGAGAGCGCGGCCGCCATCGGGTAGTTCTGCGTCTGCAGGAAGTTCGACTCGATCACGTTGCCGATCATGGTGGTGCCGGTGCCGCCGAGGAACTCACGCGAGGCGTTGACGTAGTCGCCCGACATCGGGATGAAGCTGAGCAGCGTGCCCGAGACGACACCCGGCATCGACAGCGGCAGGGTGATCTTGCGGAACGTCGTCACCGGCGAGGCGTAGAGATCGGATCCCGCCTCGAGCAGGCGCAGGTCGAGCGCCTGCAGCGACGCGAACATCGGCAGCACCATGAACGGGATGAAGTTGTAGATGAGACCGAAGATCACCGAGAAGTGCGTGCCGATGAGATCGCTCGGCAGGATCGACTTCCACGCGAGGGTGCGCAGCAGGAAGCTGATGAAGAAGGGCGCGACCACGAGGATCAGCAGCACCCCCTGCAGCATGGGCTTCGACCGCACCTTCACGCCGATCAGGTAGGCCAGCGGGTAGCTGATCAGCAGACCGACGATCGTGGCGGTGAGGGCGTACGCGAAGGAGCGCAGCAGCTGGGGCCAGTACTCCCGCATCGCGGTCCAGTAGTTCGAGAACTGGGCCGCGGCGACGTACTGCCCGATGCCGCCGCTCTCGGCGGGCGCCTGGATCGACGTGAGCGCGAGCTGCACGAACGGGGCGACGAAGAAGAGCAGCATGTAGGCGATGCCCGGTGCGAGCAGCACCAGCGCCACGATGCCCTTCCGGCTCGGATTCTGCTCTACGGCTTTCGCACTGCCGGAGAACGCGGTGAATGCCATGTGCGCCCCCTACTCGGTGAGGCTCGCCTGCGTGGCGATCGCCTGCGTCGAGAAGTCGGTGGTGAGGGCGCCGGTCTCGAGACTGTCATCGGCGAGCCCGAAGGTGTGCTCGATGTGCCAGCTGAGCCAGACCTCGTCGCCGAGGCCCGCGACGGGGCCCGCCTCGACGTTCTGCGAGAACACCTCGACCGTGCCCGCGCCCGGCACCTCGACCGTGTACTCCGTGCTCACGCCGATGAACGAGACGTCGGTGATGCGGCCCGGGCCGAGCGTGTTGCGGCCGGCGAGATCGGTGGGGGCCTCGCGGTGCAGTCGCAGCTTCTCGGGCCGCACGCCGATCGTGATCGAGCCGCTGTCGCGCTCGGTGCGCGCGCGGGGCAGTGTGACGCGCGTGCCGAGCAGGTCGGTGTGGATCGCGGTCTCGTTGCCGTCGACGACGTCGACCGCGAACAGGTTCGACTTGCCGAGGAAGTTCGCGACGAACACGGTGCGCGGCAGCTCGTACAGCTCTTCGGGGGCGCCCATCTGCTCGATGCGGCCCTTGTTCATCACCGCGACGGTGTCGGCCATGGTCATGGCCTCCTCCTGGTCGTGGGTGACGTGCAGGAACGTCAGGCCGACCTCCTGCTGGATCTGCTTGAGCTCCTGCTGCATCTGACGGCGCAGTTTGAGATCGAGCGCACCGAGCGGTTCGTCGAGCAGCAGCAGTGCGGGCCGGTTCACGACGGCGCGGGCGAGCGCGACGCGCTGCTGCTGACCGCCCGAGAGCTGGGCGGGCTTGCGGTCGGCGACGTGGTCGAGCTCGACCAGCTTGAGCGCCTCGTGCGCCTTCGCCACCGGGTCGCCGACCTTGCGGCGGCGGAGCCCGAAGGCGACGTTCTCGAGGATCGTCATGTGCGGGAAGAGCGCGTACGACTGGAAGACCGTGTTGACCTGCCGCTTGTGCGGCTTCAACGACGTCATGTCCTTGCCGCCGATCAGGATCTTGCCCTGACTCGGATCCTCGAGGCCGGCGACCATGCGCAGCGTCGTCGTCTTGCCGCAGCCCGAGGGACCGAGCAGGGCGAAGAACGATCCGGCCGGAATCTTCAGGTCGAGGTTGTCGACCGCCGTGAAGCCGGGATAGCGCTTCTGGATGCCGACGAGCTCGAGGTCGGCTCCCGAGGTCGCGAGTGAGTTGTCCGCCATGTCTACAGCCCCAGCGCGTTCTGGAAGGCCGTCGAGTAGCGGTTGTCTTCTTCGGCGGTGAGGCTGCGGAACGAGTGCAGGTGCTCCCAGTCGGAGTCGCTCGGGAAGATGAGCGGGTTCTCGGCGTTCTCGGGGTTGATCTCCTGCATGGCCTCCTGGGTGCCCTTCACGGGAGGGATGAAGGTCACGTAGTCGGCGACCTCGGCCATGACCACCGGATCGTAGTAGTAGTCGATCATCTGCTCGACCTTCTCCTTCGCCTCGGCCGAGGTGCCGTTCGGCACGGTGAAGGAATCCGCTGCGATCATGCCGCCCGACTCGGGGATCTCGAGGGTCCACTGATTGTCGTTCTCGGCGTTCAGCATGACGACGTCACCGGTCCAGGCCATCGCGGCGAGGGCGTCGCCCGTGATGAGGTCCTGCGTGTAGCTGTTGCCCTTGACGTTGCCGATCTGACCGCTCTGCAGGGCGTCGTCGAGCCAGGCGAGCGCCTCGTCGAACTCCTTGTCGCCCCAATCGCCGGAGGGGTCGTAGCCGAGGCCTGCGAGCACCATGCCCATGGTGTCGCGCATCTCGCTCAGCACCACGACCTTGCCCTTGAGCTCGGGCCTGAGGAAGNCGAGGGCGTCGCCCGTGATGAGGTCCTGCGTGTAGCTGTTGCCCTTGACGTTGCCGATCTGACCGCTCTGCAGGGCGTCGTCGAGCCAGGCGAGCGCCTCGTCGAACTCCTTGTCGCCCCAATCGCCGGAGGGGTCGTAGCCGAGGCCTGCGAGCACCATGCCCATGGTGTCGCGCATCTCGCTCAGCACCACGACCTTGCCCTTGAGCTCGGGCCTGAGGAAGTCGTCGAGGGTCTTGATGCCGTCGGGCACCGCCTCGGTGTTCCACACCCACCCCGAGGCCGGGAGCTGCCACGGGATCGAGAACTTGCGACCGGGATCGACGTCGAGCGCGTCCCACTGGGCGTCGACGAGGTTCGCCTTCACGTTGGGCAGATTGGCGTAGTCGAACTCCTGCACCTGCTCAGCCTGGATGAGCCGGGCGTTCATCCAGTCGGTGAAGGTGATGACGTCGTAGCCCGTGTGCTGGCCGAGCTGCAGCTGATCCTTGATCTTGCCGTAGAAGGTGTTGTTGTCGTCGATGTCCTCGATGTAGTCGACGTTGAAGCCGGCCTCGTCGACGAAGGCGTCGAGCGAGGGGTACGAGCCGGTCGACTCGTCGAAGTCGAGGTAGTAGGTCCAGTTACCCCAGACGATGCCGTCCCCGCCACCGCCTCCCCCGCCGCCGGAGCAGGCCGAGAGCCCGAGCGCACCCGCACCCGCCGCTCCGACGGCCGCGCCGCGGAGCAGCTGACGGCGGTTGAACTGGGCGCCTCGGAGCATCTGGACGATATTGCGGACGATCGGATCTTCGGGCTGACGGGCCATGAGTATCTCCCTTGGTTCTCACGGGTCGGACCGGCATCGCCAAACGGCAGCGCTGCCGGGTGTGAACATGAGAATGGCATAGAGAAGGGATCGATGCAAAGCCCACACCCCGCCATCAACCATTTCGTCACGAAACGGTTACATCGCATTGTCGTCACCGTGGTTTTCGCCACGGATCCGCGGGCCGTTCCACGCATTCCGAAGCGCCGCCCGCGACCCGGCTACCACTCGCGGGCCCCTCGTTGATACAGTGCTGTCACTCGCACCGCGCCGGACACCGGGGTGCTCTTTCCACCCCAAGAGGTGGAGATAAGCAGAATTCATCGCACATTTCTTCGGATTCCTTTGCTATTTCAGCTTTTCACTGCAAGAATCAGTGGCGTGAGCAGCAAACGCACTTCGCCAGCGCTCGACGCGACGTCGAAGGCGATCATCGAACAGCTTCAGCGCGATGGTCGCCGCTCGTACGCGGAGATCGGCAAGGCGGTCGGCCTCAGCGAGGCCGCCGTGCGACAGCGCGTGCAGAAGCTCACGGATGCCGGCGTCATGCAGATCGTTGCAGTGACCGACCCGATGCGACTCGGCTTCAGCCGACAAGCAATGCTCGGCATCCGCGTTTCCGGTGACACCAGGGTCGTCGCCGATCGTCTCGCCGAGATGCCGGAGATCGCTTACGTGGTACTCAGCGCGGGCTCCTTCGACATCCTCGCCGAGGTTGTCTGCGAGGACGACGACGGTCTCATCGAGCTGCTCAACGAGAAGATCCGAAAGATCGACGGAGTGGCATCGACCGAGAGCTTCGTCTACCTCCAACTCACCAAACAGAAATACGACTGGGGAACACGATAACCATGTCCTACGATCCCACTGCAGCCGTGGACGCCGCCGCGCTCCAGGCTTCGGCCCGCAATCACATGTGGCCGCACTTCACCAACCGCAAGGTGCTCAACGACGGCATTCCCGTCATCACCCGCGCCGAGGGCCACCACATCTACGACGCCGCGGGCAAGCAGTACATCGACGGTCTCGCCGGCCTGTTCGTCGTGAACGCCGGCCACGGCCGCGACCGCATCGTCGAGGCCGCCGCCAAGCAGATGAAGCAGCTCGACTTCATGCCGCTGTGGTCGTACGCGCACCCCGCCGCCGTCGAGCTGTCGGAGCGCCTCGCCTCCTACGCGCCCGGCGAGATGAACAAGGTCTTCTTCACCACCGGTGGCGGCGAGGCCGTGGAGTCGGCGTTCAAGCTCGCCAAGCACTTCTGGAAGATCCAGGGCCAGCCGATGAAGCACAAGGTCATCTCGCGCTCGGTCGCCTACCACGGCACCCCGCAGGGCGCGCTGGCCATCACCGGCATCCCCGACATGAAGAAGTTCTACGAGCCGCTGACCCCCGGTGGTCACCGCGTGCCGAACACCAACTTCTACCGCGCCGAGGAGATGGGCGCCCCGTCGAACGACCTCGAGGCGTTCGGTCAGTGGGCGGCGAACCGCATCGAGGAGGCCATCCTCTTCGAGGGTCCCGAGACCGTTGCCGCCGTGTTCCTCGAGCCGGTGCAGAACTCGGGCGGCTGCTTCCCGCCTCCCCCCGGCTACTTCAAGCGCGTGCGCGAGATCTGCGACCAGTACGACGTGCTGCTCGTCTCGGATGAGGTCATCTGCGCCTACGGCCGCATCGGCGACTTCTTCGCGTCGAAGGCGCTCGGCTACGAGCCCGACATCATCACCTCGGCCAAGGGCATCACCTCGGGCTACGTGCCCCTGGGCGCCATGATCGTCTCGGACAAAGTCTCCGAGCCCTTCAACTCCACCGAGAACACCTTCTACCACGGCTTCACCTTCGCCGGTCACCCGGCGGCGGCGGCCGCGGCGCTCGCCAACTTCGACATCTTCGAAGAAGAGGACCTCAACGGTCGCGTGCGCGAGAACAGCCCGCTGTTCCGCGCCGAGCTCGAGAAGCTGCTCGACATCGACATCGTCGGCGACGTGCGCGGCGAGGGCTACTTCTTCGGCATCGAGCTGGTGAAGGACAAGGCCACCAAGGAGACCTTCAACGAGGAGGAGTCGGATCGACTCCTGCGCGACTACCTGTCGCCCGCACTGTGGGAGGCCGGCCTCTACTGCCGCGCCGACGACCGTGGAGACCCCGTCATCCAGCTCGCTCCCCCGCTGACCATCGGCCCGGCGGAGTTCGCCGAGATCGGTGGCATCCTCCGCAGCGTGCTGAAGGACGCCTCCTCGAAGATCTGATCTCGAGCGAGCCATAGTCCGCGATCCGTCGCGGCTCCGGGCCCCCTCGCGCACCGGCAGAGCCGGCGCGCGAGGGGGCTTTCGCGTGCCGGCCGCCGACGCGAGGCAGGCGACGAACCGCGAGACATGGCCTAGGCTTCGAGCATGAGCTCCTCCGACCCGACGCCCCAGCAGCAGCAGCAGGCCCACTCGCACGGCCAGCCGCAGCAGCCACAGCCACAGCAGCAGTACGCACCGCCGACGCAGGGCGTTCCGCCCCAGGGGTCACAGGCATACGCGCAGCAGCAGCCCGACGCGCAGCAGCAGCCCGACGCGCACCAGCCCTACGCGCAGCAGCCGGGCTTCGCGCAGCAGCCCTACGCGCAGCAGCAGTGGGCTCCGCAGCCCGCGCGCCCGGCCGCGACCGGGCGGCTCAACGTGCTCGGCGTCGTCGCTCTCGCGATCCTCGCGCTCTTCGCGCTGCTGAGCTTCGTCTTGCCGCTGCTCTACCGCGAGGCCGCCCTGTCGGGGTCGTACACGTTCATCTCGGTCGGGCTGCCCCTCACCCAGGGCGTGCTCGTACTGGCCGCGATCGGGCTCGCGATCGGCGGGGTGCTGCAGCGCAGCGCGCCGCGCATGCGCTGGACCGCGGTGGGCGCGCTCGTCTCGGGCGCGCTGTCGCTGGTCTCGATGACGGGCTCCATGGTGGGCGGCTGGATCGCCTCGGCGCTGCCCTACGGCTACTGAGGCCCGGATCCGGGCCCTTCCGGCCCGACCCGTAAACGCAGAAGCGCCCCGTTCCTCCGAGGAGGGGCGGGGCGCTTCGCAGTAAGCCTGTGCAGGCGATCGCTCAGCGGCGAAGGCCCAGACGCTCGATGAGCGAACGGTAGCGCGCGATGTCGACGTTCTGCAGGTAGCCCAGCAGACGACGGCGCTGGCCGACGAGCAGCAGCAGCCCACGGCGCGAATGGTGGTCGTGCTTGTGGGTCTTGAGGTGCTCGGTCAGATCCTTGATCCGCTGCGAGAGCATGGCAACCTGCACCTCGGGGGAACCGGTGTCGCCGGGCTTGGTCGCGTACTCTTCGATGATCGCCTTCTTGACTTCTGCTTCCAGTGCCATAGGGATCCCCTCTCTGTTGCTGCGCGGCGCCGTCAGCGGGATGCTGGGGCTCTCTTTATCCGCGGCCGTTCTAACGGCAACCTGTACATCTTAGCACCTTTGCTCCCCGGCCTCTTCGAAGTCGTGTTCCGGCTGACCCGCACCTGTTCGTCGCTGCTCCAGAGGCGGACATATGAACCGGCCGTTCGTATGAGATCTGCCGTCCATATGACGCGGGAGACGGGTATCGCCATATTTTCGGCAGATTCCATATCGAAAGCCGAGGCCCCGAGGGGTCGGAGGAATGTGACCACGCCGAAACACACCCGTGATCCGGTGGTCACGCCCCGGAGACGGTCATGAAACAGCGGCGGCGCACACTGGTCACACGCACGGCTCCCGACCCGCCGGGGCCGGTACAGAGAAAGGCGGCAGCCATGGAACTCACTCCGCAAGACGTGTGGACACTCGCGAGTACCGCGCTCGTGCTCATCATGACCCCGGGCCTCGCCCTCTTCTACGGCGGCCTCGTGCGCGTGCGCTCGGTCGTCAACATGATGCTCTTCAGCGTGAGCGCGATGGGCGTCGTCGGGGTGCTGTGGATCCTCTTCGGCTACAGCATGAACTACTTCGCCGAGGGCGAGAGCGGCTTCGCCGGAAGTCCCTTCAAGGATTTCGGACTGATCGCCACTGCTCCGGCAGACTTCATCGGCGTGGGTTTCGGCGCCGTGTTCGCGATGATCACGACCGCGCTCATCTCGGGCGCGATCGCGGATCGGGTGGGGCTCGGCTCGTGGGTGCTGTTCTCGGGCGTGTGGGCGACGCTCGTCTACTTCCCGGTCGCGGCCTGGGTCTGGGGCGGGGGTTGGATCCAGAACCTCGGCGGCACGCTCGGCACTCCCGACGTGATCGATCTGGCCGGCGGCACGGTGATCCACATCAACGCGGGCGCCGCAGCGCTGGCACTGGCGCTCGTCGCGGGCAAGCGCCTCGGCTTCGGACCCGGTTCCCACAAGCCGCACAGCATCCCGCTCGTGACGATCGGCGCCGCGCTGCTGTGGTTCGGCTGGATCGGGTTCAACTCGGGCCTCGCGACCGAGACGGGCGAGGCCGGCCTGATCCTCGTCAACACCCTGGGCGCACCGGCGGCCGGCATCGTGGGCTGGATCATCGTCGACGTGCTGCGCGGCAAGAAGCCGGGTGTGATCGGCGCAGCCTCCGGCGCGGTCGGCGGCCTCGTGGCGATCACCCCTTCGGCGGCGAACCTGGCGCCGGTCTGGGCGCTGCTGCTCGGCCTCGTCGCCGGCTTCGCCTGCGCCTTCGCCATCGAGTGGAAGTACCGTCTCGGCTACGACGACTCGCTCGACGTGGTGGGCCTGCACCTGGTGGCGGGTGTGATCGGCTCGCTGTACCTCGGCTTCTTCGCCTTCGACGACGGCCTGTTCATGGGCGGCGACGCCGGGCTGCTGCTGGTGCAGACGATCTCGGTGGTCGCGGTGATGGCCTACTCGTTCGTCGTGTCGCTCATCATCGCGCTCGCGGTGAAGATGCTGACCGGGCTGCGCGTCCCCGTGGAGGTCGAGGAGGGCGGCATCGACGCCGTCGCCCATGGCGAGGAGGCGTACGCGTACGAGTCGCCCGCGGTGCGCTGACACGCCCGTCGCAGTCGGCGGTCGCGCCGCGTCGTCTCGTGCCACACGAGACGACGCGGCTGTCGTGTGTACGATCCGAGCCTCGCGGTGCAGGCACTTCCTCTCCCCTCCTGGGAGCTCCTCGGCATCGCGGCTAGGCTCGGAGCATGAGTATCGCGCAGCCCCATGATGCCCAGCAGCTCGCCAGTATCGCCTCGGAGGTCGCCGTCACGGCAGGCGAGCGCATCCTCGAGCTGCGGCGGCGCGGTGTGGCGGTGGCCGCGAGCAAGTCGAGCGAGGTCGACATCGTCACCGAGGCTGACCGCGAGTCGGAGCAGTTGGTGGTCGACGCGCTGCGGGCGGAGCGCCCCGACGACGGCGTGCTCGGCGAGGAGGGCGCGGGCATCGAGGGCACGAGCGGCGTGACGTGGGTGATCGACCCGATCGACGGCACGGTGAACTACCTCTACGATCTGCCCGCGTACACGGTGAGCATCGCGGCCACGGTGCCCGATGCGGCGGCGAGCGCCGACGGGCGCCGGGCGATCGCGGGGGCGGTCTTCAATCCGCGCACGGGTGAGCTCTTCGAGGCGTGGGAGGGCGGCGGATCGCGCCTGAACGGCTCCCCCGTCACGATCTCGGGCAAGCGGGAGCTCTCGACGGCGCTCGTGGGCACGGGCTTCGGGTACACCGCGGAGCGGCGGGCGGGGCAGGCCGCCATTCTCGCGCGCCTGCTGCCGCGGGTGCGCGACATCCGGCGCACGGGATCTGCCGCGTACGAGATCTGCAGCTTCGCCGCGGGCCGCCTCGACGCCTTCTACGAGCACGGCCTGCAGCCGTGGGACTACGCGGCGGCGCTGCTCATCGCCCGCGAGGCGGGCGCGTCGGTGATCGGCATCGATGACGCCATGCCTCCCGGCGAGCCCGGGTTCTTCGCGGCCGATCCGGAGCTGGTGCACGAGCTGCGCCGCACGCTGCTCGTGCCCTGAGGGGCGCACGCGCCGACACGCCCGGGCCTTCTCGAGAATCAGGGCCGCTCTCGCCGAGCAATGTCAACGAAGGTGACACCGACGTGGATCGGGTGTTTCCGGATGTGTGAAGATGGGGGCTGAGAGGCGTCGCGCCCGCGACGCAGTTTCCAAAGGAGGGAACATGCTCCGTCAGTCTCCGGACCCCGTGGTCCGTGATCTGGTGAACCGCGTCAGAACCGCCCAGATGAACCGTCGACAGCTGCTGCGGGGCACGTCCCTCGGCGCCGCGCTGCTCGGCGTGGGTTCCCTCGCCGCCTGCGCAGGCCCGAGCGGTCCGGGCGACGGCTCCGGCGGCACGCTGCGCTGGGCCAACTGGACCTACTACCTCGACTACGACGACGAGACGGGCGGCTGGCCCTCGCTCGACGCGTTCATGGAACAGAGCGACATTCGCGTCGAGTACTTCGAGGACATCGACGACAACAAGACCTTCATCGCGAAGATCAAGGACCAGCTGAAGCTCGAGCAGGACACCGGCTACGACGTGATCGTGCCGTCCGACACCACCCTCGTGCGACTGCTCGAGCAGGATCAGCTCACCGAGTTCGACCGCTCGCTCATGCCGAACGTCGACGCGCAGATGATCGACATGGTGCAGCACGCCTCGTTCGATCCCGAGCGCAGCTGGTCGATCCCCTACCAGGCCGGCATGACCGGTCTCGTCTACAACACGCAGCTCTACCCGAAAGGCGTGCGCGAGGTCTCGGACCTGTGGGCGCCCGAGCTCAGGGGCAAGGTGAACCTGCTGACCGAGCAGGACGACACCCTCGCGCTCATCATGCTCGAGCAGGGCGTCGACATCGAGGGCGACTGGGGCGACGACGAGTTCGATGCTGCGCTCGAGGTCGCGGCGAAGCACATCTCGAGCGGCCAGGTCGCCACCGTGAAAGGCAACTCGTACACGCAGGATCTCGAGCAGGAGACGGTCTGGGCCGGTATGGCCTGGTCGGGCGACATCGCGATCCTCAATGAGGACGCGGGCGAGGAGATCTGGAAGTTCGTGGTGCCCGACTCGGGCGCGTCGGTCTTCGTCGACTCGTTCTGCATGCCCAAGGCCACCGAAGCGTTTGACCAGGTGCACGAGCTCATCGACTACTACTACGAGCCCGAGGTGGCCGCGCGGGTCGCAGAGTACGTGCAGTACGTGACCCCGGTCGCGGGCGCGCGCGAGGCGATGGAGCAGCTGAACCCCGAGCTGGCCGAGAACCCGCTCGTCTTTCCCGACGAGGAGATGTCGAAGCGCATCTTCGATATGCGCTCGCTCACCGCCGAGGAGGACAACCGCTACTCGCAGGCCTACCAGCGCATCCTCGGCAACTGAGCCGGCGCCGACGAAGCCCCCGGGACCGCGATGGCGGATCCGGGGGCTTCCTCGTGCGGGGGTCAGACGCCGAGGAACACCTCGATCGGCCCGCGCGCGAAGAAGATCACGAAGCCGGCGGCCACCACCCACAGCAGCCAGTGGATGCTGCGGGCCCGGCCGCTGAGCGCGTGCACGAGCACCCACGCCACGAAGCCCGCACCGATGCCGTTGGCGATCGAGTAGGTCATGGGCATGACGGCGACCGTCAGGAACACGGGCAGCAGCACACGGAAGTCGGTGAGGTCGATGTTCTTGATCTGCGCCATCATCAGCGCGCCCACGATCACGAGGGCCGCGGCGGCGACCTCTGTCGGCACGATCTGGGTGAGCGGAGTGAAGAACATCGCCAGCAGGAACATGAGGCCGGTGATGACGTTCGCGAAACCGGTGCGCGCGCCCTCGCCGATACCGGCGCCCGACTCGATGAACACCGTGTTCGACGACGACGAGGTGACGCCGCCCGCGATCGCACCCACGCCCTCGACCACGAGGGCCGACTTCAGGCGGGGGAAGTTGCCGTTCCGGTCGGCGAGACCGGCCTCGCGCGACAGGCCGGTCATAGTGCCCATGGCATCGAAGAAGTTGGTGAAGAGCAGGGTGAATACGAGCATCACGACCGTGACGGCGCCCACGCGCCCGAGGTCGAAGCTGACCGCGCCGATGAGGCTCAGGTCAGGCACGCCGAACGGCGCCCCGCCGAGCTCTGGCACCGTGAGGCCCCATCCGCCGGGGTTCGCGATCTCGCCGTCGGCGCCGGTGCGCGGCCCGAGCTTCGCGATGGCCTCGACGATCACCGAGATCACGGTGCCGCTGACGAGGCCGATCAGCAGGCCGCCCTTCACCTTGGCCGCCACCAGCACCCCCGTGAGCACGAGGGTGACGGCGAAGATCAGGGTGGGCACGGTGAACACCGAGCCGTCGACGCCGAGACCGACGGGCGGGGATCCCTGGCCGGTCGCGGTGACGAAGCCCGAGTTGACGAAGCCGATGAACGCGATGAAGAGGCCGATGCCGACGGTGATCGCGAGCTTCAGCTCGACCGGCACCGCGTCGAAGATCATGCGACGCAGGCCGGTGGCGGCGAGCAGCACGATGAGCGCGCCGTTGACGACCACGAGGGCCATAGCCTCGGGCCACGTGACCTGACCGACCACCGAGAAGGCGAGGAAGGCGTTGATGCCGAGGCCCGCCGCGAAGCCGAAGGGCAGGCGTGAGACGACGCCGAAGAGGATCGTCATGACGCCCGCGGTGAGCGCGGTCACGGCGCTGACGGCGGGGAACGAGAGGGTGTTGCCCTCGACGTCGACGCCGCTCGTCAGGATGATCGGGTTGAGGATGACGATGTACGCCATCGTCACGAAGGTGACGAGCCCGCCGCGGATCTCGGTGCCGAAGGTCGACCCGCGCTCGGTGATCTGGAAGAAGCGGTCGAGCGCTCCCCTCGGCCGGGCCGATGCCGCGGCCTGCTGGTTCGTCGTCTCCTGGCTCGCTTCTGCCACCGTCGCCCCGTTTCTCAAGCTGAACGTCTGCTGAACACAGCAACGCTACCATCCGGGCCGCCGGACCGCAGAGGGCTGCCGAGCCACCGAGCCGCCCGGACCGCCCGGACCGCCCGGACCGCCGAGCCACCGAGCCCGCGCGGCACCGATCGACGTTCACGCACCCCGTTTCGGGTGTTCCCGGTGCGTGAACGTCGATCGGTGCGCGGCCTGAGCCGGCCTTCCCCCTGAGCCTGTGGAAAGTGGGCGGGAGGGCCGGCTCACGCTGAGGCGGCGGGGGTGGTCTGCTTGCGGCGTCCGAAGATCGCGAAGAGCACGCCGCCGGCGATGAGGATCGCGCCCGCGACCCCGATCGCGGTCATGCCCGCACCGCCGAGCACGGGCAGCGCCCCAGCCTCGCGCATCTGGTTGGGCACGTTCGCGACCGACCCGCTGCCGGTGAGACCGGTGCCCGGATACACCGTGATCTCGGTGGGCGCAGC
>NZ_KB714605.1:48153-49763 GCF_000349545.1 Leucobacter sp. UCD-THU
GACGCCTTCAGCCCGTTGATCACCACGAAGCCGTGATCGGCGCCCTGATCGGCGGTGGTGAACGTCTTGCGATCGGCCCCCGCGGTCGAACCCGCACCGAACTCGAGCCCACCCGTCACCGGATCCCCCGAAGCGACCTGAGCCGCCGCAGCGTTCGCCGCGGCCTCGGTGGCGAACACCTGAAACTCCGCACCCGCAAGACGAGCATCCTCATCACCCTGCGCATGCTTGTTCACACGAGCCGTACCCCACAAAGCCTCGGCACCGACGAACTTATTGATGCCGTCCATTGCCACCTCGGCCTGGTTGTCAATCTCTCCGTTCGCGGGGATCGCCTGCACTCGCGTCTCGTACACGAACTCGATGATCGAGCCCGGCCCGGCAGCATTCACCTTCGCGAGCCCGCTGTCCGAGAGTTCGGTGACCGGCGCCGGGTTGGAAGCGGACGCCAGGTCTTCGGGATACAGCACGACCGGCGTGCCACCCTTCGGTGTCACGGTCGCGCGATCCGGGAACTGCGTACCGTCGTTCGCGCTCCACACCTTGGTGTCGTCCCAGCGGGCGAGCGCTTCGACATTCGGCATCTCGTACACGCCGAAGGTGGCGACGGCATAGCCGGAGCTGTCGGGTACCCGGGTCGAAATCGTCCAGGTCACCTTGTCGCCCACCGCGTACGCGGTCGAGTCTTCGACGGTCTTCACCATGTACGGCTCGTCGCCGAGCACGTTCTTCGGGTACGCGTGCACATCGTACCGGAACACGCCCGGCTCGGTCGTGGGCATCGGCAGCGTCACGAGGAAGGGCTGCGCCGGAGCAGCGATCGAGTTCGACCCAGCACTGGTCTCGGTCACATAGAACAGGCCCACCGGCAGGGTGTCGAACACCGCGATGCCGCCGTTCGCGGTGGTGCGCACCACCCCCGCTCCCAGCGTCGCCCCCGAGGGCACGAACGGGGTCGTCCCGTCGAGGTAGGGCTGGATCAGCGCCCACCCGGCATCGGTCTCGAGGTCGACGGCGACCCCGCCGATTTCGGTCACCTCACGCACCGTGAAGGCCACCCCGTTGATCGGCAGCGACCCCGCAGGCAGACTGCCCGAAGGCACCTCGGACCCGTCACCGGCGGCCCCCGGAGTCTCCGGCATCGACAGCTTATGGATCGTGAGACTGCGCGCCTCGTCCGGATCGATATTCGCGGGCGCCGCACTCGCGGCGCTGACCGCGACCCCCATCAGCGCGGTCGCGCTGAGCGCGATCACCGCCACAGCGGCGCTCAACCGCCGACTCGTACTCGACATGCTCTCGCGTTGTGCAACGCCGTCAACTCGCATCACAGCACTCCCGGATCGAAACGGAACAACATCAGCACCGATGCCGCGTCGCTCCCCTCAACGCACCGATCGACCTCGGGTATCACCCAAGACCTTAATGACGGATCAGACACCCAGTGCGCGAACGCATCAGAACTTCACCCCGCGCCGCCCACTTTTCACCCGTTCCCCGCGCGGCATTCACCCGTTCCCGCCCGTCGTTCGCCTTTCACGCCCGGCATCCGCACCCCGGCCGCGCGGCATCCGCACCCGGGCGTCGCGGCTGCCCCCCCCCCCCCCCCA
>NZ_KB714605.1:49865-311587 GCF_000349545.1 Leucobacter sp. UCD-THU
GGGAGGGAGGGAGGGAGGGAGGGAGGTAACAGCGGAGAGAGGTGAGGGCGGCGAACGGCGCGCGACCGCACCCAACAGCACCGATCGACGTTCAAACACCCCATCCGCGCCGATCCGGGTGCATGAGTGTCGATCGGTGCGCGGGGAACGGGGAGGGAGGGAGAGGGAGAGGGAGAGGGAGAGGGAGAGGGAGAGAGGGAAGGCGCCAGCGGAGAGAGGCGAGAGCGACGAAACCGACGTCGGCAGGCGGCAGGCGGCAGGCGGCGAGACGAACGGCGTCGAGACGAGCGGCATAAACGGAAGAGCCCGCCCGGACGGATCCGGGCGGGCTCGAAGACGGGTGGGTGGTCGATCAGCTGACGCCGAGCAGGTCGATGACGAAGATGAGGGTCTTGCCCGAGAGCGGGTGACCGCCCGAGACGCCGTACGCCTGCGCCGGAGGCACGATGAGCTTGCGGCGGCCGCCGACCTTCATGCCGGGGATGCCGACCTGCCAGCCCTGGATGAGGGCGCGCAGCGGGAAGTTGATCGACTCGCCGCGGCTCCACGAGGAGTCGAACTCCTCGCCCGAGTCGTACTCGACGCCGAGGTAGTGCACGTCGACGGTCGAGCTCGCCTGAGCTTCGGCCCCCGAGCCCTCGACGAGATCCACGATCTGCAGCTCGGCGGGGGCGGGGCCCTCGGGGAACTCGATCTCCGGCTTGGTCATGGGTGATTCACTCATTCCTCCATTCTCGCCGATCCCACGGGCCCGCGGCGACGCGTTCGCTCTCGGGGAACCCGATCGCGACCGTGGGCGCCCCGGTCCGAGACACCACGACGGCGCCCGCAGGACGCCGCGAAGCACGCCGCGGCACGGTCGCAGCAGTGCGCTCCCCACAAAGATCGGGGCTCGACACGTGAGAGAACCGCTCGAAACACGGCACCCGAGAGGGTGTCGGCTACGCTGGAGGCGTGAGATTCGCGCACCTGGTCCTCTCCCCCGCCGGCACACCCGAGCTCGTCGTCGTCAGCGACGAACGCTTCGTCCCCGTTCAGCGCCTCGGCGCGACGCACGCGACGCTGCAGCAGCTCATCGAGGCCGGGCCGGACGAGGTGGAGCGCGTACGCGCCGCCGCCGCGGCCCTCGCCGACGACGACTGGGCGCCGCTCTCCGACGCCGTGTTCGCGCCCGCCATCATCGACGCGCCGATCGTGCTGGCCGTCGGCCTCAACTACGACGAGCACGCCAGCGAGCTGAGCCTCGACAACGATTCGGGCCCCGTGCTCTTCTCGCTCTTCCCGAACTCGCTCGGAGCGCATGAGGGCGAGGTGTCGCTGCCCGCGCACATCAGCGAGGAGGTCGACTACGAGGGCGAACTCGGCGTGGTCATCGGCCGTGCCGCCAAGAACGTCTCCCCCGAAGAAGCCCTCGACTACGTCTTCGGCTACACGGTCATCAACGACATCACCGCGCGCAACGTGCAGTTCCAGGAGCCGCAGTGGTCGCGCTGCAAGTCGTTCGACGGCTTCACGCCGATCGGTCCGGTGGTCGTGACCGCCGACCAGATCCCCGACCCGCAGGCGCTGCACATCACCACCGACGTCGACGAGCTGCGAGTGCAGGATTCGACGACGGAGTACATGATCCGCACCGTCGCGCAGCTCATCTCGTCGATCTCGCAGTCGCTGACGCTGCTGCCCGGCACGGTCATCTCGACCGGCTCCCCCGGTGGGGCGGGCCGCTCGCGCAAGCCCCCGCTCTACCTGCGCCCGGGTACCGACGTCACGGTGACGATCGAGGGCATCGGCTCCCTCACGTCGCACTGCGTGCCCGCGTAGAGCAACGCGCCAGCGTTGCTCGCGGGCACGGTGCCGCACACGGCGGCAGCCCACGGAGCGAAGCGCGGGGCGGTGCCCGCGTAGAGCAACGCGGCAGCGTTGCTCGCGGGCACGGTGCCGCACACGGCCACATATACGAGAGGCGGGCGGCGGATCCGAGGATCCACCG
Organism: Leucobacter sp. UCD-THU; assembly: GCF_000349545.1. NCBI lineage: Bacteria > Bacillati > Actinomycetota > Actinomycetes > Micrococcales > Microbacteriaceae > Leucobacter > Leucobacter sp. UCD-THU. The sequence continues at coordinate 51,856 of NZ_KB714605.1, forward strand.
CCCGCCTCTCGTCTTGTGCGGGGCGCCCCGAGACTACTCGGCCTCGGGCTCCTCGACCTCGTCGGCGGTGTCGCCGTCCTCGACCTTATCGGGGGCTGCGGAGCGCACCGTCTGAATGACGCCGGTCTCGGGGGCGAGGCCCGCGAGCTTCTGCGGCTGCAGGATGTCGGCGAGCTGCGCCTCGTCGAGCAGGCCGCGGGAGACGACCAGTTCGGAGACCTTCTCGTTGGTCGCGAGCGCCTCCTTCGCGAGCTTCGCGGCCTCGGCGTAACCGATGACGGGGGCGAGCGCGGTGATGACGGTCACCGAGCGCGACACGGTGTCGGCGAGGCGCTCCTCGTTCGCGGTGATGCCGTCGACGCAGTTGACGCGCAGCGTCTGGCAGGCGCGCTCGAGCCAGGTGATCGACTGGAACAGGGAGTGGGCGATGATCGGCTCGAAGGCGTTGAGTTGCAGCTGGCCGGCCTCGACCGCCATCGACACGGTGACGTCGGCGCCCGCGACCGAGTAGGCGACCTGGGAGACCGCCTCGGGGATCACGGGGTTGACCTTGCCGGGCATGATCGACGAGCCGGCCTGGCGGGCCGGCAGGTTGATCTCGCCGAGACCCGCCTGGGGGCCCGAGGAGAGCAGGCGCAGGTCGTTCGAGATCTTCGAGAGTTTGAGCGCGCTGCGCTTGAGCGCGCCCGAGAAGGTGATGAACACGCCGGTGTCGCTGGTCGACTCGACGAGGTCGCCCGCGGTCTCGAGTTCGAGGTCCGTGATCTCGCGCAGGTGCTTGATCACGGTCTCCTTGTACCCCTTGGCAGCGTTGATGCCCGTGCCGATCGCGGTCGCGCCCATGTTGACCTCGCGCAGCAGCGTGACGGCCTCGGTGAGGCGCTCGATGTCCTCGCGCAGGGTGACGGCGAACGCGTTGAACTCCTGGCCGAGGGTCATCGGCACCGCGTCCTGCAGCTGGGTGCGGCCGACCTTGATGATGTGCGAGAACTCGCGGCCCTTCGCGGCGAACGAGTCGGCGAGCAGTGCGAGCTCGTCGAGCAGGCTGGTCAGCGAGAACGCGAGCGCGATCTTGATCGCGGTCGGGTAGGTGTCGTTGGTCGACTGGCTGCGGTTGGTGTGGTCGTTGGGGTTGATGAAGGCGTAGTCGCCCTTCTGGTGCCCGGCCAGTTCGAGCGCGCGGTTGGTGATGACCTCGTTCGCGTTCATGTTGGTCGAGGTGCCGGCACCGCCCTGCACGACGCCGACCACGAACTGGTCGTGCAGCATGCCGGTCTTGATCTCTTCGCAGGCGCGGTCGATGAGGGTGGCGCGCTGCTCGTCGAGGGCGCCGATCTCGAGGTTGGCCCGTGCTGCGGCCTGCTTCACGCACGCGAAGGCGCGGATGAAGTCGGGATACACCGAGATGGGGCGTCGCGCGATGGGGAAGTTCTCGTGAGCGCGAGCCGTGTGCACCCCCCAGTACGCGGAAGCCGGAATCTCGACACTGCCGAGCGAATCCGTTTCGGTGCGGGTTTGTGCTGACAAGAAGTCACTCACCGGTATCAAATCTCCATCGTCAGAGAACATGCGGCCGCGGCCGCGGGGACGACTCATAGCCTACCCGCGAATCGGCGGATTTCCGCGGCCGATCGCATTCGAGCCGCAGGATCTTCGCCCCACGACGCCCCGTCGCGGGCGCGGGCCTCATCGCGGCGGCCGCGGGGGCCGATCGGCGTCGGGTTCGGCGCCCGGATCGCGGCTCGGGCCGGGGCCGCGATCCGGAGCCGGATCGGGCCGCGGGCCCGGGGCGCTATCGTCATCGGGAGCCGGATCGATCATCGGCACGATGCCCGTCGCCGGGCCCGCGGCCGAGGCGTCCTGAGGCGCCGAGTCTCCGGCCCCGATCAGCGGGTCGCCGCGGCGCAGCACCGAGATCGGTGCGGTGAGCGTCTCGGTCTGGCGGCCCGGATCGTCGTCGACGCCGGGCCGGCCCGCGTGCGTCACCCGCAGGTGCAGGCGGCGATCGCGGTGGAAGCGCAGGTCGCGCTCGGTGAACAGCCAGGCGAGGCCTATCCCGAACGCCGCGAAACCGGCGATCGCGCTGATGAACAGCGTGGATCGCGGGCCGAGGGCGTCGGCCGCGGCGCCCACGAGCGGCGCGCCGACCGGCGTTCCGCCCATGAGGATCGCCATGTAGAGCGCGAGCACGCGGCCCCGCACCGCGGGATCCGAGGTGGTCTGCACGAAGCCGTTCGCCGTGGTGAGCATCGTCGAGATCGCGAAGCCGAAGAACACGAGGGTGGCCGCGAAGGTCCAGAAGGTCGGCATGATCGCCGCGACGAGGCTCATCATGCCGATGCCGCCGACGGCGAGGATCACGACCCGCATCCGCGCCGCCGGTCGCCGGGCCGCGAGCAGCGCCCCCGAGAGCGAGCCGATCGCGAGGATCGACGACAGCAGGCCGTAGTCGCCCGCGCCGCGGCCGAACTCGACCGCCATCGTCGACGAGATCACCGGGAAGTTCATGCTGAACGCACCCACGAGGAACACCATCACGAAGATGATGAGCAGATCGTGCCGGGCCCGCACGTAGCGGAACCCCGCCGAGAGCTGCCGCCACTGGGACTCGCGCGGGCCCCGCCCCTCGCGCTCCGGCCGGGAGTCGATGAGCAGCAGCGCGCCCAGCACCGTCACGAACGATGCCGAGTTGATGAGGAAGACCCACCCCGACCCCACGGCGGCGATCAGCACGCCGGCCACCGCGGGCCCCACGAGGCGGGCCGAGTTGAACGACGCCGAGTTGAGGGCGACCGCGTTCGACAGCTGCGCCGACCCGACGAGGTCGGACACGAAGGCCTGCCGCGAGGTCGTGTCGAACGCGTTGACGATGCCGAGCGCGAGCGCGAAGCCGTAGAGGTGCCAGAGCTGCGCGGCTCCCGTGATGAGCAGCAGCCCGAGCCCCGCGGCGAGCAGCATGAGCAGCGACTGCGTGACGAGCAGCACCCGCCGTCGGTCGAAGCGATCCGCGACCGCGCCGCTGAACGGCACGAGCAGCAGCTGCGGCCCGAACTGCAGCGCCATCGTCGCGCCCACCGCCGCCGCGTTGTTGTCGGTGAGCTCGGTCAGCACCACCCAGTTCTGGGTGGTCGCCTGCATCCAGGCGCCGATGTTCGACACGAGCGCCCCCATGAACCAGATGCGGTAATTGCGCACCGACAGGGAGCGGAACATGTTCGACACGGTTGGGGGGACCTCCTCGGCTCGGTTCACTACCCTACGCCCCTCGCCGCATGCCGCGGCAAGGACTTGACTCGGCACCGCCGACGCCCACCGCCGCGTCCGCGGCACAGCCGACCGAGGTCACGCATGCGATAGCCTCACCTGCTCGCGAACGACCTCACGCGTGACCTCGGCGACGACCGCTCCGCTAGAACTTGCCGCCCATGTCGAGGAGTCGCCGGATGCGATCCGGGATCGGCGGGTGAGTGGCGAAGAGGCGGTTCATGATGCCGGGTTTCAGCGGATCCGCGATCCAGAGGTGCGCCATGCTCGACTGCTGCCGCTGCATCGGTCGACCGTACTCGGAGAGCTTGTGCAGGGCGCTCGCGAGGGCCTCGGGGTGCCGGGTGGTGAGGGCGCCGGTGGCGTCGGCGAGGTATTCGCGCTGGCGGGAGACGGCGAGCTGCACGACCGACGCGATGAGCGGCGCCACGAGCATCGCGACGAGCCCGAAGACGAGCATGACGGGGTTGCCGTTGTTGCTGTTGCCGCGCGAGAAGAACGCCATGCGCATGAACATGTCGGCGAGCATACCGATCGCCACGACGAGCCCGTAGACGATCATCGAGACGCGGATGTCGTAGTTGCGCACGTGGCCGAGCTCGTGCGCCATGACGCCCTCGAGCTCGGAGTCGGTCATGATGTCGAGCAGACCGGTGGTGGCGGCGACCATCGCGTTCTCGGGGTTGCGCCCGGTGGCGAAGGCGTTGGGGGCGGGGTCGTTCACGATGTAGACCTCGGGCATCGGGGTGCCCGTGGTGATCGAGAGGTTCTCGACGATCCGGTAGAGCCGCGGGTTATCGGTCTCGGTGATGCGCTGCGCGCCACTCATCATGATGGCCTGCCGGCCGGCCGCGAAGTATTGGAAGAGCGCGTAGCCGGCTGCGAACACGACGACGGCGATCACGATGCCCGGCGAGTTGTAGATGTAGGCCGCCAACCAGCCGAGCGCGCCGATGATGACGATGAACAGCAGGATGATGAGGACGCTGTTGATCTTGTTGCGGCGAATCGCGCTGTACACGGACCGCCCCGGTCAGAACTGGATGCGCGGCGGCTCGGAGATCGAGGCGACGTCGTCGACCTCGAAGAACTCGCGCTCGGTGAAGCCCATGCCGCGCGCGAAGAGCGTGTTGGGGAACACCTGGATCTTGGTGTTGTACTCGCGCACGCCGCCGTTGTAGAAGCGGCGGGAGGCCTGGATCTTGTTCTCGGTGTCGACGAGCTCGCCCTGCAGCTGCAGGAAGTTCTGGCTGGCCTGCAGCTGCGGGTACGCCTCGGCGACCGCGAAGATGCTCTTCAGCGCCTGCTGCATGTGGTTCTCGGCGACGGACGCCTCGGCCGGGCCCTGGGCCGAGATGGTCTCGGCGCGGGCCTTGGTGACGTCTTCGAAGACCCCCTTCTCGTGGGCGGCATACCCCTTCACCGTCTCGACGAGCGAGGGGATCAGGTCGGCGCGGCGCTTCAGCTGCACCGTGATGTCGCTCCATGCTTCGTCGACGCGCACGCGTAGCGTGACGAGGGAGTTGTACGTGATCCAGACGTAGCCGATCAGCAGTACGAGCACGCCGGCCGCGATGAGCAGGGCAATCAATCCACCAGACATGTGTGCATCCTATCCAAGAAGGCCATGAAAGCGCTGAGGATACGGGCCGGCTCGAGGCCGCGGCGGTGATGGCCGCCGCGCGGGTACGAAGACCCGCGCGGCGGCCATCTCGCGAGACGAGGCGCTACGCGGTTCGGCGGCGGCTCAGCACGAGGGCGCCCGCTCCGGTGAGCAGCAGCGCCGCTCCCCCGACGAGCGCCGCGGCGCCGCCGGATCCGGTGCGCGCCAGCACCTCCGCCGCGCGTGCGGCGGGGGTCGTCGCCGTCGCCGGGGTGACGTCGACGGTCAGGGTCCCCCTGGTGCGCAGGCCCCGATCGTCGGCGATCGAGAACGGCGCCTCGACGGGGCCGATGAAGCCGTCGACCGCGGTGAAGGTGACGAGCCCGGTCGCGGGGTCGACCGCGAAAGTGCCCTTGCCCGGGACTGCGAGGGTGTCGACGAGCGCGCCGCCCGCGCCGACGAGCTTCACCGAGCGCCGGTCGACGGCGCCGCCGTCTCGCGCGACGACCGAGCCGGCCGGATCGAGGATGATCGACCGCGTGGCCTGCGTCGTGCCCGTCGCATTCGACGAGGTCTCATCGAAGACGGGGGCGCGCGCCACGGTGACCCCGATCGTTCCCTCGGCGACCTCACCGCGAAGGTCTGCGACCGAGTACTTCACCGCGGGAGCGGGGCCGCCGGGGAAACCCGCCGCAGAACGGAACATCACAGTACCGGGTCGCGCAGGGTCGAGCGTGTAGGTGCCGGCCGGCGTGACGAGCTCCGTCACGGGCAGCCCCTGCGCGTCGATGAGGCGCAGGGTCGTCAAATCGGGGCCGACGCCCCCGCTCCGCACGAAGTCGCCGGTGAGATCGATCGGCACGAGCTGGCCGGGCACCACCGTTTCGTCGACCGGCGTGGTGCTGGGCGTGCCCGAGACGTTCGCGGTGAGAGTCCCCTGCCCGCGCAGACCGCGGCTGTCGGCGATCGTGTAGGCGATGCTCGAGTCGCCGACGAAGCCGGCCTCGGGCACGAAGGCCACCTGCCCGGTGGCGGGATCGAGCGTGTAGGTGCCCTCGCCCGCGATGGTCACGACACCGCTCGGGCTCGGGGTGTCGCTGGCGGGGTCGATGAGCTGCACCGAGGCCGCATCGACCGCGACTCCCGCATCGGGCGAGATCGTGCCGGCGGCCGGGTCGAATGTCGCCGGGGCGCCGGGGCTCGCGGGGCGCACGAGGGCGGGCGGCACCGGTAGGCTAGCCGCCGTCAACTCGATCTCGGCGCGGCTCCTCACCGAGACCCCGCGCGCGTCCTTCACCGTGTAGGCGACGCTCGATTTCTGGCCCTGCTCGAAGCCGGCCGCCGCGGTGAAGCGCACCACGCCGTCGGCGTCGGCGGTGTAGACGCCCTCGCCCGGGATCGTCACGGTGCCGGTGGGGCTCGGCTCGCCGGTCTCGGGGTCGATGAGCTGCAGCGTGGTCCAGTCGGGTGTGCTGCCGTCGGTGCTCACGGAGTCGGTCAGGCTGATGTCGGCGGGCACGCCGGGCAGCACGATCTGCGTCACGTCCTCGGCCGTCGGGGCGCAGTTGAGGTCGTAGACGAGCGAGAAGTCGTGCGTTCTCCACCCCTTCGATCCGTTGTGGTTCAGCTCGATCGCGACCGCGAGGTCGATCTTGCCCGCCTGCACATCCGCAACGGGCACGGTGCCGGTGAGCGCGAGCGGCACCGTGCCTCCCACCGGGTAGTTGGTACCGCTCGCACCGAAGCCCTGCTCGGCGAGCGCGGTCTCCTCCGGAGTGCCGCGGCCGCTCACGAGCGCGGAGGCGCCGATCGTCCACACCCCGGGAGTGGGGCCGAGGTTCGTGAGCCGCGCCGACGCGTCGATCGTCACCGTCTCGGCGCCGCAGAGGTCGCCCTGAATGGGGTTGACCGTGCCGAGGATCTGGGGGGCGAAGTCGGTCGCGTGGGCGACCCCGGACCAGCCCCACACGTTGCCCACCGGGGTGTTCCAGTCGTCGCCGTCCCAGAAGCTCTGCGGGGCGCCCAGGTCGATGGGGGCGCCGGAGCCGTCTTGCATCGTGTCGTACATGGGCGGGCCCTGGCCGAAGCCGTCGCGAGCCGCGGAGGAGTTGCCGCGGATCTTCTTCCAGCCCTCGTTCTGCCGGTGCGTGACCGTGAGCTCGCCCGTGCCGACGTTGTCGTTCGTCGCCGCCTGCGCCGCCGCGCCCACGGCGACGACGCTGCCGCCTGCCAGGAGCGCCCCGGCGAGTGCGCCCGCGCCCGCCCGGCGCAGCCTCTCGCCGAGGGCTGATGTCTTCTGCTGCATATGGAGTCGCTCGCCTTTCAGGAATACCTCGATGGGGAGACCGCGTCAGTCTGAAACGACGCATGCCGATTCGAAACTGTCGCAGCGCTCGCGCCGCGCACCCCTCCCCTCGCATACCCTGTCCACGCTATTTCGGCGGCCGACGGCCTCCCAGCCGGCAGGCAGGATTCACCCGTTAAATCACCCTCCTCGAGTGGGCGTAGGGGGGGCCCTTCGGCGCTGCGGGAGAGGGCGACGCTACTCACCCAGCACACGCGTGAGGTAGGGGTTCCCGAAGAGGCGATCCGGATCGAGACGATCCCGCACCGCCGCGAACTCGTCGAACGCCGGGTAGCGGTCGCGCAGGGTGCCCGCCGTCTGGGTGTGCATCTTGCCCCAGTGGGGCCGACCTCCGTGCGAGGCCAGGATCGCCTCGGCATCGCGGAAGTAGCCGCGGTCCCGATCCCGCCAGTAGCGGTGCACGGCGATATACCCCGTCTGCCGGCCGCTCGCCGTCGAGAGCAGCAGCCCGTCGGCGGCGGCCGAGCGCACCTCGACCGGGAACGACACCCGGTACCGGCGGCGCTCGATCATCGCCCGCAGCTCGCGCATCGCCTCGGGCACGGCATCGAGCGGCAGGCCGTACTCCATCTCGTGGAAGCGCACCCGCCGGTGCGTGATGTAGACGCGGTGCGACTCGTCGGTGTAACTGCGCCGGCTCGAGAGCGTCTCGATGAGCCGGTTGACGCGCGGGATCGCCGCGGGAGCCACGCTGCCGAACGCGGTGCAGGCGCCGAACGCGAGGTTGTTCGCGAACTCCTCGTCGGCGAAGCGGGCGGCCGGCGTCAGCGGGTCTCGCTCGGCGTCGAGCGGAAGTCTCGTGTTCGTCTTGGTGCGGGCGCTGCGGGTGTGAGGAAACCAGAAGAACTCGAAGTGATCCGCCTCGCGCGTGCGCTCCACGAAGCCGTCGAGCACCTCGTCGAGCCCGGCCGGAGCCTCCTCGGCCCGCAGCAGATAGCGCGGCACGCACTGCAGCGTCACCGTCACCAGCACCCCGAGGGCCCCGAGGCCGAGCGCCACGGCGGGCAGCAGCTCGGGGTGGTGATCCTCGTCGATCACGAGGGTGTCGCCCGCGCCCGTCACGAGGGTCGCCCCGATCACGCCCGTCGCGAGACCGCCGAGTCGCACGCCCGTGCCGTGGGTGCCGGTCTGCGTGGCGCCCGTGATGGTCTGCCGATCGATGTCGCCCATATTGGCGAGGGCGAGGCCGAGCGGTGCCAGGATGGCGGGCAGCTCCCAGAGGTGCGTGCCGCCCCAGAGCGTGACCCGGCCGCGCGCCGGGTCGGCCGAGACGAGACCGCGCATGCGGCTCATGTCGATGCGGATGCCGTCGGTCGCGGCGACACCGGTGAAGCTGTGCGACGCGCCGACCGGCTTGACCGTGCGGGCCGTGTCGCGGGCGCGCTGCACCGCGAGCTCGATCTGCTCGGTGCGTCGAGGCACGATCTCGAGCTCGGGCCGCGAGTGCTCGGTGCGCGCCCAGTTGCTCCACCGCGTGTTCCAGCGGGCGTGCGGGCCCGCCGCCCGCCGATCCCGCGCGCTGCTCACAGGAAGCACCGCCCCTCTCCTCGATAGCTCGGGATCGGCGCGAGCGCCGTGCCGTCTGCGCGCACCGGCACCACCTCGGCCGTGTGCTCGAGCGGCTCGCCGGCCTTCGCGTGGCGCAGCCACACGCGGTCCCCCGCTCCCAGCCCGCGTGCCGCCGACCCGCGCACGGGCGTCTGCACCTCGCCCGCGCCCTCGCGCGGTTCGAACGCGAGGCCGGGCGGCCAGACCGGTACCGGCAGTCGGTCGGGCGCAGCGGGGCCCGATGCGATCCACCCGCCGCCCAGCAGCACCGCCCGGTCGGGAGTCGGCTTGCGCACCACGTCGAGGGCGAAGGCCATCGCGGGCGCAGGCGAGAACGAGGTGTAGTGGTCGAAGAGGTGAGGGCCGTACAGCCCGCTGCCCGCCGCCACCTCGGTGACCGCGGGCTCCGAGACGGTGCGCTCGATCGAGCCGGTGCCGCCGCCGTTCACGAACTCGAGCCGGGCCGTCTCGCTCACCGCGGCCACCGCCGCAGCACGGCGCTCGGCCAGCTCGGCGGCGCTCGCCCGCTGCACCGCCCGCAGCAGCGCGCCCTCGGCCCGGCCCGCAGCACGATCGGCGACGCCCGCGATCGGCGCCTCGTACGCCATCAGGCCCACGAGCTCGAAGCCGTCGCGCCGAACGACGGTCTCGGCGAGCGCGCGCAGTTGTTCGGGGGTGCGGATCGGCGAGCGGCGCACGCCGAGGTGCCCGAGCGCCCGCGTGCGCCACGAGGCGTCGAGGTCGAGGCACACGCGGATCCTCACGCGCTCCCCCGGCCGGATCGCCGCGTCGATCAGGTCGAGCTGATCCTCGCTGTCGATCATCACCGCGATGCGGTCCGCAGCCCGCTCGCTGCGGCCGAGGGCCGCCAGCGCGGTACGATCCGCCGTCGGATACCCCACCACCACGTCGTCGATCCGCTCGGCGAGCCACAGGGCCTCCGCCAGCGTGAATGCGAGCACGCCCCGGTACCCCGGCAGCGCGAGCACGGCGTCGAGCACGGCGCGGCATCGCACCGACTTGCTGGCGACGCGGATCGGCAACCCGCCGGCCCGCCGCAGCAGATCGTGCGCGTTGCGACTGAGCGCCTCGACGCTCAGCGCCACGACGGGGGCCGGGTGATCCCGCGTCGCCTCGTCGAACGAAGCCCAGAAGCGATCCGGCCGATCCCAGGGACGCTCGACCGCGGTCGCCAGCACTTCCGCGGCAGCGAGATCGAGTGTCATATTCGCAGTGTACGACGTCTCGGGCGGGGGCGGGAAGGATGTAGAGAGCGCGTTCTCGGCGGGTCTCACGACCGGGGCGACGAGAGACGCGGTCTCAGCCCCGGTATGCGGGAGGGCGCGGTCGCAGCCGCGGGTGGGCGGGCGGTCTCAGCCACCGGCCGCAGCCTGCGGGCCGGCGCGGGGGCTCATCCGTCGCGCAGATCCCGCTCCAGCTCGGTCTGCCAGGCGGCCCGCTCGCGCGCCCGACGCCGCGCCCAGACGCGCAACTGCAGGGAGAGCGCCAGCACGACGGCGACGACGATCACGCTCACGAGCAGCACCTTGGCGAAGACCATCACCCCAGCCTACGCGCCGCGACGGCGTCCGCCCTCCGCTCCCCTCCCCGCGGGAACAGGAAACGCGGGGTGTCGAATCGCTGCCTCCGCTGAGGTGAAGCAGCGACCCGACACTCCGCGTCTCGGCGGCGGGCGTCCTGGGACTCGAAGGGGAGGCGGTCACTCCAGGTTGGCGACGGGGACGTCGCCGCTGGTGTCGCGGTCGTCTCCGTAGCCGTCATCGGTGCCGGAGCCGGTGCCCGACTCATCGGCCTCATCGTGATTCTCCGCGCGCTTGCGCTGCGCCTCTTCGCGCTGGCGAGCCTGCTTCACGGCGTCCTTCGTCTCGTCCGCCGCGTCATCGATCATCGACATGGTGCATCTCCTTCGTCTGCTCGTGGTCGTTCCGCCCCCACCGCCGCCGATCGGCGCGCGTGGGAAGATGGTGAGGTTGCCCCCATAGCCCAACCGGCAGAGGCAGCCGACTTAAAATCGGCACAGTCTGGGTTCGAATCCCAGTGGGGGCACCGACTCTTCGCCGTCTCCCTTTCCCTGCTTGGGAAGGGCTCTTCCCACCGTAGGCGACCCGGCGAGCGAGATCGCGGGCTTGACAGCACCGCAACAGCGCGGCACACTCCGCGTGGTCGTGGGCTGAGGCGCGCCCACGCGGCGCTGAACGCGGAAGCGAGTTGCCTGCCGAGGAGTCGCACCCGAGGTGCGCGAACTGCTCGCCACCCCAGCGCGGCCGGCCTCGGATCCGGCAGAGTAGAACGTATCGATGACCGCGTGCGCGCGGAGGAAGGACACGCACATGCAGCTGCAGGGAATGCTCGCGCTCATCACGGGAGGAGGCCACGGCATCGGCCGAGGCATCCTCGATCGCTTCCTCGAGGAAGGAGCGACGGTCGTCGTCGCCCAACGGCGCCCGCTCCCGGCCGACCTCGAACGGCACCCGGCCGTGCAGTCGCTGCAGGCCGATCTCACCGATGCGGCGGCGATCCCCCGCATCGTCGACGAGGCGGCGGAGCGGCTCGGCGGGCTCGACGTGCTCGTCAACAACGCGGGCATGATGTTCGAGCGATCGCCGCACGAGCTCACGGTCGCCGAGTGGGACCGGATGATGGCGTTGAACCTCCGCGCTCCGATGTTCCTCGCACAGGCCGCGATCCCCCACCTCGCACGACGAGGGGGCGGATCGATCGTCAGCATCGGCTCGATCGAAGGCATCGGAACGAACCCGGGGCACGCGGCGTACAGCGCGTCCAAGGCGGGCCTCCACGGCCTCACCCGCGCGCTCGCGGTAGACCTCGGCGCGGAGGGCATCCGGGTGAACGCGATCGCGCCCGGCTGGATCCGCACCGACCTCGCGCAGGACTACCTCGCCGGGTTCGCCGATCCCGCCGCCGCGGTCGGCGAGATCGAGGCCCTGCACCCGCTCGGGCGGCTCGGGGCGCCGGAGGACATCGGCGACGCCGCGGTCTTCCTCGCGGGCCCGCAGTCGCGGTTCGTCACGGGCCAGACGATGGTCGTCGACGGCGGTCGCACCACGCGCCTGCCGATGCCGCAGCGATGACCTCGGCTCGCAGGCGCCGTCAGGATTCCTCTTCGATCTTGAGACCCACCCCGAGAGCGAAGAACGTGGGCGCCCACTCGCCGATGAACAGACCCCAGCGATCCGACTGCGACTTCTCGTCGCCCTTCCCCCGCGAGAACAGCCAGGTCAGGAACGAGATCCCCACCGAGATCAATCCCAGGCTGTAGGCGTGCGAACTGCGCACGCCCCACTGGCTGAGCGTCTTCATCGGGTTCCACGCGGTCGCCTCCGCGGCCTTCTTGATCTGCTTCCGTGTGCTCATTGCAGCCACCTCTCCGTTCGATGCGATGGCCCCCAGCCTGCTCGACGCGACCGACGAGCGGAACACCCTTGCAGGCGCGCCCGTCGGGTGGTACGGCAACTTTTGAGTCTATAGTCGGGGCATGAACACCAAAGAGGTCGACGGCGTCACCTACACGCTCACCCGTCGCGACGCACCCGGCCCGGACCTCGCGGCATGGTACTGGCTCGGAACCGACGGAGAGGTCCTCGAGCTCGAGGAGCCGGAGCTGCGCGCCCTGCGCGCGAGCGACGTCATCCTCGACGAGTAGCCGGCCCTTCTCCCGCCCGCATCGGCTCTGGCACCCGGGCGCACCCCTAGCCGCGCCCGCCGAGGCTTGCTAGCGTGGCAGACCACGCACGCGAGGAGGTGCCCGCATGAGCGACGGAACGGATGTCAGCCCGCCGGTGGGGCGGCAGATCGCGGTGGGCGTCGCGATGCTCGCCGCGGTCGCGCTGATCGCGTGGGGCGGATCGCAGGCCACCGCGCCGAATACCGACGGCTGGTACGCGAGCGCGCAGAAGGCGCCGTGGGATCCGCCGAACTCGGTCTTCGGGCCCGTCTGGTCGGCGCTGTACCTGCTGATCGCGCTCGCGGGCTGGCTGATCTGGCGCTCCGGCTACCGCGACGGCGGCCCGAACGCCGCGAGCGGTGTGCTGCGGCTCTTCGTCGTGCAGCTCGCGCTGAACGCGATCTGGACACCCGTGTTCTTCGCCGGCTACCCGCTGATCGGCGAGGCCGCCTGGTGGCTGGCGCTCGCGACCATCGTCGCGCTCATGGCGTCCGTGATCTGGCTCGGGATCGCGGCCGCCCCGTGGTCGAGGATCGCGTCGTGGATCATGATCCCGTACCTGCTGTGGCTGATCTTCGCCACCTCGCTCAACGTGGGGATCATCGCGCTCAACTAGCGGGCGATCCGGGACCGCGGAGATAGTAAGCCCCGCCGTTGGGCAGAACGGCGGGGCTTACGGTCTGTGGGGCTCGCGGGCGCGAGCGGGCTACGCGCTGAGGCGCTGGCGCAGCTGCGTCAGCTGGTCGCGCAGGGCGACAGGCACGCGGTCGCCGAACCGGGCGAAGAACTCCTCGGTGAGGTCGGCCTCGGCGAGCCACGAGGCGGGATCGATCGAGAAGAGCTCATCGAGGTCTTCGGCCGGCACCTCGATGCCCTCGAGGTTGAGCTCGCCGTCGGCCGGCACGGTGCCGATCGCGGTCTCGCGGCCCCGGGCTTCGCCCTCGACGCGGCGGATGATCCAGTCGATCACGCGCGAGTTGTCGCCGAAGCCGGGCCACAGGAAGCGGCCGTCGGCCCCCTTGCGGAACCAGTTGACCTGGAACACCTTCGGGGCCTTGTCGCCGAGGGTCTCGCCCATCTCGAGCCAGTGGCCCCAGTAGTCGGCCATGTTGTAGCCGCAGAAGGGCAGCATCGCGAAGGGGTCGCGGCGCAGCTCGCCCACGGTGCCCTCCTGCGCGGCCGTCTTCTCGGACGACACGGTCGCGCCGACGAAGACGCCGTGCTCCCACGACAGCGACTGCGCGACGAGCGGCACGTTGGTGGCGCGGCGCCCGCCGAAGAGGATCGCGTCGAGGGGCACGCCGTCCTGCTCGTACCAGTCGGCGGCGAGCGAGGGCGTCTGCTGGATCGGCACGGTGAAGCGCGAGTTGGGGTGCGCGGCGGGACGGTCGGCGTCGGGCGTCCAGTCGTTGCCCTGCCAGTCGGTGAGGTGAGCGGGCACCTCGTCGGTCTTGCCCTCCCACCACACATCGCCGTCGTCGGTCAGCGCGACGTTGGTGAAGATGGTGTTGCCCCAGAGGGTCTCCATCGCGACGGGGTTCGTCGACTCGCCGGTGCCGGGCGCGACGCCGAAGAAACCGGCCTCGGGGTTGATCGCGTAGAGACGGCCGTCCTTGCCAGGACGCAGCCAGGCGATGTCGTCGCCGATCGTCTCGACCTTCCAGCCCGGGATCGTGGGCTGCAGCATCGCGAGGTTCGTCTTGCCGCAGGCCGACGGGAAGGCCGCGGAGAGGTGGTAGGCCTTGCCGGTGTCGACGTTCGTGAGCTTGAGCAGCAGCATGTGCTCGGCGAGCCAGCCCTCGTTGCGACCCATCACCGAGGCGATGCGCAGCGCGAAGCACTTCTTCGAGAGCAGGGCGTTGCCGCCGTAGCCCGAGCCGTACGACCACACCTCGAGCGTCTCGGGGAAGTGGGTGATGTACTTGGTGTCGTTGCAGGGCCACGCCTCATCGGCCTGACCCTCCTCGAGGGGGGCGCCGACCGAGTGCACGGTGCGCACCCACTCGCTGCCGGGCGTGATGCCGTCGAGCGCGGCCTGCCCCATGCGGGTCATGATGCGCATGTTGAGCACGGCGTAGGGCGAGTCGGTGATCTCGATGCCGAGCTGGGTGATGGCGCCGCCGACCGGGCCCATCGAGAAGGGCACCACGTACATGGTGCGGCCGCGCATGGCGCCGTCGAAGAGCGGCATGAGCTCGGCCTTCATCTCGGCGGGGGCGACCCAGTTGTTCGTGGGGCCGGCATCCTCCTCCTTCTCGGAACAGATGAAGGTGCGGTCCTCGACCCGGGCGACGTCGGCGGGGTGCGAGCGCGCGAGGAAGCTGCCCGGACGCAGATCCTTGTTGAGCGGGATGAGGGATCCGGCCTCGACCATCTCGGAGGTGATGCGGTTCCACTCGTCCTGCGAGCCGTCGCACCAGACCACCTCGACGGGCTTCGTCAACTCGGCGACCTCGGTCACCCACTGGAGCACTTCTTCGTTCGCGGTGGTCGCATTCGCACGCACGAGGTCGGTGACGGTGCTCTCGGCCTCGATGGTCTGGGTGGCGCTCATACGTTCGTTCTCCTCGGGTTCACACACGTCGTCGGTGAAGAATCGGTGACATCTCCATTCTCAGCAGCCGATTCACCGGGCATTCACCAAATCCGGTGTAAATTTTCATGATTATTGACATATAGTCAAAGAATGGCACCGGATACGACCCCCACCCAGGGTGAATCTGAACTCGACCGTCTGCTGCTCGGCAAGCGCCTCAAGTTCTTCCGCACGCGCGCGGGCCTCACGCTCGAGCAGCTCGGCGAGCGCGTGGGCGTGGTCGCGAGCCAGCTCTCGCACATCGAGACCGGGCGCCGCGAGCCGCGGCTCGGCCTGCTGCAGAGCATTGCGCGCGAGCTCGGCATCGACCCCTCGGAGCTGCTGCGCCGCGAGCCCCCGGACCACCGCAGCGCCCTCGAGATCGAGCTCGAGCGGGCGCAGAGCACCCCCGGCTACCTGCGCCTCGGGCTCCCCCACGTGCGCACCCCGCGCACCCTCAGCGACGACGCGCTCGAGTCGCTCGTCGGCATGCACCGCGAACTCGCCCGGCGATCCCGAGCGGCCGCCGCGACCTCCGAGGAGGCCCGCCGCGCCAACACCGCCATCCGCATGCAGATGCGCGAGCGCGACAACTACATCCACGAGATCGAGCTGGTCGCCTCCGACCTCATGCGCCGCATCGGCCACACCACGGGCGCCGTCACGCACCGCACGGTCGCGATGCTGGCCGAGATGCTGGGCTTCACCCTCATCTTCGTCGACGACCTGCCCTCGAACACGCGCAGCATCACCGACCTCGAGAACGGGCGCATCTACCTGCCGCCCGCCTCCATCCCGGGCGGGCACGGCCTGCGCTCGCTCGCGCTGCAGGCCATGGCGCACCGCGTGCTCGGCCACGCCGAGCCCGCGAGCTACGCCGAGTTCCTCGAACAGCGGCTGCAGATCAACTACTTCGCCGCGGCCTGTCTGATGCCCGAGGCCCGAGCCGTCGATTTCCTGCAGCAGGCCAAGCGCAACCGCAACCTCGCGATCGAGGATCTGCGCGACGCCTTCGGCGTCACGCACGAGGCCGCCGCGCACCGCTTCACGAACCTCGCCACGCAGCACCTCGACCTGCGGGTGCACCACTACCGCGCCGACGGCGAGGGCGCCCTCGTGCGCGGCTACGAGAACGACGACCTGCCGTTCCCGAGCGACGCCTCGGGATCGATCGAGGGCGAGATGCTGTGCCACAAGTGGGGCGGCCGCACCGCGTTCCACCGCACGAACCGCACCAGCGAGTTCTACCAGTACACCGACACCCCGGCCGGCACCTACTGGTCGAGCGTGCAGACGGGCGACGCCGAGCAGGGGCCGTTCGCGATCGCCTGCGGGGTGGCCTTCGACGACGCGAAGTGGTTCCGCGGCCGGGAGACACCGGTGCGGCGGGTCTCGACGTGCCCGGACGAGGCCTGTTGCCGCACCCCCTCCCCCGACCTGCTCACCCGCTGGCAGGGCAAGGCGTGGCCGAGCGCGCGCATGCACCAGCACGTGCTCTCGCCGCTGCCGACCGGCACCTTCCCAGGCGTCGACGACACGGCGATGTACGAGTTCCTCTCGAAGCACGCGCCGGAGGCTTAGGCAGGAGACGGAGCTCTCCGCGTCTCCGGCTCCCGCGCCGGGGCCGCGCGCGTCACCCGAAGCAGGGCGCCCAGCACCGCACTCGGTCGCGGTAGGCCGTGAACTCCTCGCCGAAGCGCTGCTCGAGCTCCGCCTCCTCCGACGGTCGCACCGGCTCGTTCCAGTAGACGCCGCCGCAGACCGCGTAGCCCAGCACGAGCCACGAACTCGAGAGCAGTCCGACGCCCGCCGCCTGAGCGATCCCCGACAGGGCCATCGGGTTGCGCACCCAGCGGTACGGCCCGGCGATGACGAGCCGCACCGCCGTCGCCGACGGCAGCGGTGTGCCGTCGCCGTGCAGCGACATCGCCGCGGCTGCCGTGACGCCGAGAGCGCTCGCGAGCAGCAGCACGACCCATCCGAGCCCCTGCAACCAGGCGGGGAAGCCGACGTGCAGCCCACAGCGGACCTCGAGCAGTCGGATCCCCAGCGGCAGCACCCCGAGGAACAGCACCCAGAACCCCAGCATCTGCAGCAGGGTCGTCGCGAGCTGCCGCGCCCGCGAACCGACCCGCGCCGTGCGGGAGGCGAGCGGGCCCCGCAGCACGGTCTCGGCCGGAATGCGCCCGAACACCGCCAGCGACCACGCGACGAGGCTCCCGCAGCTCGCCGCCGCCATGAGGAGCGCACCCCAGCCGGCGAGCCCGGTCGCGGTCGCGTACCCCGCGAGCCCCGCGGTGACGAGGAGCGTCCAGGGCACCGCGATCCGCACCGCCCACCGCCGCCCGGCGGCCGCGATCCCCGACGCGATCACGAACAGCGGCACGTCCCACAGCGCCACCGCGACGGGATCGAGCTCGCCGAGGGTCGCGCGGCGCAGCCACGGCAGCGTGAAGACGCCCACCCACCAGAGCGCACCGGCGATGGCCTGCGCCGCGAAGTAGGCGCGGGCGATCCTCGGCGCCGCGGCCGAGCGCGTCACCCAGAAGCCCCTGTGAGCCGAGCCCGCCGCCCGCGGCGCGCTCGCGACCGAGGTTCGGGCGGCTGCTGCTTCGGCCATGCCCCCAGTGTACGGCGAGAGCCCCGCGGCGAAACGCTGCGGGGCTCTCGGAGTGAGACGCGGGAGCGGTCAGTCGGTCTTCGGCTTGGGGCGCGAGGCGAACTCCTCGAAGATCGCTCGGGGCTCCTGCACGGCCTCGATGTTGACGATGTCGCGACCCAGGAAGAAGTGCCCGACCCAGCCGCCGAACACGCGCCACTTGCGCTCCCACGTGGGGATCGCGAGGCCGTGGTAGAAGCGGTGCGCGAGCCACGCGAAGTAGCCCTTCATCGCGAAGCTGCCGCCCGAGCGGAACACGCCCGTGTTCACGCCGAGGCCGGCGACGGCGCCCATGTTCTTGTGGTTGTACTGGCGCACGCCCTCGCCGCGCAGGTCGGCGACGATGTTCTTGGCGAGCAGACGCCCCTGGCGCACGGCGTGCTGCGCGTTGGGCACGCAGAAGCCGCCGGGGCCCGGGGTCGACGAGATGTCGGGGGTCTGCGAGGTGTCGCCCGCGGTCCAGGCCCCCTCGAGGGCCTGGCCCTCTTCGGTGGTGATGCGCAGCTCGGGGCTGCCGATCACGTGGCCGCGGGGGCCGATCGGCAGGTCGGTGCCGCGCAGGAACGGGCGGGGCATGACGCCCGCGGTCCAGACGATCAGGTCGGACTCGAACTTCTCGCCGGTCGACAGCTCGATGTTGCCGTCGACCGCCGACGAGAGCTGCGTGTCGAGGTGGATGTCGACGCCGCGGCGGGTCTGATCCTTGACCACCCAGTCGGCGAGCGCCTCGGTGACCTCGGGCATGATGCGGCCCATGGCCTCGACGAGGTGGAACCTGGTCTCCTCGAAGGTGATCTCGGGGTAGCGGCGCAGCAGCGAGGTCGCGAAGGAGCGCAGCTCGGCGATCGTCTCGATGCCGGCGAAGCCGCCACCGACCACCGTGACGGTGAGCAGGCGGGCGCGCTCCGGCGAACCGGCGGGCAGCGACGCGGCGCGCTCGAAGTTGCCGACGAGGCGGTCGCGCACGGCGACGGCCTCTTCGATGGTCTTCATGCCGATGGCGTTCTCGGCGATGCCCGCGATCGGGAAGGTGCGCGAGACGGAGCCGGTGGTGACGACGATGTGGTCGTACTCGAAGTCGAAGGCCTCGCCCTCGTTCGGGGTGACCGTGGCGGTCTTGGTGGCGTGCGAGATGCCGGTCACCTTGCCCGCGATGTTGTGCGTGCGCTGCAGGTGACGGCGGCGGGCCACGACCGCGTGACGCGGCTCGATCGAGCCCGCGGCGACCTCGGGGAGGAACGGCAGGTAAGCCATGTAGGGCAGCGGATCGACGATCGTGACCTCGGCCTCGCCCGCACGAAGCAGCTTCTCCAGCTTCCATGCGGTGTAGAAGCCGGCGTAGCCACCACCAACGATCAGAATCTTCTTCGCCACGAAGCGGTCTCCTTGATGCAGTGAGCGTGTAATGCCCGAATCGCGGGCACAGAAAAACCGGGCACGTCGTGCCCGAGCTCCAATACTACAGCTTCACCGCGGGCGCCCCGGACGCTTCGGCGGAAATCCCGCAGAAAACATCGGTATTCGTCGGACGGAGGCCGGATCGGCTGCAGTTTCTCCGGACGCTACGCGTCCGTGGTGTGCCCGCCACCCCGCGCTTCGCTCCGTGGGCACGGAATGCTCAGGCGAGAACGCGCCAGCGTTATCGCGCACTCCGTGCGGGCGCCACCGCGCCCGGCTGGAGCGGCGCCGCGGGCGCAGTCGGACGCTACGCGTCCTTGGTGTGCCCGCGCCATCCACTGCGGGCGAGGGCGAGGTCCCCGATCGGGTTGACACCCGGGCCCGCCGCGAGCGCGTGACCGATGAGCGCGTGCAGGCACTTGACGCGCGTGGGCATGCCGCCCGCGCTCACACCCGACAGTTCGGGCACCTCGCCGACGCTGTCACGATCGGCGATGTACTGCTCGTGCGCGCGGGCGTACTGCGCACGCACCTCCTCGTCTTCGGCGAGCAGTTCGTTGAACTCGTTCATCACGCCGGCGGCCTCGAGCCGCGAGGCCGCGGCGACCGCCTCGGGGTGGCACAGGTAGTAGAAGGTGGGGAACGGCGAGCCGTCGGGCAAGCGCGGCGCGGTGGCGACCACCGTGGGGCTGCCGTCGAGCGCGCGCGCCGCGATGCCCACGACGCCGCGCGCCTCGCGCCCCAGCTGCTCGCTCACCGCGGCGATGTCGGCGGAGGTGGGCTCGGTGTACGGTGGGCGGCTCATGGCTGGGGCTCCTCGGCGGTGGGTTCGGTTTCGGTGGCGGGGTCGAGCGGCACGGGCTCGCTTCCCTCGAGCTCGGCGAGCGGGGCGTCGGTGGTGCCCGCCGTCAGGAAGGACGCCGCGATGCCGCGCACCCAGTCGCTCTCGATGCGCGAGAGCTCGGGGCTCGTCTCCTCGTCCGACTCGACCGGCAGCACGACGTCGTCGACCACGCCGAGCTGGGTCTCCCCCGGCATCACGTAGAAGAGCCGGTCGCGCGCCTGGGATCGCACGTAGACGGGATCCTTCCACTTCGCGCGCTCGGCGTCGATCTCGTTGACCGCCTCCTGGTGCAGTCGCACGCTCTCGCGCAGCTCGGAGATCTCGCGCCGCTGCTGCACGTACGTGGAGAGACTGGGGCTCACGATCACGGCGCCTGCGGCGACCAGCACGACGACGAGCACGGTGAAACCGCTGAAGCGGAGACTCGAGGCCCACGCCCCGAGATCCTCGACCCAGCGTTTCACCGTGCTGCCGTTCGCGTGCGCGTGATGCCGCGGTTACGCCGCGAAGCGTGGGAAGGCGCCGCGGCCAGCGTAGACCGCAGCACCGCCGAGCTCCTCCTCGATGCGCAGCAGCTGGTTGTACTTCGCGACGCGATCGGAGCGGGCGGGGGCGCCCGTCTTGATCTGGCCGCAGTTCGTGGCCACGGCGAGGTCGGCGATCGTGACGTCCTCGGTCTCGCCCGAGCGGTGCGACATCACCGCGGTGAAACCGGCGCGCTGCGCGAGCTGCACGGCGTCGAAGGTCTCGGTGAGCGTGCCGATCTGGTTCACCTTGACGAGCAGCGAGTTCGCGGCGCCCTGTTCGATGCCCTGGGCGATGCGCTCGGGGTTGGTGACGAAGAGGTCGTCGCCCACCAGCTGCACGCGGTCGCCGATCTCGGCGGTGATGTGCGCCCAGCCGTCCCAGTCGCTCTCGTCGAGCGGATCCTCGATCGAGACGAGCGGGTAGCGGTCGAGCAGATCGGCGTAGTAGGCGGTCATCTCGGCGGCGGTGCGCTGCTGCCCCTCGAAGGTGTAGACGCCGTTCTCGTAGAACTCCGACGAGGCGACGTCGAGCGCCACGGCCACGTCGCGGCCCGGCTCGAGGCCGGCGCGCTTGATGGCCTCGACGATCAGGTCGAGCGCCGCAGAGTTGTGGGGCAGGTCGGGGGCGAAGCCGCCCTCGTCGCCGAGCGCGGTGGTGAGGCCCTGCTCCTTGAGCAGCGCCTTGAGCGCGTGGTAGACCTCGACGCCCCAGCGCAGGCCCTCCGAGAAGGTCTCGGCGCCGAGCGGCACCGCCATGAACTCCTGGATGTCGACGCCGGTGTCGGCGTGCGCGCCGCCGTTGATGATGTTCATGAGCGGCACGGGCAGAGTGTTGGCCGTGGGGCCGCCCAGGTAGCGGTAGAGCGGCAGCTCGGCCGAAGCGGCGGCGGCGTGGGCGACCGCGAGGCTGATGCCGAGGATGGAGTTCGCGCCGACGCGCGACTTGTTCTCGGTGCCGTCGACCTCCTTGAGCACGGCGTCGATGATGCGCTGATCGTCGGCGGCGAAGCCCTCGATGGCGGGGGCGAGCTCGTCGAACACGGCGTCGACGGCCTTCGTCACGCCCTTGCCGAGGTAGCGATCCTTGTCGCCGTCGCGCAGCTCGTACGCCTCGAAGGCGCCGGTGGAGGCGCCCGAGGGCACCGCCGCGCGGCCCACAGAATCGTCGGTCAGGCCGACCTCGACCTCAACGGTCGGGTTGCCACGCGAATCGAGAATCTCGCGGGCGATCACCGCGTCGATAAATGCCACCATGCGCTCCTTCGGAGTTCAGTTGCCGGTATGCGGCGCGATTGTCCGCGCCGCCCCCAAGTGTAGCGGCAGGCCCGGGCCCGCTCCCCGCGAACTCGCCCCGCACGGACCCCTCAGGCGTCGACCGGGGTGTAGGCGTCGGGGCCCTGCTCGGCGGCGGCCGGTTCCATGTACAGGAACTCGAGGATGTTGCCGTCGGGGTCTTCGAGCACCCGCGAGTACATGAACCCGAGATCCTGCGCCGCCTTCGGCTCCGTGCCGCCCGCGTCGAGCCCGGCGTCGACCGTGGAGTCGACCGCCTGGCGGGAGTCGCGCGACAGCGCGATGAGCACCTGGGCGACGCTCCTCGCGTCGGCGACGGGCTTGTCGGTGAACGTCGCGAAGTAGTCGCGCGTGAGCACCATGAAGAACACCTGCTCGTCCCAGACGACGCAGGCCGCGTTCTCGTCGGTGAAGAGCGGGTTGATCTCGCATCCGAGCGCGGTGTAGAACGCTGTGGAGCGTTCGAGGTCGTCGGAGGCGATGTTGACGAAGATCTGCGTGGTCATGACGGTTCTCGCTTTCGTCCGCACGAGCGGCGGTTCACGATCAGCGTCGCACCGCGGCCGCTCCCCGTCAACGGTCGGCGCTCGGCATCCCCGGCGGCGGGCGCTCAGTCCGAGAGCGGTCGCAGCTCGAGCGCGTCGACGCCCGCGCCCGCGCGCACGTTCGCGAAGCTCGTGAAGCCCTCGGCCGCGATCCTCGCCAGCAGCGCCTTCATGTTCTTCTGCCGCTTCTCGAGCCGCACCCGGTGCCCCCGCGCCACGAGCTCGCGCTTGAGGGCGACGAGCTCGGCGAAGGGCACGTCGGCGTCGTAGACGAGCGCGACCGCCTCGGGCCCGCTCGACTCGGGCAGGGAGATGAGATCCACCACCCGCTCGAAGCCGATCGAGAAGCCGACCGCGGGCACGTCCTGGCCGAGGAAGCGCCCCACCATGCCGTCGTACCGGCCCCCGCCGCCGACCGAGCTGCCCGAGCCGGGGTGGGCGACCTCGAAGATCGTGCCCGTGTAGTAGCCCATGCCTCGCACGAGCGTGGGGTCGAAGCGCACGGTCACCCCGCTGGGCAGGGCGCCGTCGAGGGCCTCGCCGAGCTGGGCGAGGTTCTCGATGCCCGCTGCGGCTCCGGGGTTCTGCGCGGCGCCGGGAAGGGCGGCCTCGATCGCGGATCGCGTGAGCGCGATGCCCTCCCCCGCGAGCGCCGGCTCGACCGAGGCGAGCACGGCCCCGATCCGCTCGGCGGCGGCGGCGTCGATCTCGCGCAGCTCCTCGACGACCCCTTCGGCGCCGATCTTGTCGAGCTTGTCGACCGTGATGAGCGCGCGGTCGTGGGTGTCCGCGGGGAAGCCGCAGTGCTCGAGCAGGCCGAAGAGGACTCGCCGGTCGTTGACGCGGATCACGCAGCCGTCGAGCCCGAGCGCCGCGAGCGCCTGCGAGGTGGCGGTGACGAGTTCGATCTCGGCGAGCAGCCCCGCCTCGCCGATGACGTCGATGTCGGCCTGCACGAACTGGCGGTAGCGGCCCTTCTGCGGGCGCTCGGCACGCCAGACCGGGGCGATCTGAATGGCGCGGAAGACGGGCGGCAGCTCTGCGCGGTGGCTCGCGTAGAAGCGGGTGAGCGGCACGGTGAGGTCGAAGCGCAGGCCGAGGTCGGCGAGCTGCTCGGCGTTGCCGGCCTCGCTCGCGGCGGCGAGCGCCTCGGGCCGGATGCCGCGCTTCAGGATCGAGAAGCTGAGCTTCTCGTTGTCGCCGCCGAGCCCGGCGTGCAGCCGCGCGTAGTCCTCGACCACCGGTGTCTCGATCTCGTCGAAGCCGTGCGAGCGGTAGACGCTCTTGATGACGCCGAGCGCGTGCTCGCGGCGCGCCTTGTCTGCGGGGAGGAAGTCGCGCATGCCGCGCGGCGGGTTCACGGGTGCTGCCATGGTCACCCATTCTTCCACGCCGGCGCATCCCGCCCGCACCGCGGGCGAACTTGTATCGGGAACGCAGCACAATTTGTGCTAGATTTGCAGCACAAAGACCGGCACTCGCGGCCGCCCGACCGCCCGACGACGGGAGCGACATGGACATCACCACCTGGTTCTTCACGGGCCTGCGCACCTTCTTCGACCTGTTCCCGGTCGAGATGGCGCTCACCCTCGGCGCCGTCCTCTTCGGCCTCTCGTGGATCCGCCCCCGCCGTATCGTCTCCCTGCCCGAGAGCGGGCGCCGCGCCGACGCGCTCGCCCGGATCGGGATCGCCGGCCCCCTCTCGGTGGTCGCCGTCGCGTCGGCGACGAGCTGGCTCGCCACCCTCGACCCCATCGGGAGGCACGGGGGCTGGTGGCAGCGCGCCGCACCGCTGCTCGCAGCCGCCGCCGTCGTGGTGGTCGCCTGGCTCGTACTGCAGCGCGAGTCGCTGCCCGCACCCGGCGAGCGCACCATATCGCCCCGGCGGCGCTGGTGGGCCTTCGCACCGCGAACGCCCCTGTGGCTGCTCGCCGGAGCCGCGGCCCTGCTGCTCGTGACGGTCGCCTGGCAGATGCTCATCGGCGTGCCGCTGCCCGACGGGGGCAACCGCTACGGCGTCGGCCCGGCCGACTCGGGCCTGCCCGAGTTCATGGTCATGCAGAACGACATGGGGTACGTCTGGGGCGCGGGCTGGCCGAACCACCTCGCCACCCTGGTCGCCCTGCTGGCGGCGGGGGCCGCGCTCGCGGCGCTGCTCGGCTCCGACGCCAACCGGCCGCTCGTCGCCCGCGCGTCGGCGCCCGAGGTGCGCGAGGAGCGCACGGCGACGGCGCGCATCCTCACCCTGCTCGCGCTCGGCGGCCTGCTGCTGACCCTGGGCGCCGTGTGGGCCCACGTGGGGTTCATCGGCCAGATCATCGTGGGGGTCTTCGAGGACAACGGGGGCGAGCCGGGCGCGCAGCGATTCTTCGTGGGCACGGGCTACCAGAGCGTCGCTCCGCTCCTGCACCTCGGCGGCTACGTCGTGCAGGGCATCGGCGCCGCGCTGCTGCTGCGTCTCGCGGTCGACACCTGGCGTGCGGCGGCGGCCCGCCGTCCCGGGGCGGGAAGTGCCGACCCGCACCCCGCGCCGGGCACCGCGGCGGCTCGGCCGGGCGCCGAGGCCGTACGATGACCTCTATGGATCCGGCACCTCCGGCGCCGCGCACGGCCGACGACATCGCCGGACTGTTCCGCGGTGCGATCCGCTCCGGTCAGCTGGGCGACGGCGAGCGTCTGCCGACCGTTCGGCAGACCGCGCGCGACTTCGAGGTGGCGCAGGCCACCGCCGCGAAGGCCTACCGCGCGCTCGAGCAGGAGGGCCTCGTCGTCACCCGCACCGCCGCCGGCACCCGGGTGGCGCCCGGCGCGTCACGCGCGGCGGGGCCGGTCGTCGAGCACGCCCGCGCACTCGCCGAGGCGGCGCAGCGCGAGGGAACCGGCTTCGACGACGCGGTCGCCGTGCTGCGGGCGGTGTGGGGCGGCAGCTGAGCCTGACCACGGGCGGGATCCCGGCCCGATCGCCGCGCGCGGACGCTCCGGATGCGGAGCACAGCCGCGTGCGCAGGGCCCGCTACTCGCCGTGGGTGACGCGCGCGGTGAAGCGGTCGACCGCGAGCCGCAGGGCACGATCCGGATCGACGCCCGCGGCGTTCGCGCGCACGACGAGGGCGAGCATGGCGTCGCCGATGCCGTTCTCGGCCATGCGCCGCTCATCCGGTCCGATCGCGGTGGCGAGCGGGTCGTCGGGGTGGCTCTCCCCCGCGCTCGGGTCGACGAGCCGGGCTCGCTTCAGGCGCTCGACCACCTTCGCCGCACGCGCGAGCGTGGGCATGCCAGCCGGGATGCCGTCGAGAGGGCCCCGCGATCCGCGCTCCTCCCCCGCCGCGTCCTCCTTCAGGCGCTCCCACTCGGCGTGCAGCTCGTCGACCGTCATCTCGCCGCGGTCGCCGAACACGTGCGGGTGCCGGGCGATCAGCTTCTCGTTGAGCGCCTCGGCCACGCCGGCCAGATCGTAGCCCTCGCCGTCGCGCTCGGCGATCGCCGCGTGGAAGAGCACCTGATAGAGCACGTCGCCCAGCTCGGAGCGCACCTCGTCGGCCGGCAGCCCGCGCTCGACGGCGTCGATGAACTCCGCGGTCTCCTCGACGAGGAAGGGGGTGAGGGTCTCGTGGGTCTGCACGCCGTGCCAGGCGCAGCCGCCCGGTCGCACCATCGTGCGCACGGTCTGCATCGCCGCGGCGAGGGCCTCGGCGTCGCGGGCGGATGCCGCTGCCGCGGCGCCGGGAGTGCTCGGCGTCGCGGCGGGTCGGTCGGCGTCTTCGTCCTGATCCATGGCTTCCACCCTACTGACGCCGACTGGCAGGCTCGTGAGGAGGCCCGGCCGGCCGCCACCCGCGGTCGTGGATCGGCCGGCTCGCCCGCACCCGCCGGATGCAGCGGCTCGGGCGCCGCTCACTGCGCGGGCGCGGCCTCCTCTTCGAGCAGCGTCGCGAGCACGCGCCCCGCCCAGGCGACGATGTCTCCCTCGTCGCCGGTGGCGCGCTGCCCCACTCCCGCCAGCGGACTGCGGGCGAGCGCCGTGCCGCCGGGCAGCGGGATCTGCAGCGTGCCCGTCGCCTCGGTGTAGCGCGAACCCGGGTACATGCGGTTCATGCGCATGCGGCGGGAGTCGAGCAGCTTGACGGGCTCGATGCGCAGCGCGGGGCCCGCCGCGACGACCTTCGAGAGACCGAGCTTCGCGGCGCGCCGGCGCAGCGCCGAGACCGCGGCGAGGCGCTGCACCTCGGCGGGCGGCTCGCCGTAGCGGTCGGTGAGTTCTTCCAGCACGAGGGCGACGTGGTCCTCGGGTGCCTGCGGATGAGACGCGGCCGAGAACTTCTGGTACGCCTCGAGGCGCAGGCGCTCGCTCTCGACGTACTCCTCGGGGATGTGCGCGTCGACGGGCAGCTCGAGCACCAGCTCGACGGGGCCCGTCGACTCCTCGCCCTTGAACGTGTTGACGGCCTCGCCGATCATGCGCAGGTAGAGGTCGAAGCCGACGCCGGCGATATGCCCCGACTGCTCGCCGCCGAGCAGGTTGCCCGCGCCGCGCAGCTCGAGGTCTTTCAGGGCGACCTGCATGCCAGAGCCCAGCTCGTTGTTGGTGGCGAGCGTCTCGAGGCGCTCGTGCGCGGTCTCGGTGAGCGGCTTGTCGGGGTCGTAGAGGAAGTAGGCGTAGGCGCGCTCGCGGCTGCGGCCCACACGTCCGCGCAGCTGGTGCAGCTGGCTGAGCCCGTACTTGTCGGCGCTGTCGATGATGATCGTGTTGGCGTTCGCGATGTCGAGCCCGGTCTCGATGATGGTGGTCGAGACGAGCACGTCGAACTTGCGCTCCCAGAAGTCTTGCACGACCTGCTCGAGCCGGTGCTCGCCGAGCTTGCCGTGCGCGACCGCGACCCGCGCCTCGGGCACGAGCTCGGAGATCTGCGCCGCGACGCGGTTGATCGACGAGACACGGTTGTGCACGAAGAACACCTGCCCCTCGCGCAACAGCTCGCGGCGGATCGCGGCCGTGATCTGCTTGTCGCTGCGGGGGCCCACGAAGGTGAGGATCGGGTGGCGGTCCTCGGGCGGGGTGGCGAGGGTCGACATCTCGCGGATGCCGGTCACGGCCATCTCGAGCGTGCGCGGGATCGGGGTGGCGCTCATCGCGAGGATGTCGACGTTGGTCTTGAGCTTCTTCAGCGCGTCCTTGTGCTCGACGCCGAAGCGCTGCTCCTCGTCGATGATGAGCAGCCCCAGGTCTTTGTAGAGCACGTTGTCGGAGAGCAGCCGGTGCGTGCCGATGACCACGTCGACGGTGCCCGCGGCGAGCCCGTCGATCGTGTCCTTCGCCTCTGCGTCGCTCTGGAAGCGGCTGAGGGCGCGCAGGCGCACCGGGAACCCGGCGAAGCGGTTCTGGAAGGTCTCGAGGTGCTGCTCGGCGAGCAGCGTCGTCGGCACGAGCATGGCGACCTGCTTGCCGTCTTGCACGGCTTTGAACGCGGCCCGCACCGCCACCTCGGTCTTGCCGAAGCCCACGTCGCCCGCGATGAGGCGATCCATCGGGATCGCGCGCTCCATGTCTCGTTTGACCTCATCGATGGTGGTGAGCTGGTCGAGCGTCTCGGCGTACGGGAACGCCTCTTCGAGCTCGTGCTGCCACGGGGTGTCGGGCGAGAACGCGTGGCCCTTCGACGCGACGCGCGCCGAGTAGAGCTTCACCAGTTCGACGGCGATGTCGCGCACCGCCTTGCGCGCCTTCTTCTTCGCGTTCGCCCAGTCGCTGCCGCCCATCTTCGAGAGCGGCGGGGCCTCGCCGCCGACGTAGCGGGAGAGCTGGTCGAGCTGATCGGTGGGCACGTACAGCTTGTCCTTGGGCATGCCGCGCTTGGTCGACGCGTACTCGAGCACCAGGTACTCGCGCAGCGCCTTCGCCGCGTCGCGCCCGATGCCGGTGGGCACGAGTCGCTGCGTCAGCTCGACGAAGCGGCCGATGCCGTGGGTCTCGTGCACCACGTAGTCGCCCGCGACGAGCTTCAGCGGGTCGACGACGTTCTTGCCGCGGCGGCGCGCCAGCTTCTGACCGCTCGCCGCCTGAGAGCCGACGGAGCGGCCGAAGAACTCGGCCTCGCTCGCGAGCAGCAGCGCGGCCTCGTCGCTCGCGAAGCCCGACCAGGCCGTGCCCGCCACGAGGTAGACCACACCGGGTTCGAGGCGCTCGGGCAGCTCGTCGACCATGCGGGCGGCCGCCCCTGCCTCGACCAGCACGTCGCGGGCGCGCTCGACGAGGCCGACGCCCTGCGCGGTGACGACCACCCGCCAGCCCTCGCGCAGTCGCTCGGAGAACAGGCGGATCGCGGCGCTCGTCGCGTCGGCTCCCGCCGCCGGTCGCGGGAAGGGGCCGCCGGCCACGTTGATGTGATCGGCCTCCGGGTGAGGACCGGCGCCGCCCTCGACCGGCTCGGTGGGCGAGGCGGGTTCATCCGTCGGAACGCCGTCGCCCGCGACGAAGGTCGAGACCGTCCACCACGGTCGGCCCCGGGAGGCGGCGCGCAGCTCGGAGACCGAGAGCATGCCGCTGTCTTCGGTGGGCACGGGCGCGTCGGCCCCCGCGGTGGCGGCGCTCCACGCGGCCTCGAGGAACTCGCGGTTGGTCTCGGCGAGGCTCACCGCGCGGCCCGCGACGCGCTCGGGCGACGCCACGACCACGGCGCCGCCCTGCGGCAGCAGCGCGGTGAGCGGCGCGACCCCGGGCACGAGCTGCGGCAGCAGGCTCTCCATGCCCTCGACGGGGATGCCCTGGCTCATCTTCTCGAGCAGCGAGGAGAGCGCGGGGAAGCGCGGCAGCAGCTGGGCCGCGCGCTCGCGCACGTCGTCGGTGAGCAGCAGCTCGCGCGCCGGCCACAGCTCGAGCTCGGGAACGGGGTCGCCCGCGCTGCGCTGGTCGGAGACCGCGAAGCGGCGGATCTGGTCGACCTCGTCGCCGAAGAAGTCGACTCGCAGCGCCTGCTCGGCGGTGGGCGGGAACACGTCGAGGATGCCGCCGCGCACCGCGAACTCGCCGCGGCGGGTGACCATGTCGACGCGGGTGTAGGCGCGCAGCACCAGCTCGCGCGCGACGAGGTCGAGCCCACGACCTGGGGACCCCGAGGCCGCCGGCTGCTCGCCGGGGCGGAGGACCAGCGGCTCTGCCTGCGCGGCGTGCGGCGACACGGGCTGCAGCGCCGCCCGCACGGAGGCCACCAGGACGAGCGGCTGCGACGCGGTGTGCTCACGCAGCAGCCGCAGGGCCGCGGCACGGCGACCGACGGTCTCGGCGCTGGGGCTCAGCCGCTCGTGCGGCAGCGTCTCCCACGCCGGGAACTCGGCGGTCACGGCCTCGGGCACGAGCGAGGCGAGGGCCGAGCGCAGCGCGTCGGCCTCGCGGCTGGTCGCCGCGATCACGAGCAGTGCGCCGTGGTCGCCCGCTTCGCGACGCCGCCGCAGCAGCCCGGCGATGAGCGGGGCTCGCAACCCCTCGGCGACCGAGAAGTCGGCGTCGGTCGCGACCGAGCCGTCGGCGGCGTCGAGCGCCCGCGCGAACGACGGCGACGCCTCGAGCAGCCGGTCGATGCCCCGCAGCGTCACTTGACGGCCCTGCCGTGGAAGCGCTGCTGCGCGGTGAGGAGGCCCTCGTCGACGAGCGCCTCGGCGGCGTCGGCAGCGTCTTCGAGCAGCACCGGGAGCGCCTGGCGCTCGTTCGAGCCGAACGGACGCAGCACGAAGTCTGCCGCGTCCTGCTGACCCGGCGGGCGACCGACGCCCACCCGCACCCGCAGGAACTCGGGGGTGCCGAGCGCCTTCGCGATGTCTCGCAGGCCGTTGTGGCCGCCGTGGCCGCCGCCCTGCTTCAGCTTGATCGAGTCGAAGGGCACGTCGAGCTCGTCGTGGATCACGATGATGCGATCGGCGGGCACGCCGTAGTACTTGGCGAGGCCCGAGACCGGGCCTCCCGATGTGTTCATGTACCCGTTCGACTTCGCGAGAACGAGTTTCGGCCCGCCCGGCCGCACCCGCCCCTCGGCGACGCGCGAACCGGTGCGGTGCGGTGAGAACCGGCCGCCGATGCGATCTGCCAGCACGTCGAGCGCCATCTGCCCGACGTTGTGCCTGGTCGCCTCGTACTTCGCCCCGGGGTTGCCGAGGCCGACGATCAGCCAGCTGTCATCGGACACGCGATCCTCTTTCCTTCGCTTCTGCCAGAACATCCGTCTCCCCTCGCTCACGATGATCGCAGAGACCACCGACATCCGCCCCGAGAGACGAAGAGCCCGCCGGGCGGCGACGCAGCGCCGACCCGACGGGCCAAGAGCCGGAGACCTACTCCGCGGCCTCCTCGGCGGCCTCGTCCTCGTCGCCCGCGGCGCCGCGCGGCACGACCACGTGCACGACCAGCTGGTCCTCGGGATCGAGCAGCGTCGCACCGGCGGGCAGGGCCACGGCGCCGGCGAGGATCTGGGCGCCCTCCTCGAGACCCTCGACGTTCACCTCGACGTTCTCGGGGATCGAGGTCGCGGGAACGCTGAGGCGCAGGGTGTTGAGCTCCTGCAGGGCGTTGGTGCCGGAGAACGACTCGCCGGTGACGTGCACGGGCACCTCGACCTCGACGGTCTCGCCCTTCTTCACGACGAGCAGGTCGATGTGCTCGATGATCTGGCGCACCGGATCCCTCTGCACGTCCTTGACGAGCACGAGCTCCTGGCGGCCGTCGATGTCGAGCTCGATGATGGCGTTGGCGTGACGCACGATGAGGCTCAGCGGGTGGGTCTCGACCGAGACGTGCACCGGGTCGGTGCCGTGGCCGTAGACGACGGCGGGGGTCTGACCCGCGGCGCGCAGCTTGCGCGCGGCGCCCTTGCCGAAGTTGTCGCGCGTGTTCGCGACGAGCTGGTTGGTCTCGCTCATGGTGTTCTCTCCTTGCGGGCTCGCGCCCAACTGAGGCGGATGGCCCGCCTGGTCGATGATGTCTCGCCGTGTGGCGCGTCAGAAGGGCCCGCAAAGAGGCTCTACCGCGTCGATCACGGGCGTCTGCGCGCCCCTCGCCGAAGTACAGCCATCAATTCTACACGATCTCCGAGCACCCGACGCCCCTACGTCACCGCGCGTTCGAGGCCGGTGTGCACCGCGAGCGACACGGCGGCGCGGTCGATCCTCGCGAGCAGCCCGCGGTCAGCGATCGCGCCGTCGGCGAAGTCGTCGGAGGTGGCGAAGACGCCCACCGGCGACACGGCGGCGTTGAGGTAGGTGAACAGGGGCCTCAGCTCGTAGTCGACCACGAGCGAGTGGCGCACGCTCCCGCCCGACGCGCCGAGGATCACCGGCCGGTTCGTGAGCGCGTAGGGGTCGACGAGATCGAAGAAGTGCTTGAAGAGCCCCGAGTACCCGCCTTTGAACACGGGCGAGACCGCCACGAGCACGTCGGCGTTCTCGACCTCCGCGATCGCAGCCCGCAGCGGCTCCGTGGGAGCGCCGAGGATCAGCGATCGGCCGATCTCCTCGGCGAGCTGCGCGATCTCGATGACGCTGATCTCGCCGTCGCGGTACTCCCGCACGGCCTCGGCGATCGCACGGCCCAGCACGGTGGTCTTCGACGGCCTGCTGAGGGTGCCGGAGACCACGACGATGCGCTCGCTCATGCCTCACCGCCCGCGACCCGCGTCCGGGCGCCGTCTGGACTCGCGCGCCGCACCCGGCGCTCGCCCGCCCTGATCGCCACCGGCAGCCGGTTCTCGGGGGTCGGCAGCGGGCAGACGAACTGGTCGCTGAACGCGCAGGGCGGCAGGAAGGCCCGGTTGAAGTCGATCTCCGTGCGACCGTCGGCATCGGGAAGCGGCACCGCGAGGAACCGGAAGCCGTAGGTCTCGTCGCCGTTGGTGGTGTCTCCGAACACGACCGACACCGCGTCGGGCCGCACGGTGGCGGTGAGCCGGAGCGGCTGCCCGTTCAGGGAGAACGCGAGGCTTCCGGAGGTCTCGGCCGTCTTGAGGTATCCGTCGGCGAGCTCGATCTGCCGCTGCTCGGCTCCCGGCTCGAAGCGCGCGTCGACGCGCCACGACTCGTCGGGGTCGAAGGCGTCGATGCCCCGGAGCTCTCGGCGCCCCTCTCCCTCGGGGTCGAAGACCCTGATGGCGAGCGATCCGTCGCGCTCGAACCGGCGGACCACCCGCGATCCCGCCGCGAGCTCCGGGTGCCCGTCGGCCGCGAGCACCGCGGGGCTCTCGAGCGGGGTGCCGTCGGGCAGGGCGTAGTCGCCGGGCTCGAAGTCGGAGCCGACGAGGTCTCCGCCTTGCGCGCGCCACAGGCCGGGCAGCCCGGGCACGGCGCGCGGTTCGCCGTCCAGCCAGCGCGTGAGCGCGAGCGCCGCCGTGCCGTGCGGGGCGGCGGCCGTGGCGAGGCGACGGCGCTGCCACTCGCGCCACTCCCCCGCGAAGGCGGCCCGGGAGGGGCGCGGATCCTCCGCCGAACCGGGATCCGCCGCCCCGGCAGCTTCGGCCGCGCGCGCCGTCACGACAGCACCTCGGCCCGCTCGGCGCCGACCGGATCGGCACCGACCGGCTCGGCGCCGGCCCGCTCGCCCGCGAGCAGCTCCGCCCGCCCGCGGGCCCAGCCCTCGCGCAGCAGCGGGACGACCTCTTCGATGAGGATCCGAGCCTTCTCGGCCGTCTCCTCGACGGTGTGCAGGGTCGGGTGGATGCCGAGCACCAGCTCGTCCGAGAGCAGCACCGTGGGGTCGTCGAGCAGATCCGCGGCGAGGGTCTCGGGATCGCCCCACACGAAGTTGTCCGAGAGCAGCTGATCGGCGGGCGAGTGCTCCGGGTTGACGCGGCCGAGGAGGCCAGCGTACTCGTTCCAGTGGGCTGCGCGCACCGAGGCCTCCTCGAGGGCGCGCTGCGTGGTCTCGGCGGGGTAGGCGGTGCGCGACGTCACCACGTAGGGGGTGCGGGTCTCGCCCCACGTCTCGCGGAAGACACGACGGTACTCGAGCACCGACTCGGCCTGGCGCTGCTGGAACGTGCGCCGCTGATCCGGGTGCCGTTCGGGGCCGTTGCCGAAGCGCTCGAGGATGAATCCGTCGCCGCGGCGCGCGGCGAAGCGGATCGTGTCGAGGTTCGAGCTGCCGTGGAAGAGGCGGCCCTGCAGCGCGGTGTTGGCGGGGTAGATCGAGGCGCTGCCGCCCTCGATGCGGTTGCCCTCGAGGCCCCAGTGCAGAGTGTCGATCTTGTGCTCGAAGCTGCGATCGCGGTCGGGCTCGTAGGCCTCGAACACGTGGTACGAGTCGCTCGGCACGCCTTTGCCGAGGCCGGCGAGCAGGCGGTGCCCCGAGAGGTGGTCGATCACCGAGAGCTCTTCGGCGACGCGCACCGCGTCGTCGAAGATGACGGGCAGCACCGCCGTGCCGAGTCCGATCCGCTCGGTGTTCGTCGCGAGGGCGCCGAGGAAGGCGTAGGGGGTGGGCAGCGTGGCCCAGCCGCTGCCGAAGTGTCGCGTGGCGATCCAGGCGCTGTCGTAGCCCTGCCGCTCGAGCTGCTGCACGAGCCCGATGTTCTCGCGGTAGACCGTCGAGACGTCCTCGCTCTGGTCGAGGTGCGTGATGAAGCCGATGCGCAGGCGCTCGCCGATGTCGGTGGTGCCCGCCGGGCTCCGGGTGCCGAGGGTCGGGTGCAGCGGGTGCGTGGTCATGGTCGTGTTCTCCTGATTCGTCGTGGTCCGGCCGCTACACGCGCGCCAGTCTGCTGGTCACGTCGGGTTCGCCGATCCCGCTCGTGAAGGGTGAGAGGTCCCGTGGCACGGGGCGGTCGGGGATGCCGCGGTCGACCCAGGGCGCACTCGTGCGCGGGGAGTCCGCCTGCAGGCCCGGCAGTTCGGCGGCGAAGAGCTCGATCGACTCGAGCACGTGCTGGTGCTGCACGTGCGGGCCGTGGAACTGGATGGCCGTCTCCTCGGTACCGGAGAACTGCTCGGTCCAGGCCCAGATCTTGTCGGCGACCTCGCTCGCGGTGCCCACGGCGAACGAGAGCCGCTCGGCGATCTCGTCGAAGTCGGCGCTGTCGGGGCCGCCGCGCCAGTCGGTTCTGAGATAGATCGCGGCGTACTCGCGCAGGAACTCGACCGCTCGCTCGCGCGCGATCTCGGCGGTCGGCCCGACGAGGCCCGACCGCAGGTGCACCACCTCGCCGCCGGGCACCGCTCGACGGTACTCCTCGTTGATGCGCAGCCGCTCGGCGAGCGGGAGGGGGCGCGGGATCATCAGCCGGAAGCCGTGCTGCGAGGCGAGGGGGATCGCGTTGCGGCCGGCGGCCGTCCAGATCACGTCGCTCGCCGGGCGGCCGGGCGGGGGCGAGATCTCGACGTTCGAGAACGAGTAGTGCTCGCCCTCGAAGTCGACCACGCCGTCGTCGAAGGCCTGGCGCAGGATCTCGTGGATCTCGCGGGCGCGCTGAGCCGCGTCGCCCGGTTCGAACCCCCAGACCCTCGACAGCTCCTCGGTCGTCATGCCGGTGCCGACACCGAGGTCGAGACGCCCGCCGGAGAGCGCGTCGATGAGCGCGGCCTGTTCGGCGAGACGGATCGGGTGGTAGTACGGGGCGCACGCGATCGCCGTGCCGAAGCGGATGCGCTCGGTGACGCCGCTCAGCCGTGCGATGAGGCTGAGCGGGTCGGGGATCTCGCCGCGCGAACCGAAGTGGTGCTCGGTGAACCAGGCGCCGTGGTACCCCAGGGCGTCGCCGAGCACCACCTGCTGCTCGATCTCGCGGTAGAGCCGCGCCGGAGACTGTCCCGACGACGTGTCGCCGTAGTAGAAGAGGTCGATGCGGGGCATGTGACCGTTCCTTTCGTTGGTGTGACGGGCCGGCGGGGCGAGGGCTCCGCCGGCCCGGATCGGGTGCGGCTACTGCTGCAGCCAGACGTCGTAGAAGGTGTCGGTGTAGCCCACGGCGTCGAACTTCCAGCCGCCGACCTCATCGGTCGTGCCGACGATCTTCTTGGGCACGTAGAGCGGCACGGCGTAGCCCTCGTCGAGGATGCGGTGCTGCACGACCTTCGCGGCGTCGATGCGCTCCTGCGGCTCGAGCGAGGAGTTGATGATGCCGTAGGCGGCGTCGATCTCGGGGTCGCTGAGCAGGCCGTAGTTGATGCCCGAGCCGCCGTTCGAGCTCGGGATCGCGATCGTCGTGAAGGGAAACACCGAGGTGCCCACGTCGGCGAAGCCGCGCGACGAGTCGGAGAGGTGGTGCTCGCCCTTCGCGAGCTCGGCGGTGTAGGCCGCGGAGTCGAACGGGGTGCGCACGACCTCGAAGCCCGCCTCCTTCAGCGACGACGCCACGGCCTCGCCGAGCTGCTGCCGCTGGTCGGTCTGCTGGTACAGGCTGTCGACGTACCACTGCAGGGTGAGCCGCTCGCCGTCCTTCACGCGGTAGCCCTCGTCGTCGACCTCGGTGTAGCCGGCCTCCTCGAGCAGCTCGATCGCGTGGTCGGGCTCGTAGCCCCAGCTGTCGACGAGGGTCTCGTCGAACGAGCCGGCGGGCGGGGTGTCGGGCAGGGTCGTGCTCCACGCCTTCTCGTAGACCCCCGCGTAGACGCCCTCGAGCAGCCCGTCGACGTCGATGGCCTCGCGGAAGGCGAGACGCACGTTCTTGTCGTCGAACGGTGCGAGGTTGGGGTTGAGCGCGATGTAGTAGGGCGTGCCGGTGTTGTCCTTCTCGAGCACGGTGAGGCCCGCGCCCTCGACCTCGGGGATGTTGAGCGGCGGCACCTGGTCGATCGCGTCGGCCTGCCCCGAGGTGAGAGCCCCGATGCGGGCCTGCGTCTCGGGCACGAACTGGATCACCACCTCGTCGAGGTAGGCGGGCCCCTCGTGCTCCCACGTCTCGGGGGCCCAGTCGTACTCGTCGTTGCGTTCGAGCACGAGCTGCGAGCCCTTCGTGTATTCCTTCACCTTGAAGGCACCCGTGCCGATCGACAGTTCCGGCGACGCGGCGAGCTCGGCCGCGCTGTGGTTCGCGAGCACCTCGCCCGAGTAGATGGGCCAGTGCGGGGTCGAGAACGCGTGGATCAGCGCGGCGTTGGGGCGGCTGAGCCGCACCTGGAGGGTGTGCTCGTCGACCACGGTGTTCTCGGCGATCCCCGTCGAGACGGTCGCGAGGTCGGGCTCGTTCAGCGGGCGGTCGAGGTTCTGCTTCAGCACCTCCGCGTTGAAGGGCGAGCCGTCGTGGAAGGTGACGCCCTCCCTGAGCGTGAAGGTGTAGGTGAGCCCGTCGTCGCTGATCTCCCACTCGGTGGCGAGCCCCGGGCGGTAGGTGCCGTCGTCGGCCTGCGCGACGAGGGTGTCGAAGATGGAGCTGTTGATCGAGTTGGCGTTCAGGCTCGGGATGCGCTGGCCGTCCCAGACCGGTGGCTCGGTGTTGGCGAAGTAGGTGAGGGTGCCGCCCGCGACGGGGGTGCCGCGATCGCCGCCAGGCTCGGCGGCCTGGCCGCTCGCTGAGCAGGCCGACAGCCCGAGGGCCGCGGCGAGGGCGAGGGCGGGGAGGATGAGGTGTTTCCGTTTCATGATGGGGAGATGCTTTCGTGAGGGGTGGGAGTGGTGGTGTGGGTCGGGGTCGGCGGCGAGAAGCGGAGCTTCGGGATCGCGTCGACGAGTCGTCGGGTGTAGTCGTGCTGCGGGTGCTCGAACACGGCCTGGGTGCGCCCCGCTTCGACCACCCGGCCGCGGCGCATCACGAGCACCTCGTCGGCGACGTGGCGGATCACGCCGAGGTCGTGCGAGATGAACAGCAGCGAGATGCCCGTGCTGCGCTGCAACTCGGCGAGCAGGTCGAGCACCTGCGCCTGGATCGAGACGTCGAGCGCGGAGACCGCCTCGTCGCAGACCAGCACCTCGGGATCGGTCGCGAGCGCCCGGGAGATCGCGACCCGCTGGCGCTGGCCCCCCGACAGTTCGAGGGGGTTGCGCGCGAGATGCTCGGCGCCGAGATCGACGCGCTCGAGCAGCTCGACGGCGCGGTCGCGCCGCTCGCTCCGGGGCACGCCGATCGCTTCGAGCGCCTCCGAGAGGATCGAGCGCACGTCGGCGCGCGGGTCGAAGG
Organism: Leucobacter sp. UCD-THU; assembly: GCF_000349545.1. Taxonomy (NCBI): domain Bacteria; kingdom Bacillati; phylum Actinomycetota; class Actinomycetes; order Micrococcales; family Microbacteriaceae; genus Leucobacter; species Leucobacter sp. UCD-THU. The sequence goes on from NZ_KB714605.1 coordinate 89,269, forward strand.
ATCCGAGGGGGTCCTGCGAGATCGACTGGATGCGGTTGCGGCGCGCCCGGCGCTCGCGCTCGGGCGCCGTCGACCAGGCGAGGCCGTCGAGCAGCACCTCCCCCGCGTCCGGCTCGGTGAACCCGAGCACGACGTCGGCGGCGGTCGACTTGCCCGATCCCGATTCTCCGACGATGCCGAGCGTGCTGCCACGGCGCAGCGCGAACGAGACGCCGTCGAGGGCCGCGGTGCGCCCCCGCCCGGTCGCCGGTAGCGCTTGACGAGGTCGAGGGCCTGCAGCACCGGCTCGTCGTCGGCCGGTGCGGATGCCTGCGCCGATGACGCCGACGACGCCGGCGATGCGCCGGGCCCGCCCGCGGCGGGGCCCGGCGCAGGGGGCGCCGAGAGCCGCCTGCCCCGGGAGCGCTGCGAGGGGATCGCTGCGAGCAGCTGCTTCGTGTACTCGGATTCGGGAGCTCCGAGCACGCGCTCGGTGCGACCCTGCTCGACCACCCTGCCGCGGTTGAGCACGAGGATCTCGTCGGCGATCTGTGAGACGACGGCGAGGTCGTGGCTCACGAGGATGAGGCCGGTGCCCTGGGCCCGCAACCCCGCGAGGAGCTCGAGCACCTGGGCCTGCACGGCCACGTCGAGCGCCGTGGTCGGCTCGTCGGCGATCAGCACTCCGGGGCCGGCCGCCACCGCGCTCGCGATGAGCGCCCGCTGGCGCAGGCCGCCCGAGAGCTCGTGCGGGTACTGCCTCGCCCGCACGGGCGCCTCCGGCACCCCCGCGCGTTCGAGCAGCTCGATCGCGCGGGAGACGCGGCCCGAGCGGCCGAGCCTGCGGTGGGCTCGCAGCGGTTCGGCGACCTGCGCCCCGACGCGGGCGAGCGGGTCGAGCGAAACGAGCGCGTCCTGCAGCACGAGGCCGACCTCGGCTCCGCGCACCTCCCGCCACTCCCGCGGAGTGAGCGCGAGCAGGTCGCGGTCGCGGAGGCGGAGCGCTGCGGCCTCGACGGTGGAGCCCCGGCCGACGAGACCGAGCAGGCTGCGCACCGTCACCGACTTCCCCGATCCCGACTCGCCCACCAGCGCGACGCACTGGCCCGGATAGAGACGGAAGCCGACCCCGCTGACGGCGGTGAGCGCGCCGAAGCGCACCGAGAGGTCTTCGACATGAACGAGCGGCGTCGTCATAGTGAACTCCGTTTCGCGATGAACCGCTGCTGCGACCAGCGGCCGACGACGGTGATCGAGACCACCGTCACGGTGATGAACAGGCCCGGCCAGATCGCCGTCCAGGGGGCGATGCTGAGGTACTGCCTGGCCTCCGAGAGCATGAGCCCCCACTCGGGCGTGGGCGGCACCGCGCCGAGGCCGAGGAAGCTGAGGGACGCGCCGAAGATGATGCTGACTCCCACGCCGAGCACCGCGTGCACCAGCACGGGGCCGAGACTGTTGGGCACGACGTGGCGCAGGATCAGGCGAGCCGGGCTGAGACCCAGACCGACCCCGGCGCGCACGAAGCCCGACTCCCGGATGCGCAGCACCTCGCCGCGCACGAGTCGCGCCGATCCCGGGATGCGGCCCAGGCCGACCGCCCAGATCAGGCTCCACTCCCCCGGGCCCAGCACCGTGATGGTGACGAGCGCCACGAGCACGTCGGGGAACGCGAGCAGCACGTCGAGGAAGCGGGTGATGGCGCGATCCCACACCCCTCTCGCGTAACCCGCGAGCACCCCGAGCACGACGCCCCCGACGAGGCCGATGAGCGTCGCACCGAGGCCGAGCAGGATCGAGTACCTCGCGCCGTGCACCAGCCGCGAGAACTGGTCGCGGCCCAGCTGGTCGGTGCCGAGCCAGTGCTCGGCGCTCGGGCCGGCGAACGAGTCGCGGGGGTCGCTCGCGATGGGATCCTGACCGGTGAACAGGCCGGGCGCCAGCGCGGCCACCACCAGCAGAGCGAAGACGGCGAGCGCGAGCAGCACCCCCGGGGGCGGGAGCTCGCGGCGGCGAGCGCGGGATCCGGTCGGAGTCGCACGCAGGGCTTCGAGCGTCATCGCTCCTCCTTCAGGCGCGGATCGATCAGCGGGAGCAGCAGATCGACCACGGTGTTGATGACGATGAAGACGAGCGCGGCGAAGATCACGAACCCGAGCACGACCGGCACGTCGCGATTCTGCAGCGCCATCACGATCACCCGGCCGATGCCGGGCCTCGCGAAGAGCGTCTCGATGATCACGGTGCCGGTGAGCAGCGAGCCGAAGATGATGCTGCTCAGGGTGAGGGCCGGTACGCTCGCGTGCCGCAGCAGGTGCCTCGAGCGCAGCCCGGCCTCGCCCACCCCGCGGGCGCGGATCGTGGTGACGAACGGCTCGTGCAGCTGATGCTCCACGCGTTCGCGCAGGATCTGGGTGATGACGCCCACGAGCGGCACCGCGAGCGTGATGACGGGCAGCACGAGCGCCACCGGCGACTCGTTGCCGAAGGCCGGCACCCAGCGCAGTCCGAAGGAGAAGATCGTCATCAGCACGATCCCCAGCCAGAAGGACGGCACCGACACCGCCACGATCTCGAGCGCCTGCGCCACGAAGCGCACGGCGGGGCGCTGCCCGCTGGTCAGCAGCGCGATGGCCGCCGAGAGCACCACGGCGAGCAGCATGGCGGCCACCGTGAGCTCGACCGTCGCTCCCAGCTCGCCGAACAGCACCTCTGAGACGGGGGCCCCGCGGTGGTAGCTGGTGCCGAGGTCGCCCTGCACCACGCCCAGCAGGTAGGCGAAGTACTGCACGATCACCGGCTGATCGAGCCCGTAGTGGGCGGCGATCGCCGCTCGCATCTCGGGCGTCGCGTCCTGCACGCCCGAGAGCAGCACGTCGAGCGGGTCGCCCGGGATGAGGCGCAGCGCGAGGAACGCGACGGTCGCCGCCAGCCACACGACGAGCACGAGATCGAGCACGCTGCGCAGCAGCACGCGCAACCATCTCGGGGCGGCGATGCGCGGCACCCGGGCGGTGCGCGCGGCGACGGCCGAGGCGGTCACCGCTCCCACCGCCTGCGTCCGCCGCGCTGCTCGAACTCGGCGAGCGCGGCCTCGCGCAGCTCGGCGTCGACGAGGTAGTCGGCTGCGAGCCCCGCGAGGGCGGAGGCGCCGTCGACGAGCGCGTCGAAGGCGGCCGGTTCGACCGTGCTCGCCGCGAAAGCGGCGTTGTGCGGCAGCACGTCGGGCGCGCCGCCGAGGCCGAGAGCCGGGTGGATCGCCGGGATCAGCCAGCTCACGTTGCCCATGTCGGTCGATGGGCCGCCCTGGGTGGCCCGGGCGGGTGTGAGCGGCACCGTGCGCCCCCGCTGCTCGAGGTGGCGCGCCCAGTGCTTGACGAGTGCGACGTTCTGCTTGAGCGGCAGGTAGGGCGGTTCGAAGTCGGCGTCGATCTCGACGGTCGTGCCGGTGGCGAGAGCCGCGGCCTCGAGGATGTCGATCACGCGTTCGGTGAGCACCTTGAGCGTCTCGATCTCGGTCGAGCGGATGAGGAACTCGGCCTCCGTGAGCTCGGGCACCACGTTGGCGGCCGCACCGCCGTTCGTGATGATCCCGTGGATGCGGTCGATCGGGAGGATGTGCTGCCGCAGCTGCGCGATCGACTGGTAGGCGGTGACCACGGCGTCGAGCGCGTTGAGGCCGAGATACGGGCTGAGCGCCGCGTGGCCGGCGCGGCCGCGATAGCGCACCCGGATGCGCCGCACCCCGCTCGTGCCCGAGCCGTAGACGGGAGAGACCTGGTCTCCCACGGAGGGGTGCACCATGCCGGCCGCGTCCACGTCGTCGAAGCCGCCGGCGCGGATCACGTGCTCCTTGCCGCCGCCGCCCTCCTCGGCCGGCGTGCCGATGATGCTGAGGCGGCCGCCGATGCGGGCGATCTCGGGGGCGAGACCGATGAACGCGCCCGCCGCGATGCCCGCGATGATGTTGTGCCCGCAGGCGTGCCCGATGCCGGGCAGCGCGTCGTACTCGGCCACGATGGCGAAGTGCGGCCCGTCGGTGCCGACCGTGGCCCGGAAGGCGGTGTCGAGCCCGAACGCGCCCACCTCGGCCTCGTAGCCGTGGCGCGCCAGCAGCTCGGCGATGCGGGCCACGCTGCGGTGCTCCTCGAAGCCGATCTCGGGATCGTCGTGCAGCTCGATCGCGAGTCGTTCGAGGTCGCCCCGCACGGACTCGATGCGCTGCGTCGCGCGTGCCGCGGTGTCGCGGTCCGCGCCGGCGAACGGGGTGCCTGCGACGATCTCGTCGGAGCCCGCCCGCTGCGCCGATGCTCCGTATGCCGTGTAGACCTCGAGGGGGTCGGTGCCGGTGCGGCTCATCGCTCCTCCTCCGGGAATCGGGGGTCGAAGGGCACTCCGCCCAGCACCCGCTCCACCGCCTGCGATATCTCAGCCACCAGGCAGCCGTCGAGCTCGACTCCGGCCGCGACGAGGTTCTGCACCAGGTGCCCGATCGACCTCGAGCCGGCGACGGCGAGCGAGTGGGGCTGCGTGGTGAAGATCCAGGCCAGGCTGAGTTGGTGCGGGGTGAGGTCGATGCGCTCGCCGATCGACCTGAACTCGGCGAAGAGCCGCTCCTTGTCCTCGGCGCGCAGGCCGCGGCCCACGAGCGGCCAGTAGGCGACGAACGGGATCCCGAGCTCGCGAGCCCGCGACGCCACCGCCGTGTTGCGGCGGGCGACGGGGTTGTAGAGGCTCTGCACGGCCGCGAGACCGGGCTCGACGGCGATCACCTGTTCGAGCTGCGCGGCGGTGGGCTCGCTGACGCCGATGGCGCCGACGTCGCCCCGGTCCCGCGCCTCCTGCAGGGCGCCGAGCTGATCGGCGAGCGGGTAGTCGGGGTCGATCCGGTGCAGGTAGAGCAGATCGATCCGGTCTCGCTGCAGGCGCTGCAGGCTGAGGCGGATCTGCTGCCGCAGGTAGTCGGGCCGGCCGAGCACGCCCCACGCGTCGGGGGCGGGGCGCAGCATGCCGACCTTGGTGGCGACGAGCACGTCGTCGCGGTTGCCGAGCGCCTCGCCGATCAGCTGCTCGCTGATTCCGGGGCCGAGCGCGTCGGCGGTGTCGATGTAGTCGTAGCCCGCGTCGACCGCGGCGAGGAGGAGGTTGCGGGCCGAGGCCGGATCCTGCGGGGCTCCCCAGCCGTCTCCCGCCGTGAGCCTGGCCGCACCGAACCCCACCCGGGTGACCGATGCTCCGGCGAGCCGGGTCTCCCCGGCGGCCGTCAGTGTTCGTGCCGTCATGTTCATCCTTACGCTGTGCTCGCGGCGATCCCGATTCCGATCCGGGATCCCCATCTAGAAGCTCAGCGTATGGGTCACATAAGCGGATGCACAGTAATGTTACGACGCCCCTTCATACCGCGTAGCACGGCGTCATCGAACGCAGCACGGCGTAACACTCGCCGCGGACGCACGGAAAAGCGCTATGGCGGCGCCGACCACCCGAGAGCGGACCGCCCCACGAACGGGCGCGCCGCCGCGCCGGCCGACCGCCCCTGCGCCTCGAGGCCGGGGCGGAGCCCGTCACCCGGCCTCGGCGAGCCGCCAGTCGACGGGGTCGGCGCCCTGGCCGACCAGCGCGTCGTTCGCACGGCTGAACGGGCGCGACCCGAAGAAGCCGCGCGAGGCCGAGAGCGGCGACGGGTGCGGGCTCTCGATGCGCGGCACCGCCCCCAGCATCGGCGCGAGCGACCGGGCGTCATTGCCCCAGAGGATCGCGACGAGGGGCCCGCCGCGGGCCGCGAGCGCGCGGATCGCGTGCTCGGTGAAGGTCTCCCAGCCCTTGCCGCGGTGCGACGCGGGCGCACCCGTGCGCACCGTCAGCACTCGGTTGAGCAGCATGACGCCGTGATCGGCCCAGGACGTGAGATCGCCGTGCGCCGCCGGCGGCACGCCCAGGTCGTCGTGCAGTTCGCGGTAGATGTTCTGCAGACTGCGCGGGATCGGGCGCACATCGGGAGCGGTGGCGAAGGAGAGGCCGATGGGATGACCCGGCGTCGGATAGGGATCCTGCCCCACGATCAGCACCCGCACGTCGGCGAGCGGCCGCTGGAAGGCCGCGAGGATGCGATCGCCCGCGGGAAGCACCCGCTGCCCGGCAGCCCGCTCGGCGTTCAGGAACCTGCCGAGCTCGGCGAGACGGTCGCCCATCGGCTGGAGCGCGGCGGCCCAGTCGGCCGCGATGTGCCCGTTCTCCGCGAGCTCGTCGAGTGTCATCGCCATCGCGCTCACTCCGCCCTCGGCACCAGCGGGCCGCGGTGGGTGTGGAACACGCTCGACTGCGCGACGGGGCGCACCACGATCAGGTCCTGGTTGACGTGCGGGGGCTGCTCGAACGCGCCCACGAGCACGCGCGCGACGTCGTCGGCCTGCAGAGGGATCACGTCGGCGTAGGGTCTCGCCGCCTCCGCGGCGTCGCCGCGCAGCCGGTTGAGCGTGAACTCCTCGGTGTGCACGAGGCCCGGCGCGAGCTCCATCACCCGGATCGGCTCGCCCGCCAGTTCGAGCCGCAGCACGCCCGTGACGGCGTGCGCCGCGTACTTGGCGGCGTTGTATCCGCCGCCGCCCGGATAGGCGTCGTGCCCCGCGGTCGAGGTGAGGTTGAGGATCGAGGCCCACCCCGTCCGTCGCGCGCCCACGCGCAGCACGGGCAGCAGTGCCGCCGTGACCGAGCGCAGGCCGATCACGTTCACCTCGAACATGCGGCGCCAGTCGTCGTTCGACGCGTGCTCCACCGATTCGACGCCCAGGGCGCCTCCCGCGTTGTTCACGAGACCCGTCGCGCCGCCCGTCGCGGTCACCTCCGCCGCGAGCCGCGTCACCTGCTCCTCGTCGGTCACGTCGCAGACGACGGCGTGCGCACCGGTCTCCTCTGCGAGCGCGCGCAGCCGATCCTCGCGGCGGGCCACGGCGACGGTCTGCCAGCCGAGCTCGGCGAACCGCCGCACGGTCGCCGCACCGATCCCGGAACTCGCGCCCGTCACCACCACTCGTCTCAGCATCGCCGCTCCCTCCGCGCTCCGCCCCCATCCTATGTTCCTCCCGGATCCCGTGCCGGGACCCGCCGGAGCGGCGGCCCGAGGGCGCGCAACGTTACGCATCGTGTCTCGTTCCGTTGCCGTTCACAGGCTCGCTTCGTAGTCTCGACACCGTCGCCGTTCCGAGCGATCCCCGTCACCGCCGTACAGACCACCGCCGTACACACTCACCGAGGAGTATCCATGACCGACCAGACCTGGGGTTTCGAGACCAAGCAGATCCATGCGGGCCAGCAGCTCGACGAGACCGGCGCCCGCGCGCTGCCGATCCACCAGACCACGTCCTTCGTGTTCGAGAACACCGACCAGGCGGCGAACCGCTTCGCGCTCGCCGAGCTCGGCCCGATCTACACCCGCATCACGAACCCCACGCAGGCCGTCGCCGAGGAGCGCATCGCCGCGCTCGAGGGCGGCACCGCCGCCCTGCTGCTCGCGAGCGGTCAGGCCGCCTCGACCTTCGCGGTGCTGAACATCGCGAACGCCGGCGACCACATCGTCTCGTCGAGCTCCATCTACGGCGGCACCTACAACCTGTTCAAGTACTCGCTCGCGAAGCTCGGCATCGAAGTCACCTTCGTCGAGGACCAGGACGATCCGGCGGCGTGGCAGCGGGCCGTGCGCCCCAACACCAAGCTGTTCTTCGCCGAGTCGATCGCGAACCCCCGCTCGGCGATCCTCGACATCCGCGCCGTCTCCGACGTGGCGCACGAGAACGGTCTGCCGCTCATCATCGACAACACCGTCGCGAGCCCCTACCTCGTGCGGCCCTTCGAGCACGGCGCCGACATCGTGCTGCACTCGGCCACGAAGTTCCTGGGCGGCCACGGCACCACCCTCGGCGGCGTGATCGTCGACGGCGGCACCTTCCCCTGGTCGCAGCACACCGACCGCTTCCCGGGCCTCACCGAGCCCGACCCCTCCTACAACGGCGTCAGCTACACGGGCGCCGTGGGCGACGCGATCGCCTACATCATCAAGGCGCGCGTGCAGCTGCTGCGCGACCTCGGCTCGGCCATCGCGCCGCACAGCGCCTGGCTGCTGCTGCAGGGCATCGAGACGCTGTCGCTGCGCATCGAGCGCCACGTGCAGAACGCGCAGGAGGTCGCCGAGTGGCTCGACGGCCACGACGACGTCGCCACCGTCTACTACTCGGGGCTGCCCTCGAGCCCCTGGTACGCGCTCGCCAACGAGTACGCCCCGAAGGGCGTCGGCGCCGTGCTCTCGTTCGAGCTGAAGGGCGGCGTCGAGGCCGGCAAGGCGTTCGTGAACAGCCTCGAGCTGTTCAGCCACGTCGCCAACATCGGCGATGTGCGCAGCCTCGTGATCCACCCGGCCTCGACCACGCACTCGCAGCTCACCCCCGAGCAGCAGCTCACGGCCGGCGTCACCCCCGGCCTCGTGCGCCTGTCGGTGGGCCTCGAGAACATCGTCGACATCAAGGCCGACCTCGAGCAGGGCTTCGCCGCGGCGCGCCGCATCGTCGCCGAGGCGAACGCGCAGGCGTAGCGCGCGCGTCGCGAGCGGGGCCCGGGCTTCGGCCCGGGCCCCGCTCCGTCGTTCAGGCCGTACGGCGAGAGGTCGCCACGACCCCCGCGCTCGCGCACACGACGAGCAGGATCGCGAGCAGCTGCNCGTGCTGCCCAAAACGAGTTCGAAAAGCCCGGGCTTCGGCCCGGGCCCCGCTCCGTCGTTCAGGCCGTACGGCGAGAGGTCGCCACGACCCCCGCGCTCGCGCACACGACGAGCAGGATCGCGAGCAGCTGCCGCGCGTCGAGCTGCTGGTGCAGCACAGCGAAGCCCGCGAGCGCCGCGACCGCGGGGCCGAGGCTCGACAGCACCCCGAACACGCGAGCCGTCATGCGCTTCAGCGCCAGGAACTCCAAGCCGTAGGCGACGACGCTCGTCATGAGGGCGAGGATCGCGAAGGCCCCGAGCAGGGCCGGGTCCTGCCGCACGGCCACGGCGGCATCCACGGCACCGAAGGGCACGACCACGAGCGCCGCCACCGCCACCGCCGCGACGAGGCCGTCGATGCCGCGCACGCGCGAGCTCAGGCGCGCGGAAGCCAGGATGTAGAGCGCCCAGAACGCCGCCGCGACCGCGGCGAAGAGCGCGCCGCGCAGGGTCACCGCGCCGGTGTCGTCGAGACCGAGCAGCAGGATGCCGCCCACGGCCAGCCCCACCCAGGCGGCGTCCACCGGCCGGCGGATGCCCGCCGCGGCGACCGCGAGCGGTCCCATGAGTTCGATGGTGACGGCGAGGCCGAGCGGGATCTCGTCGATCGACAGGTAGATGAACACGTTCATGCCGGCCATGCCGATCCCGAGCAGCGCCACGCCCAGCCACGTGCGCGCGCCCCACGCCCGCACCCGGGGCCGTACGATCACGACGAGGATCAGCGCGGCGAAGCCCAGCCGCAGCGCGGCGGCGCCGAGCGGGCCCACCTGGGCGAACAGCGACCCGACGAAGGCGTTGCCGAACTGCACGCTGAAGATCGCGGCGATCGCGAGCAGGCTCGACGGCATGCGGCGGGACGGGGCGGCGGTCACCTCAGCACCCTATCGCCGGTCCCATGCTTCTTCTCTCGCTGCCATCGGTATGGGATCTGCCGAAGGTATGGCGCCAGCGCCGGAATCGGGCATGTCTTCGGCAGATCCCATATCGACGGCAGGTCACCCGCAGCCCTTCCACCCGTAACATTCGCCCGCGCTGCGCCGGGCCGGGGCAGAATGGACAGTTATGGACTGGCAGACGCCCGAGGACTCGTTCCCCACCGACTTCATCACGGACGCCCAGCTGCGGGCGCTGATGGGGCGTCCGCCGATCTCGGGGGGCTGGCGCGACGGCGATCCGGTGGGCGACCGCCGGTTCGCGAGTATCGGGGCGCTCGCCACCGAGGCGGGCGCCGAGATCCCGAACGTGCGCATCGCCTACGAGACCTTCGGCGAGCTGAACGAGCAGCGCGACAACGCGATCCTGGTGTTCCACGCGCTCACGGGCGACAGCCACCTCGTCGGGCCCGCGGGGCCCGGCCACCCGACCGACGGCTGGTGGAGCGAGATAGTCGGCCCCGGCCGCCCGCTCGACACGAGCCGCTACTGCGTCATCGCGCCCAACGTGCTGGGCGGGTGCCAGGGCTCGACCGGGCCCGGTTCGCTCGACCCGTCGGGGGGCGAGTGGGGCGGGCGCTTCCCCTACCTCACGATCCGGGATCAGGTGGCCGCCGCCGCCCGCTTCGCCGACGAGATCGGCATCGACCGCTTCGCCGCCGTGATCGGTGGCTCGATGGGCGGCATGCACGCGCTCGAGTGGGGCATCTCGCACCAGGAGCGCACCGAGCGGCTCGCGGTGATCGCCGCACCCCCGGTCACGACCGCGGACCAGATCGGCCTGAACCTCGTGCAGCTCGAGGCGATCCGCTCCGACCCCTTCTACCGCGGGGGCAACTACTACGACGCCCCCGACGGGGTGGGGCCGCACCACGGGCTCGCGACGGCCCGCCGCCTCGCCCTGCTGAACTACCGCAGTCACACCGAGCTCGACGACCGCTTCGGCCGCTCCTGGCAGTCGGCGGTCAGCCCGCTCGGCGGCGGCGGACGATTCGCCGTCGAGAGCTACCTCGACTTCCACGGCAACAAGTTCACGCGCCGCTTCGACGCGGGCAGCTACGTCACGCTCGTGCAGGCCATGAACTCGCACGACGTGGGCCGCGGGCGCGGCGGGGTGCGGGCGGCGCTCTCGACGCTGCAGCTGCCCACGCTCGTGCTCGGTATCCCGAGCGACCGGCTCTTCACGCTCGAGGGGCAGGACGAGATCGCCCGCCACACCCCCGGCAGCCTCGACGGGGATCGCGCCACGCGCATCGACTCTCCGTTCGGTCACGATGCGTTCCTCATCGAGTTCGAGCGGGTGGGCGAGCACCTGCGGCGTCTGCTCGAGGTGTGATCGCCCCCACCGCCCCTCGAGCCCGTCACGGACGGCGGACCCCCCTCCGCGACTTCATCAACACTTGTGCGATACGCTGGCGGCAACCACTCCGAACTTGTACTACACAATCGGCACAAGTTCGGTGAGCCTGAGAGCGGGACGCCCGTCCCTCGAACCCAGAATGAGGTGCCGATGTCGTCACGTACCGTCTCCGCCAGAGCCGCGCTCCCCGCGATCCTCGCCGCCTCGCTGCTGACGCTCGTCGCCTGCAGCGGGAGCGGCGGCGGGAAGAACGCCTCCGACGATGAAGGCCCGCTCTCCGAGTACCTCTCGTCGCTCTCCAGCGCCGAGACCGAGTCCGAGGAGTTCTACGAGCGCATCAACGCGAAGCGCGAGGAGCTCGTCGCCGAGTGCATGGCCGGCGAGGGCTTCGACTACCAGCCGAACTCCCAAAACGGCGGCACGTCGACACTGGGCGACGACGGGATCGAGTGGGGCAGCCTCGAGTTCGCCGAGCAGTACGGCTACGGCATCGTCGACTGGCCCGGCCTCGCCGAGATGGAGCAGCAGTCCGAGGAGTACGTCGACCCCAACCAGGGATACGTCGAGTCGCTCAGCGAATCCGAGCAGCAGGCCTACTACGAGGCGCTCTCCGGCCCGCAGCCCAGCGAAGAGGACATGGCCGCCATGGAGGACGGCGCCTACGAGTGGGACTGGACCCAGAGCGGCTGCTACGGTGCGGCCGACCACGAGGTGCAGGACGAGTACGGCTCGGCGATGGCCGCCTACGAGGACCCGGAGTTCGCGGAGCTCTTCGAGAGCATGAACGCGGTGTGGAGCGAACTCTACAACTACGACGACCCGGGTGCGCCGAGCCCCAACGACGACGTGGCGAAACTCGACCGCGAGTGGTCGGAGTGCATGGCCGACGCCGGCTACACCGACCTCGTGAGCCCGCAGACCGCGATGGACGGCCTCAACGAGGAGTGGAACACCCTCCAGACCCCGCCCGAGGGCACGGGCGACGACCTCGCGGGCTGGAGCGGGCCGAGCGACCGGCAGAAGTCGGAGTTCCAGCAGCGCGAGATCGAGATGGCGGTCACCGACTGGAAGTGCAAGGACGGCATCGACTACGAGCAGCAGGTGCGCACAGTGCAGTTCGACCTCGAGCAGCGCTTCGTCGACGAGCACCGGGCCGAGCTCGACGCGCTGATCGCCAAGCACGGCGCCGACCAGAAGAAGTCGTAGGCATGGCGCTGCCTGGGCGCCGGAGGCGCGCGGGCTCGGAAGGCGGGCCCGCTGACGGGGTTCGGGATCCCGAGCCCGATACCGAGGCCCCGGCGACCGCCGAGGAGCGGCGACCGGGCTGGTCGGGCACGCGGCTCGTGGCCCTGATCGCCGCGGTCGCCGTCGTGTCGCTGCTGATCGGCGTCGCGGTCATGCAGTTCATCGTGTCGCCCGCCGAGCTCGCGGCTCGCACCGCCGCCCCCGAACCCGGGCCCGTCACCGCGCCGATCGAGCAGCGGACGATCGAGAACACGATCGTCTCCCGGGGCGAGATCACCTACGCCGACGCGGTCGAGGCCTCCGTCGACACCGCCGGGGCCAGCGACCGGCCCGTGGTGACCGGCCACGTGCCGGAGGTCGGCGCCGTTCTGCAACCCGGCAGCATCGCCCTCGAACTCGCCGGCCGCCCGGTCGTGGTGCTCTCCGGCGATCTGCCGGCGTACCGCTCGCTGGCGGTGGGCATGCGCGGCCCCGACGTCGTGCAGCTGAAGGTCGCACTCGCGGGCATGGGGTACTGGGTCGGCGACACCGCCTCCGACGTCTTCGACTACGACACCGCGGTCGCGCTCGGCGTGCTCTACGAGCAGATCGGCTACGCGCCCGCCGCCGGCGGGCCCGAGGCCCAGCAGATGCTGCGCGACGCCGAGCGCGGCGTGCGCGACGCCGGCACGGGGCTCGCGCAGGCCAGAGCCGCGCTGAGCCAGGCCGTCGACGCGGGGGCGACCAACGTGATCGGCGAGCAGGCCGCGGTGAACGCCGCCTCCGATCAGCTCTCGGACGCGCAACAGCTGCTCGCCGAGGCCCAGGAGGGCGTACTCCCCACGCTCCCGTCGAGCGAGGCGCTCTTCCTCGCCGACCTGCCCCGCCGCGTCGACGCGGTCTCGGTCAAACGGGGCGACATCCTCTCCGGGTCGCCCATGAGCGTCTCGGGCGCCACCCTCACGATCGTGGGCTCGGTGTCGCAGCAGGACGCCGAACTCATCACCGAGGGCCTCACCGCGTTCTTCCCCGCACCCGACGGCACCGAGCTGACCGCCACCGTGCAGCGCGTCACCGCACCCCAGACGCGCTCGACCGAGGGCGCGGCGGAGAACAGCGCGGATCAGAGCTCGGGCGGCGCGGCCCGCTACACCGTCGAGCTGAGCCCGGGCGAGCTCTCCCCCGAGCAGATCGAGGCACTGCGGGGCACGAACGTGCGCCTGCGCATCCCCATCGCCTCGACCGACGGCGAGGTGCTCGCCGTGCCGATCGCCGCGCTCTCGGCCGGATCGGCGGGCGAGGAACGCGTCGAACTGCTCATCGATCCGAAGAGCGGACCCGACGCCGAGACCGAGAACATCGCCGTGCGGGCGGGGCTCGCAGCCGACGGCTACGTCGAGATCGCCTCCGACGATCCGCGCATCGAGGCGGGGGTCAAGGTCGTGGTGGGGCGATGAGCGACCTCGACGCCCTCATCGCGGGCGCACGGCCCGCCGCCCGCCCGCAACCCGCGAGCGACCGAGAGGTCGTGCGCCGCGCGCGGGCCCGCGCGCAGGCCCACCGCCGGGCCGAGCGCGCCGCGCTCTCGGACTCCGCCGCCGGCGTCGGCCCCGTCGCGGCGGTCGGCGATCCCGAGCACCCCGGCCCCATCATCGAACTCGCCGACGTCACCCGGTTCTTCCCCGGCCCGCCGCCCGTCAACGCACTGCGCGGAATCGACCTCACCGTCGCACGCGGCGACTATCTCGCGATCGTCGGGCCCTCGGGATCGGGCAAGTCGACCATGCTCAACACGCTCGGCCTGCTCGACCGCCCGAGCACCGGCCGGTTCCTCTTCGAGGGCGTCGACGTCTCGGAGCTCGACGACGACGAGCGGGCCGCGCTGCGCGCCCGCGCCATCGGCTTCGTGTTCCAGTCGTTCCACCTGCTGCCCACCCGCAGCGTGCTCGATAACGTCATGCTCGCGGGCACGTACGCGGGCCTGCCGCGCGAGCAGCGCGAGCCCCTAGCGCGCAGCGCCCTCGAACGGGTGGGGCTCTCCCACCGCGTCGACTTCTCCCCCGGCACGCTGTCCGGCGGCGAGCGCCAGCGGGTCGCCATCGCCCGCGCGGTGTGCACGTCGCCCCGGCTGCTGCTCGCCGACGAGCCCACCGGCAACCTCGATCGCGCCAACTCGCGCGCCGTCATGCGCCTCTTCGACGAGCTCGGCGCCGAGGGCCTCACGATCGTCATGATCACGCACGACGAGGCGGTCGCGGCGTCGGCGCGGCGCCGGGTGCGGATGCACGACGGCGAGCTCTCGGAGATCGCGTGAGGATCCGGCGCGAGCGCCGGCCGCGGCGCGCGATCCCGGGCATCTCCCCGCGGGATCTGATCCGCGAGTCCCTCGAGGGCGCGGGAGCGCGCCCCTCGCGGCTGCTCATCACGCTCGTGGGCACCGTGCTCGGGATCGCCTCGCTCGTCGCCACGATCGGCTTCGCGCAGACCGCGGCCGGTCAGATCGCGCAGCAGTTCGACGCGCTGGCCGCGACGCGCGTGACCATCGAGCCGGGCACGAGCAGCGGGCCCGGCGGCAAGGAGCGCGCCACCGCTCGGCTGCCCTGGGACTCGGTGGAGCGGGTGCGCGACCTCGTCGGGGTCGAGCACGCGGCGCTCTACGCGAAGGCGACGGGCTCCCCGAGCGTCGACGCCGTCGAGGTGCAGGATCCTTCCGCCGCCGCGAAGGCGCCGCCACCCGTCGTCGGCGCCTCGCCGGAGCTGCTCGACGTCGTCGAGGGCGGAATCGGCACGGGCCGCTTCTTCGACTCCGGCCACGAGCAGCGTCGCGACCGGGTGGTCGTGCTCGGGTCGGGGGCGGCCGAGCAGCTCGGCGTGAACCGGGTCACCGGGCAGCCGGCGATCTTCGTCGACGGCCGCGCCTACACGGTCATCGGCATCCTGAGCGAGGTCGGCACGCGCAGCGCGCTGCTCGACTCGGTGATCATGCCGATCGGCACGGCGCGGGCAGAGCTCGGGCTGGCCGCGGCCGAGAGCCTCGACATCCGCATCGCCGTGGGCGCGGGGTCGGTCGTCGCGCACCAGGCGCCGATCGCGCTGAACCCGAACGACCCGCAGGTCTTCAAGGTGTCGGCGCCGCCCGACGGCAGCGCGCTGCGATCGGGGGTCGAGGCCGACGTCAACGTGCTGTTCCTCGCGATCGGCGTCGTGGCGCTGCTCGGCGGCGGCATCGGGATCGCGAGCGTCACCCTGCTGTCGGTGTCGGAGCGGCGGGGCGAGATCGGCCTGCGCCGGGCGCTCGGCGCGCGCACCCGCGACATCGCCGCGCAGTTCATGCTCGAGTCGTTCACCATCGGCGTGCTGGGAGGCCTCATCGGCGTGGTCGTGGGGCTCTTCGGGGTGATCGGGGTGTGCCTCGTGCAGCAGTGGACGCCCGTGCTCGCCGTGTGGGCGGCCCCGGTCGGAGTGCTGGTCGGCGCGCTCGTGGGACTGCTCGCGGGCACCTATCCGGCGCTCAAGGCGGCGCGCATCGAGCCCGTCGACGCGCTGCGCGACGCCTAGGATCGAGCCGACCGTCGGCCAGCCGCGGCGCGCCGCCCCGGCCCCCGAGCCCCCTCCCATCGGCCTCCCACTTTCGACGCGTAGTCTCACCGGGTGTCGAACGAACGCGAGAGGAGCCAGGCCACCGTGACCACCGTGCCGTCGCGCCGATCCGCGCGCACCGTTCGTGTGGTGGCGACCGTCTCGGCGGCGCTGCCGCTCTGCCTCACCGCCTGCGCCCCGGTCTCGTCGGCTGCGCACCAGGCGATCGAGCTGCGCACCACCGCGGAGTCCGACCTGCTCGAGGTGTCGACCGAGCGCGTCTACGAGGTGACCGAGACCCGGCTGCTCACCGAGACCGGGGGCGACACCCTCTCCGCGCTGATCGGCAGCACATTGTCGACGAGCGGCTACATCGTGCTGCTCGACGGGGTGATCACCGAGGCGAGGCTCGACGTGAGCGCGGTGGGGCTGCCCGACGCGGCCTTCGAGCTCACCGAGCCGACGGCGCTGCGGGGCGACCTGAGCGAGAGCGCCACGGTCAGCGTGGTCGGCACCCTCTCGGCGCAGGGCATCGTGCGCCCCGACACGACCCTGCGCGTGACGCCCACCGAGCTCACCGACGACGCCGCCGAGTTCGACGTGCGTCTCAGCGTGCCCGACAATCCACTGCTGGCCGGCGACTGGTTCCTCGCCGACGAGCTCGCCGCGCACCTCGTCTTCGCCGCGCACTGAGCGACGCAGCTCTCGCACCCCGGAGCCCCGGGATGCCTCAGAGCCCCGGGAGCCCCGGGATGCCTCGGGCTCGCGACACCGGGCGCCCGTCGACGGGCCTCCGGGGCGAGCCCGGCCCCGAGGCCCGTGGGTCGACGCCCTAGTCGAAGCGTCGGCGGCGGGTCGCGTCGTGCACCTCGCCCACGAGCTCTTCGATCACGTCCTCGAGGAAGACGACGCCGAGGTCGGCGCCGTCGCCGTCGTAGATGCGGGCGAGGTGGATGCCGCGGGCCTGCATGCGCGCGAGCACGTCCTCCAGCTCGGTGCCGGCGTGGATCGAGATCATCGCGCGGATCCGCTTGCCCGGAATCGGCTCGGCGATCCGCTCCTCCCCGAGGCGCACCAGATCCTTGATGTGCACGTAGCCCGCGAGCCCCCCGTCGGCGTCGGCGATCGGGTAGCGCGAGAAGCCGTGGCGCGCGACCGCGGCGTCGACGTCGAGCGGCGTGGCCCCGGCGGGCAGCACGACCAGCCGTTCGAGCGGCACGAGCAGATCGTCGGCCCGCTTCTCGGTGAACTCGAACGCCGCGGTGAGGGTGCCGCTGCGATCCTCGAGCAGCCCCTCGCGCGTC
This sequence comes from Leucobacter sp. UCD-THU, assembly GCF_000349545.1. Classification (NCBI taxonomy): domain Bacteria; kingdom Bacillati; phylum Actinomycetota; class Actinomycetes; order Micrococcales; family Microbacteriaceae; genus Leucobacter; species Leucobacter sp. UCD-THU. The sequence goes on from NZ_KB714605.1 coordinate 106,402, forward strand.
GACTGGCTCACGATGCTCGCGACCTCCTCGAGCGTGTAGGTGCTGTTGGTCTCGGACTTCGGCTCGACGCCGAACATGCGCAGCACGCCGTTGGCGATGGCGTTGAGGGCGGCGATGACGTGCTTCAGCACCCGCGACACCGCGACGAGCGGGGGCGCGAGCAGCAGCACCGCCTGATCGGGCAGCGAGAACGCCGCGTTCTTCGGCACCATCTCGCCGAGCACGACGTGCAGGTACGAGACGAGCAGCAGCGTGATGACGAACGCCGCGATCGAGACGGCCTCGACGGGCAGGCCCGTCCACGCGAGCGGCCCCTCGAGGAGGTGGTGGATCGCGGGTTCGGAGACGTTCAGGATCAGCAGCGAGCACACGGTGATGCCCAGCTGGCTCGTGGCGAGCATGAGCGTCGCGTGCTCCATGGCGTAGAGCGCGGTCTTCGCGCGCTTCGAGCCGGCTTCAGCTCTCGGCTCGATCTGCGAGCGGCGCGCCGAGATCACGGCGAACTCGGCGCCCACGAAGAAGGCATTGGCGGCGAGCAGCACGACCAGCCAGACGATTCCCATCCAGTCGCTCATGCGCGGTCCTCCGCTCGGTCGTCGGCGTCGGTGGCGGGCACCGGCGGGCTCGTGTAGCGCACGCGCGCGATGCGGCGACCGTCCATCCGCTCGACCCGCAACGTGCCGCCGTCGGGCAGCGACACCTCGTCGCCCGGGTCGGGGATGCGCCCGAGCTCGCGCAGCACGTAACCGGCCACGGTGTCGTAGGCGTCGTCGTCGGGGATGTCGACGCCGGTCTGGTCGCGCACCTCGTCCGGGCGCAGGTCGGCCGGGAAGGTCATCTGCTCGGCTGTGCCCACCACGCCGGCGGCGGCGCGGTCGTGCTCGTCGGCGACCTCGCCGACGATCTCCTCGACCAGATCTTCGAGGGTCACGATGCCGGCGGTGCCGCCGTACTCGTCGACGACGATGCCGAGCTGGAAGCCCGAGGAGCGCAGCTCCTCGAGCAGGTGATCGAGGTGCATGGTCTCGGGCACGCGCACCACGTCTTCCGCGAGCGCGGCCACCGGCACCTCGCCCCGCTTGCCGCGGGGCACCGCGACCGCCTGCTTGACGTGCACGACGCCGACGACGTCGTCGCGATCCTCGTCGATGACGGGGAAGCGCGAGTAGCCGCTGCGCCCGGAGAGCTCGAGCACGGCCTGGGCCGGCTCGAGCCGCTGCACGCTCTCGACCCTGAGTCTCGGCGTCATCACGTCGGCCGCGGTGAGCTCGGAGAAGCGCAGCGTGCGGTCGAGCAGCGTGGCGGTGTCGGCCTCGAGCAGTCCCGCGCTCGCGGAGTGGCGCACGAGCGATGAGAGCTCCTCGGCCGATCGCGCGCCCGACAGCTCCTCCTTGGGCTCGATGCCGATCGAGCGCAGGATGCCGTTCGCGCTGCCGTTCAGCGCCATGACCGCGGGCTTGAAGGTGGTGGTGAACGCCGCCTGGGCCGGCATCACGACCTTCGCCGTCGCGAGCGGTTTCGCGAGCGCGAAGTTCTTCGGCACGAGCTCACCGACGATCATCGAGAACACCGTCGCGAGGGCGACCGCGACGGGCGCGCTGATGGCGCGCCGCAGCCCCTCCGGCACGCCGAGCGCGCCCAGGGGGGCGTCGAGGAAGCCGCTGATCGCCGGCTCGAGCGTGTAGCCGGCGAGCAGCGTGGTGAGCGTGATGCCCAGCTGCGCGCTCGACAGGTGCGTCGAGGTGCGGGTGAGACCGCGGATCACGCGGTCGAGGCCGCGCTGCCCGCCGGCCCGGCGCCGCTCGAGGTCGTGGCGGTCGAGGGCGACGAGGGAGAACTCGGCGGCGACGAAGATGCCCGTGCCGACGGTGAGGAGAATACCGATGAGCAGCAGGAGCCAGTCGTTCACCGGCCGCTCCTCGGAGGTGCGGGGTGCCGCGCTTCAGCGCGGCCGATACTCGGGGGGTCTGACGGTCTTCGAGAGTCTGCGTCCATAGCCCTACCGATCCTAGCAGTCGGGGGTGGGGGTTCTTCCTGAGAGTCATCCCCCATCGTGCTTTCGAAAGGCGTAGGCTTGTTTACCGGACACCGGCTACGGAGCCGGTCCCGGCTACGAGTTGCCACATACGACATCAACGAAGGGAAGTCGCTTTGGCGGAGCGCACGGAGACCACCGGACAGGCTGGTCCCGCAGGAGATTTCGGTGCAAACGAGTGGCTCGTCGATGAGCTGTGGAAGCAGTATCAGGTCGACAAGAACTCGGTCGACCGGTCGTGGTGGCCGGTGCTCGAGAAGTACGGCGCCGAAGCCGCACCGCCCGCAGCCGCAGCTCCTCGGCCGAAGGCCACCGCACAGCCCGCTGTGGTCTCCCCCGCATCCCCCGCCGCGCCGTCGACGGCCCCCACCTCGACGCAGCCCGCGCGCACCACCAACACGGCTCCCCGCGAGGCCCCGATCCCCGCCGACGCCCCCCGCGCCTCCGCCCGCGCCGAGGCCGCCGAGCAGCAGGAGGACACGGTCACCCCGCTGCGCGGCATGGCGCGCACGCTCTCCAAGAACATGGATCAGAGCCTCACGGTGCCGACCGCCACGAGCGTGCGCACGATCCCGGCCAAGCTGCTGATCGACAACCGCATCGTCATCAACAACCACCTGCGCCGCAGCCGAGGCGGCAAAGTCTCCTTCACGCACCTCATCGGGTGGGCGCTGATCCAGTCGCTCAAGGAGTTCCCCAGCCAGAACGTCGCCTACGCCGAGATCGACGGCAAGCCGTCGCTCGTCGCGCCCTCCCACATCGGGCTCGGCATCGCGATCGACGTGCCGAAGCCCGACGGCACCCGCTCGCTGCTCGTCCCCAGCATCAAGCGCGCCGAGACCCTCGACTTCAACGAGTACCTCGCCGCCTACGAAGACCTCGTGAAGCGCGCCCGTGACAACAAGCTCGGCGCAGCCGACTTCCAGGGCACCACGATCTCGCTCACCAACCCCGGCGGCATCGGCACCGTGCACTCGGTGCCGCGCCTCATGAGCGGTCAGGGCTCCATCATCGGCGCCGGCGCGCTCGAGTACCCGGCCGAGTTCCAGGGCGCCTCCGAAGACGTGCTCGTGCGCCTCGGCATCTCGAAGACCATCACGCTCACGAGCACGTACGACCACCGCGTCATCCAGGGCGCCGGCTCGGGCGAGTTCCTCAAGCTCGTGCACGAGCGCCTCACCGGCGGCCACGGCTTCTACGAGGAGATCTTCGCGGCCCTGCGCATCCCCTACAAGCCCGTGCAGTGGGCGACCGACATTCACGTCGACGTCTCGGGCGCGGTCGACAAGACCGCCCGCGTGCAGGAGCTCATCAACTCGTTCCGCGTGCGCGGCCACCTGATGGCCGACATCGATCCCCTCGAGTACGTGCAGCGCACCCACCCCGATCTCGAGATCGAGAACCACGGCCTCACCTTCTGGGACCTCGACCGCGAGTTCGTGACGGGCGGCATCGGCGGCAAGCGCGCCATGAAGCTGCGCGACATCCTCGGCGTGCTGCGCGACTCGTACTGCCGCAAGATCGGCATCGAGTACATGCACATCCAGGATCCGGGCCAGCGCCTGTGGCTGCGCGAGCAGCTCGAGGTGCCCTACGCGAAGCCCAGCCGCGACGAGCAGATGCGCATCCTCGAGAAGCTCAACGAGGCCGAGGCCTTCGAGACCTTCCTGCAGACCAAGTACGTCGGCCAGAAGCGCTTCAGCCTCGAGGGCGGCGAGTCGGTGATCCCGCTGCTCGACGCGATGCTCATCGACGCGGCCGAAGACGGCGTCGACAGCGTCGACATCGGCATGGCCCACCGCGGCCGCCTCAACGTGCTGTCGAACATCGCGGGCAAGACCTACGGCCAGATCTTCCGCGAGTTCGAGGGGGCCCAGTCGCAGAAGGCCGGCTCGGGCGACGTCAAGTACCACCTGGGCACGTCGGGCGTCTTCACCGCTCCGAACGGCACCCAGGTGCCGGTGCACCTCGCCGCGAACCCGTCGCACCTCGAGACCGTCGACGGCGTGCTCGAGGGCATCGTGCGCGCGAAGCAGGATCTCAAGCCGATCGGCTCGTTCACCACGCTGCCCGTGCTCGTGCACGGCGACGCGGCGATGGCCGGCCAGGGCGTCGTCTACGAGACGCTGCAGATGTCGCAGCTGCGGGCCTACCGCACGGGCGGCACGATCCACATCATCATCAACAACCAGGTGGGCTTCACCACGCTGCCCCTCGACTCCCGCTCGGGCGTCTACTCGTCCGAGATCGGCAAGGTCGTGCAGGCGCCGATCTTCCACGTGAACGGCGACGACCCCGAGTCGGTCGTGCGCGTGGCGAAGCTCGCGTACGAGTTCCGCCAGCGCTTCCACATCGACGTCATCATCGACCTCGTCTGCTACCGCCGCCGGGGCCACAACGAGGGCGACGACCCGTCGATGACCCAGCCGCTCATGACCGACCTCATCGAGGCCAAGCGCTCCACGCGCCGCCTCTACACGAGCGCGCTCGTCGGCCGCGGCGACATCACCGAGGAAGAGTACGAGAAGGCGAAGCAAGACTTCCAGGACCGGCTCGAAGTCGCGTTCCAGGAGACCCACGCGGCGCAGACGGGCTCGATCCCGATCGTCGGCGCCGGCGGCATCGGCGAGGTCGCCGAGGCCGGCGGCCCCGGGCCCGCGCCGCTCGAGACCGCGGTGGAGCGGGCCGTGGTCGAGCGCATCGGCGACGCCTTCGCGAACAAGCCCGAGGGCTTCACCGTGCACCAGAAGCTGCAGCAGCTGCTCAACAAGCGCTTCGAGATGAGCCGCGAGGGCGGCATCGACTGGGGCTTCGGCGAGCTGCTCGCGCTCGGCTCGCTGCTCATGGAGGGCACCGCGGTGCGCTTCGTGGGGCAGGACGCGCGCCGCGGCACCTTCGCGCAGCGCCACGCGGTGTTCCACGACCGCGCCAACGGCCAGGAGTGGATCCCGCTGCTCAACCTCTCCGACGAGCAGGCCCGCTTCTGGATCTACGACTCGCTGCTCTCGGAGTACGCGGCGCTCGCGTTCGAGTACGGCTACTCCCTGCAGCGCGAGGACGCGCTCGTGCTGTGGGAGGCCCAGTTCGGCGACTTCGCGAACACCGCGCAGGCCGTGATCGACGAGTACATCGCGGCGGCCGAGCAGAAGTGGGGCCAGCGCTCCTCCGTGGTCATGCTGCTCCCCCACGGCTACGAGGGCCAGGGCCCCGACCACTCGTCGGCCCGCATCGAGCGCTACCTGCAGCTGTGCGCCGAGGACAACATGATCGTCGCGCGCCCCTCGACGCCGGCGAACTACTTCCACCTGCTGCGCCGCCAGGCCTACGCCCGCCCCCGCAAGCCGCTCATCGTCTTCACCCCGAAGCAGATGCTGCGCCTGCGCGGCGCGGCCTCCGCGGTCGAGGATTTCACGACGGGCACGTTCCAGCCCGTGCTCGACGATCCCGCGATCGAGAACCACCAGGCGGTGCAGCGCGTGCTGCTCGTGTCGGGCAAGGTCTACTACGACCTGCGCGTCGCGCTCGAGAAGCGGCCCGACCCGCGCATCGCCCTCGTGCGGGTGGAGCAGTTCTACCCCGTGCCGAGCGTGCAGCTGGGCCGCGTGCTCACCCAGTATCCCGGCGCCGAGCTGGTGTGGGTGCAGGACGAGCCCGAGAACCAGGGGGCGTGGCCGTTCATCTCGCTCGAGCTGTCGAAGCACCTGGCGAACGATCGCATCCGCGCCGTCACCCGCCCCGCCTCCGCGGCCCCCTCGACGGGGTCGGCGAAGGTGCACGCCGTCGAGCAGGAGCGCCTCATCGCGCGTGCGCTCCGCTTCGACGACGAGTCCTGAGCGGGGGCGCGCTTGCAGAAACCCCCGCTGGGGCAGTCCCCGCAGCACGGAGAGAGCGAGCCCGGCGGCCCGAGCGTCGGCGGGATCGCTCAGCGGATCGCCGCGGCGATCTCGATGGGCGTGCTGACCGTCGGCGAGCGCCTGCCGGTCGAGGCCGAGCTCGCCAACCAGTTCGGGGTGGCCGTGGCGACGCTGCGCAAGGCGCTCGCCGAGCTGCGTGCGCAGGGCATCGTGGAGACGAGGCGGGGCCGCAACGGCGGCACCTTCGTGGTGCAGGCGCCGTTCCCCTCGCCGCAGGAGCTGCGCTCCTCGCTGGCGCGCACGAGTCTCGTCGCCCTGCGCGACTTCTTCGACGAGCACGCCGCGATCTCGGGCATGGCCGCGCGCCTCGCCGCGGAGCGCACGCAGCCGGGGCTGCGCACGAGGCTCGCGGAGTTCGCATTCGAGGCCCGAGAGGGCCGCGGCGGCCGCGAGCGCTCGCTCGCCGACAGCCGGTTCCACTTCGAGATCGCGGTGCTCAGCCATTCCCGACGACTGCTGACGGGCGAGCAGCGGCTCCACTCCGAGCTGTCCCCGTTCCTCTGGTGCGACGCGATCTGCCGCGCCTCGGTGCAGCAGGCCTTCACCGAGCACCTCGCGATCGTGATGGCGATCGAGCAGCAGCAGGCCGACGAGGCGCAGCGTCTCGCCGTCGACCACGTCAGGGGGAACATGCAGCTGATCGTCGAGGGCAAGCTCGCGCTCGAGGGCGCGGCGGAGGATGAGCGGTGAGCGCGGCCGAGGTCGCCTCGGCGATCGAGAGCGTCGACGAGTGGCTGAACGACCGCTTCGACCACCTCCAGAAGCTGTCCGAAGATCTGATCGCGCTGCTGACCCTCGACGACTCGGGACGTCTCGATCTGGGCGAGGGGGTGCGGCGCCGGCTTCGGGCGCTCGCGGTGCGCTATCTCGCCGACAACGCCGTGGTCGACGGCTGCGGCCTCATCTTCGCGCACTCGGCGCTGAGCTTCGAGCGCGGCCACCTGGAGTGGTGGGTGCGCGAGGACGAGTCGCGATTCGCCCGCTACTCCTTCGGCGTCGTGCCGGGCGCCGACCGCTACTACGACTACGAGCACCACGAGTGGTTCATCCGCGCATTCCACGAGGGCACTCCCGCGCTCGTGGGCCCCTGCATCGACTACCTCGGGGTCGAGGCGTACGTGCTCACCCTCACCGTGCCGGCGAACGTGGCGGGCGTGCGTGTGGGGGCGATCGGCAACGACATCCAGGTGGCAGACCTCGAGGCCGAGCTGCTGCCGGTACTGCAGCGCAGCGGCATCGAGATGGCGCTGGTGGGCCGCCACGGCAATGTGCTCGTGGGCAACTCGTCGCAGCTGCTGCCCGGCGTGTTGGTGCCGGACACCCTCGAGGGCTTCGCGCGGAAGCGGCTCGGCCCGGAGGGCGCCGACGTGCAGCTGATCTACCGCACCGGCGGCTAGGGCCTCATCGAGACAGCCCGTTCGTATCGAGCCGGCCTGCGATTCGCGTGAATCGCAGGCCGGCTCGATACGAATAGGCCGACTGAGCGGTGGCGCGCGCGGTGCGAGGTGCCGCGGATCAGGCGGCCTCGGCCGCCGTGAGCTTCGCGATCTCCGAGAATCGATCGGCGATCGGCAGCCACACGGCGCCCAGCCGTGGCTCGGCCGCCCGCACATCGCCCACGACCGCGGCCTCCTCGAGGCCGAGCTCGTCGAGGCTCTCGCGATCCTCGTCGACCCAGTCCTGCGCCGTAGCGCCGAGCGCCTCGGGGTGGAACTGCACGCCCCACGCGGCTGCGCCGACGCGGAACGCCTGATTGCGGCACGCGGGGCTCGAGGCGAGCACCTGCGCCCCGTCGGGCAGCCGGTCGGCCTCGAGCCAGTGCCACTGCACCGCGGGCACCGAGGTCTCGGCGAGACCGCCGAAGAGCGGGTCGCCCGCCGCGGTCGAGGTGAAGTCGACGTCGTACAGGCCCACCTCGGGCCCCTGCGGCATCGTGCGCACGTGACCGCCCGTCGCGGTGGCGAGCAGCTGGGCCCCGAGGCAGATGCCCAGGGTGGGCACCCCGAGCTCGACGCCGTCGACGAGCAGCTTGCGGGTGGCGGGCAACCAGGGCGCATTGTCGTCCTCGGTGGGCCCCATGGCGCCGCCGAGCACGATCAGTGCGTCGTAGCCGTCGAGCGACTCCGGCACGGGCGCTCCCGCGTCGGGCCCGACGGTCTCGAGCGTCAAGCCGTTCTCGATCAGCCGATCCGACAGCTGACCCAGCCCGGCGTTCTTCTGGTGCTCGATCACCAGCACTCGTGCGCTGCTCATTCCACTTCCCCTCTGTTCTGATCTGTGTGCGCCGCCCGCGGCTCGCGGGCGGCGGTGTCAGGCGTCTCGGCCCATTCTCGCCCGCGCCCGGTCGATGAGCCAGGCGAAGAGCGCGTGCTGCCGCGCGTCCTCGCCGGCGTTGTCCTCGGGATGCCACTGGATCGCGAGGAGCGGGGCGGTCTCGTGCTCGAGCGCCTCCACCACCCCGTCGGGCGCGCGCCCCGTGACGCGCAGCCCCTCCCCCACCCGGTCGACCGCCTGGTGGTGGTACGACGACACCGGCAGGCTCGCCGCCCCGATCGCGGCGGCGAGCGCCGATCCGGGATCGATCTCGACGTCGTGCACCGAGTTGCGGTGAGGACTGTCGGCGTCCACGTCCTGCACGAGCGTGCCGCCGTGCTCGACGTTCAGCAGTTGGAAGCCGCGGCAGATCGCGAGGGTGGGCACCCCGAGCCGGATCGCCGCCGCCATCATCTCGGCTTCGAAGTCGTCTTGGGCTGCGAAGTCGGCGGGCGAGGTGGCCGCCACCGGCTCCTGGCCGTAGCGGCGCGGATCGATGTCCGATCCGCCCGGCACCAGCAGTGCGTCGAGGCCGTGCAGCCGCTCCTCGGGCGGCAGCGCGCTCTCGGCGAACAGGGTGAGCGGCTCGCCGCCGGCCCGGATCACCGATCGCAGCACGGCCGCGGCGACCGCGCTGCCGTCGAAGCGCAGGCCGTGGATCTGATTCGACCACATGCCCGTCACACCGATGCGCGGCACGCGATCGCCGCGGGGCGCCGCCATCTACGCCTCGCTCGTGAGCGGGAAGGCGAGCAGCGGCATCCACCTGCGCCACACCGCTTCGAGCGAGCCGTCGGCGACGACCTCGTCGATGGCGCGGTCGATCTCCTCGCGCAGCGCGTCGTTGCCGGGCGCGACGCCGATGCCCCAGCGGTTGCCGGTCTGCACGGTGAAGGCCTCGACGAAGTCGGGATCCTCCTGCCCGAGCGGGATCATCACGACGTCGTCGTCGACGAAGCCGTCGATCTCGCCCGAGCGGGTCGCCTCGATCATGTCGCCGAACACGTCGTCGCTGGCGCCGAAACTGACGAGCTCGACGCCGGGGAACGTCTCGGCGAGCTTCATGTTGGTCGAGCCGGCGATGGCGCCGATCTTGTAGCCGTCGAGCTGGTCGGGCGAGCGGGCGGGATCGTCGGCGCGCACGACGAGGGTCTCGTTGAACACCGCGTAGGGCCGGGTGAAGTCGACCTGCGCGGAGCGCTCGGGCGTGATGCCCTGGCCGCACCACACGGCATCGGCGTCGCCGCGGCGCACGGAAGGGATCATCTCCTCCCACGGCACCATCACCCACTCGACATCGGCGGCGCCTCCGGGGAGTCGTGACATGACGAGGGCCGCGGCCTCGGGCTCGTAGCCGCCGCGCGTGCGGCCGTCGGTGCTCTTCGAGAAGAGCGGCAGCGCCTCGGAGTCGATGCACGCGAGACGGATGGTGCGCCCTTCGGTGCTCGCCGCCGATGCGGTGCTGTCGGTGCCTGCGGTGTCTGTGCTGATGCCGGTCACGGAATCGCCTCCCAGTACTGATCGAATTCCCACTGCGTGATGATCCCGCAGTAGCGCGCCCACTCGTCGCGCTTGAGCTGCAGGAAGATGCGGGTGAGCTCCTCGGGCATCGCGCCCATGAGGTACTCGTCGGCCTCGAACGATTCGATGGCCATGCCGAGGGTGTTCGGCACTGCGCCGCCCTGCGCCGCCTCGCTCAGCCGCCCGGGGTCGCCCGGGTCGATCTGCGCCTCCAGGCCGTGCTCGATCGCGGCGAGCAGGTAGAGGTGCGAGAGGTAGGGGTTGACGCTCGCGTCGGGCAGGCGGTACTCCATGCGGCCGTTCGCGGAGATGCGGATCGCGACGCCTCGGGTGTCGAGGCCCCAGTCGGCGCCCGAGGGTGCGAACTGGCCGGCGTCCCAGTAACGCTTGTAGGAGTTGACGGTCGAGGCCATGACGAGCATCGAGCCTGGCGTGTGCAGCAGCATGCCGCCGATCGCGTGGCGGGCGGTCTGGGTCGCGTGCAGCTCCACCCGGCCGTCTTCGATCACGTTCTCGGCCGGGCCGTCGCCCGAGACGCGCCACAGGCTGAGGTTGTGGTGGCAGCCGTTGCCCATCTTGCCGTTGTAGGGCTTCGCCATGAAGCTGGCCTCGAGGCCGAGCTCGCGCGCCACCTGCTTGCAGATCTGGCGGTACGTGGTCATGCGCTCGGCCGTGAGGTCGGCTCGATCGTAGTCCCAGTTGAGCTCGATCTGACCGTCGTCCTCGTAGTCGCCCTGGATCATCGTGAAGTCGAGCGCCTGACCGTAGCTGATCACCTTCTTGTAGACGGGACGCATCTTCTCGAGGTTCTCGACCTGGTAGGCGGGGCTCTGATCCTGCTTGCTGATGGGTTCGATGCCGGGGCCGATCCACGTCATCTCGGGTTCGAGCCCGCTGCGCAGCTCGAGGCCCGTGCGCTCCGTGAACCCGCGATGCGCGGCCTTGAAGAGCGCTCGGGTGTCGAGCGCGACGAGCCGGCCGCCGCCCTCGCCGAGGTGGGGCGGGTCGTAGGCGGTGCAGAAGATGCGGCCGACCTCGGAATCCCAGGGCAGCACCTGGAAGGTCTCGGGTTCGGGCAGCCCCCAGAACTCGTGGGCGTCGACGCCGCCGCCGATCAGCTCGCCCTCGCGACTGGTCTGCAGATCGGTGAGCGCGGTGCGGTGGAAGGCGATGCCCTTCTTCAGCATGCGCTCGTAGAGCTCTGCGGGCACCACCTTCGCGACGGTGCGGCTGCCGAGGGTGGGCAGCATGTAGTAGATGTACTTGACGCCGGTCTCGCGGATGCGGTCGCCGAGCGCCTGCACGATCTCGGGCCGCAGGTTCGCCTCCTGGTGCCGCGAGAATGCGGTGTCGTCGGCGAGGATCTCCCGCAGGGCGGCGCCGAAGCGCCCTCCCGTCTTGAGGTCGGACATGTGGTTCCTTTCGTCTTTGGAAGGTCTGTCGGATGCGCTGCGGCTGCTCAGCGCACCGCGAACTCGATCGGCAGGCGAACAGGCCCGTGGTTGCCCGAGTCGGGCAGCCACTCGTCGCCGCCGGGGCAGGAGATGTCGGTGAAGGCCTGGGCGAGCAGCGGCAGTGCGACGCTCATGTCGGCGCGGGCGATGTAGTGGCCGAGGCAGTGGTGCACTCCGCCGCCGAAGGTGTGGTGCTGCTTGCGGCTCTCGGCGTTCAGGTCGATCTCGGGGTCGGGGAAGGCCTCGGGATCGGTGCCGCTCGACATCGTGAAGAGGTGCACCGTGGTGCCCTGCTCGATCTCGAGGCCGTGGAACTCGAAGTCCTCGTTCGCCTCGCGGGTCACCCAGCGGGTCGTCGGGTTGACGCGCAGCCCCTCCTCGAGGGCGGGCTTCGCGTACTTCTCGGGATCCTGCGCGAGCAGCTCCCACTGATCGGGGTTGCGCATGAAGGTCTGCAGCAGCAGGCCGATCTGGTTGCGCGTCGTGTCCATGCCGCCGAACAGCATGAGCACGAGGGCGTTGCGCAGCTCGGCGTCGCTGAGCTTGTCGCCGGCCTGGGAGAACTGCACGAGGCGCGAGACCACGTCCTCTCCCGGGTTCTCGCGGCGCTCGTCGATGAGGCGGTCCACGAAGTCGTACAGCTCCTGCACGGCCTCGTCGATGCGATCGATGTCCTCCTTGATGGTGACGCTGAGCGCGTAGCCCACGGTGTTCGCCCGCGAGGCGATGAAGGGCCAGTGCTCATGGTCGAGGCCCATCATCGCGCAGAGCGCGCGCGTGGCGAACGGCTCCGAGAAGTCTGCGACGAACTCGACCTGCTCGCCGCGGGCGTGCTTCTGCTTCATGCCGTCGATGAGCTCGTTCGCGATGGCCGCGAACTCGGGCTCGAGCTTGCGCGCGACGCCCGGCGAGAAGGCGGGGTTGAGCAGGCGGCGGATGCGGTGGTGCTCCTCGCCCTCGAGCACGAGCAGGTTCTTCGCCCACCACTCGTGGAAGATGCCCGAGTGCACGCCGTGGTGATCCGGCCACTTCGCGCTGCCCTGGTTGAGGCTCGGGTGCTTCAGCAGCTCGGTGACCTCCTTGTAGCGCAGCACGCCGTACCCGTAGTTGGTCTTCGCGTACCAGTTGCGCTCGCGCGCGTCGCGCACCGCTTCCGAGTTCATGGCGAACTCGGGCGAGGCGATGTCGAGATACGGCACGTCCCCCTGGGTGGCCTGTCCGGTCATTCGTACTCCTTCGTCGAACTCAGTCCCGCTCGATCACGCGAGCGGCCGGTGGTAAATAAGTTATCGATGAATGATTTATGGCGCAAGTCTTTCCGTGTTACGGGGAGATAAATATGGGAATATCGGCAAAAAACATTCATAGTGCGCATCTTTAGCGCTACACTGGTGCCCACCGAACCGGATTGCAACGGAGCACCGGATCGTGGCACAGTGCCACACGCCCCACTGCCGCACCGCAACGCGAAGGAGCTGCGATGTCGTCACCCACGACCCCGAAGATCGCCGTCATCGGCAGCGGCCCCTCGGGCTGCTACCTCGCGCAGTCGCTGCTGCGCGCCGTGCCGAGCTGCGAGATCACCGTCCTCGACCGCCTCGCGTCGCCGTTCGGGCTCGTGCGCTACGGCGTCGCCGCCGACCACCAGCACACCAAGGCCATCACGAGGCAGTTCGACCGCCTCTTCCAGCACGAGGCCGTGCGCTTCGCCGGCGGCATCGAGGTGGGGCGCGACGTCTCCCTCGCGCAACTGCGCGAGCTGTTCGACGCCGTGGTGATCGCCACCGGCCTCACCGCCGACCGCGAACTCGGCATTCCCGGGGCCGAGCTGCCGGGCGTCATCGGCGCCGGCGCCATCACCCGCGCCCTCAACGCCCACCCCGACGAGGGAGCCCGCCTCCCCCAGCTCGGCTCCGACGTGGTGGTCATCGGCGGCGGCAACGTCGCCCTCGACGTGCTCCGGTTCCTCGTGAAGGATCGCGACGCCTACGAGGGCAGCGACATCCCCGACGAACTGCTCGACTCCTACCTCGAGGCGCCCGCGGCGCGCGTCACGCTCGTCAGCCGCTCGGCGGCCGCCGACTCCAAGGGCGACCCGCAGATGCTCAAGGAGCTCGCCGCCCTCCCCCGCGCCGCCTACGCCTCGCCCGACCCCGTCGATCCCGTGCCCGACGCCCAGCTCGACCGGGCGGCCGCCGGCCGTGTCGCCGCGATCTCCGAGATGATCGCCGCGAGCCGCCCCCGCTTCGACGGCCCCGAGGTGACGCTGCGCTTCGGGCTCACCCCGCTGCGCGTGCTCGGCGAGCACCGGGTCGAGGGCGTCGAGTTCACCGCGGGCGATCAGGTGGTGGTCGTCCCCGCCACCGCCGTCGTCACCGCCATCGGCTTCGCGGCCCGCAAGGACCACGCCCTCGCTGCGCTGACCGCGAGCGGCGCCGAGACCGGCCGCATCGAGCCCGGCCTCTACCGCACCGGCTGGGCCAAACGCGGCCCGCGCGGCGCCATTCCCGAGAACCGGGCCTGCGCGAAAGAGGTCGCCGACGAGATCGCGGCCGACCTGGCCGACGGCTCGCTCCCGGCATCGCCGTCTACACTCGGCTTCGAAGGACTCCCCGCGGAGGTGCGCGACCGCGCCATCGGCTACGAGCAGTGGCTCAGGCTCGACGAGCACGAGCGATCCGTCGCCCCCTCCGGCCGAGTCAGGCACAAGCTTCCCGATCACGACCGCATGATCGCCATCGCCCGCGGGGCGTAGGCGGCCGAGGTCACCGAACACCGAGCGCAACGCTCCATCAGAGAGGAAACCAGCTGTGAAGTTCACGGTTCTCTACGGCACCGAATCCGGCAACTCCGAGCTCATCGCCGAGGATCTCGGCGCGAAGCTGCGGGAAACCCACGACGACGTCGAGGTCTTCGACCTGCAGAACTTCGATCCCGCCGATCTCACCCCCGAGCGCTTCTACCTGGTGGTGTGCTCCACGCACGGCGAGGGCGACCTGCCGAACACGGCGATCCCGTTCGCCGAGGCGTTCGACGCCGCACTGCCCGACCTCACGGGCGTGCGCTACGCCATGTTCGGGCTCGGCGACACCTTCTACGAAGAGACGTACAGCCAGGGCAGCGAGCACATCGACCGCCGCTTCGCGCAGCAGGGCGCCGAGCGGGTCGGCGAGTACGGCCGCCACGACGCCTCGTCGTGGGACATGGGCAGCGACGTGGCGCTCGAGTGGCTGCCCGGCGTGCTCGAGGCGGCCTCCGCGACGGTGTAGCGGGCGGCGGGTCCCATCGGAGATCCGGCCTCGGTGAGAACGAACCAGGAGCGTTCGTCTCGCCGAGACCGGATCTCCGACGTGATCGCGGTCAGCCCTTCCGCGCCCGGCGCACGAGCTCGCCGAACAGCCGCGCCCGATCCTCGGCGTCGGCCTCCGGCTCCTCCGGGTGCCATTGCACGCCGAGCACCCAGCTCGCCTCCCGGTGCTGGGTCGCCTCGACGATGCCGTCGTGGGCGCGCCCCGTCGCGCGCAGCGCCGGCCCCACCTCGGCCACGGCCTGATGGTGGCCGTTGCGCACGACCGCGCGGGTGCGCCCGAGGATGCGCGCGATCTCGGAATCGGGCTCGAGGATCACCTCCTCGTCGATGAAGAGCGGCTCCCCCGGACCGCCCTTATGCATCGGCCAGTTCTCGATGTCGGGGATGAGCGTGCCCCCGAAGGCGACGTTGAGCAGCTGCGACCCGCGGCAGATCGCGAGTGTCGGCAGATCGCGGCTCGCGGCCTCGCGGATCAGTCCGATGCAGTAGTCGTCGGCGCGGCGATCGACGCCGTACAGGTTCGCGGGAGGCGGGCCGCCGTGCCCGTAGCAGTCGAGGTCGACGTCGCCGCCCCCGAGGAACACCACCGCGTCGGCGCCGCCCAACACCTCCTCGTGCGAGGCGAGGCGCTCTCCGGCCGAGTCCACGAGCCGGGGTCTGCCTCCCGCCGCGCGCACGGCGTCGAAGGCGATCCTCGTGAACTCGTCCTGCAGCTGATGCGAGAGGGCGTCCATCCCGGGGAAGGTGAGCGACACCACCATCGGGATGAGCGGGCCATCCGGATCCTCGTCGCCCACGGCGAGGAATGGGGTCGGGTCGACTGCGAGGTCGGTCATCGGTGTCCTTTCGGGTGAGAGACGGGAGCCCCGCCGCGCCGCGACCGCCGGAGGCGGAGCAGCGCGACGGGACTCCCGTTCGCTGGTGAGGTGCGGGATCAGACCGCGGTCTTGATCGGCCCGCTCGCGTCGCCGGCGGGCGCGTCGCCCTTGGCGTAGGCCTTCGAGGCCAGCATGTAGATCCAGCCGACGGCGATCACGCCGACCGTCGTCATGATCAGCAGGTAGTCCTCGGCCCAGCCGCCGCCGGTCGGGCGCGGCCACAGGATGTTGAGCACTGCCGCGACTCCCCAGACCAGCGCGAGCACGTTGACGGGGTAGGCCCAGGCGCCGAGCCGGAACTTGCCGGCGGGGCGCCATCCCATCAGGCGGGCGCGCAGGGCGGCGAGCACGACCATCTGGAATCCGATGTAGATGCCCACGGTGCCGAAGCCGACCATCGCGGTCAGCGCGTCCTCGAGCAGCAGCGAGAGCACCACCACTGCGGCCGGGAAGAACGCCGCGGTGAGCAGCGCGTTGTTCGGCACGTGGCGCTTCTCGTTGAAGCGGGCGAGGAAGTGCGAGGCGGGCAGGAACCCGTCGCGCGCCATCGAGTAGACGAGGCGGCTCGCGGCGGCCTGCAGGCTCGTGATGCACGAGATGAAGGCGACGACCACCACGAACATGACGAGCGGGAAGACGGGGCCGAAGGCGTTGTGCAGCGCCTCGCCGATCGGGTCGGCCACATCGCCGCTCGCGACGGCTGCGAAGTCGGGCACTGCGAACACGAGCGAGAACACCAGCACATTGGCCGCGAAGCCGCCGATGTAGAGCGTCATACGCATGGCCTTCGGCACGCGGGCGCTCGGATCCTTGATCTCCTCGGCCACGTCGCCGTTGGCCTCGAAGCCGTAGTACGCGAACATGCCGATGAGCGCCGCGGCGGCGAAGGCGCCGAGGTAGCCGCCGGGCGCGTCATTGCCGATGCCCTGGTTGTCGAAGACCACCGACCAGTCCTGCTGGCGGTGGAACAGCAGCAGGTAGAGGCTGATGCCGACGGCGCCGATCATCTCGGCGATGAGGCCGACCGTGGCGGCGAGGCTCAGCACGCGCGTGCCCGAGAAGTTGAGGATGGTGGCGATCACGAGCGTGCCGAGCGCGACGAGCACGGTGCCGCCGGCGTCGAGGCTGCCGCCGAAGATCGAGGCGACGAACGGCGCGGCGCCGTACGCCACCGCCGCGAGGGTGCCGACGAGGGCGACCACGTAGATCCAGCCGTTCATCCAGGCCCACTTGCGACCCCAGAGCCGACGCGACCACGGATAGACGCCACCGGCGACGGGATAGTTCGAGACGACCTCGCCGAAGACGAGCGCCACGAGGAACTGGCCCACGAGCGCGATGACGAGCGCCCACGCCATGGGCGGCCCGGCCTGGCCGAGCGAGATCGCGAACATCGAGTAGACGCCCGCGATCGGCGACAGGTAGGTGAAGCCGAGCGAGACGTTGCCCCAGAAGCTCATCTCGCGCTTGAACGTGGTGTCGTAGGAATAGCCGAGAGACGCGAGGTGGGCCGCGTCCTCGTCGTGTTCCACGACGGGTGTGTTTTCTGACATGGTCGCAAGTACTCCCTTGTACGTCTGCCAACGATGACGTGCCCCGCCGTCCTGGCGGGTCATCACATACAAACTACATGTAGATGATTTTCAAAGGCAAGCGGAGAAGGGTAACGGAATCGATAACGAAACATCTAGGAAACAAATTCATGCACCTGTGCATGAATTTTACGAGCACATACCCCGGACGCGCCGGAGGCCGGCGCCTCTCGGCGCCGGCCTCCGGTCGAGCGATGCGGATCAGAGCATCACGTAGAACTTCTCGAGCGTCTCGGTGATCTCCCACGTCCCCTTCCAGCCGATGGGGAACGAGGCCACGTCGCCCGGGCCGAGCGCGACCGGCTCCCCGCCCTGCTCCGTGACGGTCATGCGCCCGCGCAGCACGTGGATCACCTCGCCGATCTCGGCGAAGTCCCACTCGGAAACGCCCGGATCGCAGCGCCAGAACCCGGTGTGCACGCCCTTCTCGGAGTCGGAGGTGAACTCCTCGAGCCAGGTCTGCGTGGGGCCCGTCGTCGAGGTGCCCAGCGGCGCCTGCAGTGGGCCGGCGTCGGCGATGCGCTCGAATACGTCGGTCACGGCCACGTGTTGCGTCATTGCAATCTCCATCGTTGGATGTTCGGGGAATCGGGGCGAATGCACCCGCCGGTTAAACATTACCCTCATATATGTTTTATGCGGAAGAGCGCGGGGATCGGTCTCCGGAGATCCGACGTCCCTCGCGCCAGAGCCCCCGAGTCGACGCCCCCTCTCCCCCTCCAACGCGCTTACTCCTCCCTCCGACGTCCCCTCTCTCACACGCCAAGCGCACCGATCGCGCTTCACGCACCCTGATCGGGCGAGATCCGGTGCGTGAAGCTCGATCGGTGCGCCTGCGTACCCCTGAAGGGCCGAGGCGAACCGCCCCGAGGCTCAGGCGCGGCGTCGGAGCCGGCGCGCGAGCACCAGGCCCGAGCCGAGCACGATCGCGGCGCCCGCAGCTGCGAGACCCCAGGCGGGATCCGCCGCGCCCGTGCGGCTCAGACCCTTGGCCCCCGGGTCCACGGCTGCGGCCTCCGAGCCCGCGGGCGGCGTCTGGTTCGGCACGGGTGCGGGCGACGGAGTCGGAGTCGGCGTCGGGGTCGGCACCGGCTCGGAGCCGGGGCCGGGGCCGGGGTTCGGGCCCGGAGCCGGGGCGGGCGCCGGGGCGTTCATGGTGATCACGCGCACCGCGGGTGCGGTGCCGGGGCTGAAGAGGGCCGTCGCACCGGCGGCGAAGCGCACCTGGCTGCCGGCAGGGTCGGCGGTGAGGTCGGCGAAGGATCGGGCGAGGTGCTGCCCGGCCTCCGCGCCGAGGATGAGGTTCGCACCGGCGACCTCGGCCCCGACGAGGCTCGACACCTCGAAGACGCCCGTCTGCGACACGGGCGTCTGCCCGCCGACGAGGTAGCGCGAGTCGAGCGCGAGCACGTAGCCCGCCCCGGGCTGCGCGGGGTCGACCGAGCCGTCCATGCCGCCCGCGAGCAGCATCGACCAGCCGCTCATGCGCACGGCGCCGACGGCGTGCCCGAAGTGGTCCTCCGCGGCGATGCCGTTGAGCCACCAGCCTCGCTGCGCGGTCGGGTCTCCCGCCGTGTGCACGGCGAAACCGGTCGTGGCGAGCGGGTCGGTGGCGACGTTCGCGCCGTTCGCGCCGCCGAGCACGACGACGGCGCTGCCCGAGCGCGGCGAGTCCGATTCCCCGCCGATCATGAGGTCGTCGAAGCCGTCGCCGTCGATGTCGCCGAGGCCGACGACCGAGGTGCCGAGCAGGTCGTAGCCGCGGGTGGGGCCGTCGATGCGGAAGCCCGGAACGGGATCCGTGCCGAGGGCGACGTCGGCGCTGAGATCGGTGAGCACCCAGACCGCACCCGTGTAGGGGCTCGTGGCGGCGGGGCCGGTGTACGAGGCGCTGCCGACGGCGAGGTCGTCACGGCCGTCGCCGTTCACATCGCCGACGCCCGCCATGGAGACGATGTCGATGCCGGTGCCCGAGATGCGCGTACCGGGCATCGTCGCGACCGCGGTGTCGGGCGCGGTGAGCACCTCGGCGTCGACGATCACGACGGGCGCCCCGATCTGGTTCACCGCGATCTCGTCGCGGCCGTCGCCGTCGATGTCGCCGACGCCGTTCGCGCGGGTGATCGCACCCGAGAGCTTGTGCACGCGCGTGCCGAGATCGGTCACGAGATCGATGTCGCCGAGCGTCGCGAAGTCTGCGTCTCCGTAGACGACGTAGGCGGCCGATCCCTGCGCGACGAGCACGAGGTCGTCGCGACCGTCACCGTTCACGTCGCCCGCGCAGCGCACGTCGACGCCGCCGTTGTACCAGCCGAGGTCGGAGGGATCCATGATCTTCACCGGGTTCAGGCTCGCGAGATCCCCGCTCGACACCCCGTCGCCCGCGCCCATCAGCACGTAGGCGCCCTCGTCGTTCGTGGCGCCGCCGCTCATCATCGTCATGTACATGCCGACGGCGAGGTCGAGCCTGCCGTCGCCGTCGACGTCGCACTTGGTCTGCGAGGCGGTGGCGCCGAGCGAGGATCCGGGCACGCCGGCGAGCGAGGCATCATCGCTGATGGTGGCGGCGAGCGCCGGCGAGGCGGTGAGGAGCACGGTCGCGGCGGCGAGCGCGACGGCGGCTCCGAGGGCCGCCGGGCGAGGAGGAAGGGGTGACAAGACGGGCCTTTCGACGAGGTGCGATGACGGGCATCGCCGGATATTACCTCGGTTAGCTTAGCCTAACTTAAGCATCATCCGATGTTTCGCCCCAGTGCCCGGCGTTCGTCCCGCGCACTGTCGTCGGTTTCCCCCGCGCGCACCTCGTCGCCTCAGCCGCGCGCCCTCCGCCGCGCGACCCACGAACTCCTCGTCACCTCGCCTGCGCGCACTCCGCCGCCTCTCCCCGCGCGCTCCCTCATCCCACCCGCACGCGCTTCGTCGCTTCCCCTCGCGCTCCCGCACCCACCCTCACGCCGCCCGACTCCTCACCCCGCTCCCAACGGCACCGATCGATCCCAGCGCACCCGAAACCCGGAGAACGCGGTGCTCGAACGTCGATCGGTGCGTGGGGCGGCAGCGGGGGCGGCTCGGGCCCGGGCCCCGCTCCGTGCGGGGCCGGATCCCGCTCCGTGCGGATCCGGATCCCGATCCGTGCGGATCCGGATCCCGATCGGTGCGGGTCCGGATCCCGATCCCAACCCGACCCCAGCCCGACCCCGACCCCGATAGACCCCGATCCCGCTCCCGACCCCGCGCGTGCTTATTGGTCAGGCTGCCAGTAGACTGTGGTGTCGGCGGCCTGCTTGCCTGCTTTGAGGTGGCGCCGCGAGATTCAAGGAGCAGTTGAATGACGACTTGGCGCATGCCCATCGAGGGACACGAGCAGGAGCGGCTCTGGCTCGCCTGGCCCACCAGCGGCTACACCCTCGGCGACACCGAGGCCGAGGTCGAGGAGGCGCGCACCACCTGGGCCGCCGTCGCCAACGCCGCCAGCGACTTCGAGCCGGTCACCGTCGTGGTGAACCCGGGCGACGAGAAGATCGCCGCGAAGTATCTCTCGGCGCAGATCGACCGCATCACCGCCCCCCTCAACGACGCGTGGATGCGCGACATCGGGCCGAGCTTCGTGATCGGCGACGACGGGCGTCTCGGCGCCGTGAACTTCGTGTTCAACGGCTGGGGCGAGCAGCACTGGGCCCAGTGGGACAAGGATCAGCACATCGGCCGCATCGTCGCCGAGGCCGCGAACGCGGAGCTCGTGGACTCGGAGATGACCAACGAGGGCGGCGGCATCCAGGTCGACGGCACCGGCCGCGTGATCCTCACCGAGACCGTGCAGCTCGATCCGGGTCGCAACCCGGGCTGGACCAAGGAGCAGGTCGAGGCCGAGCTCGCCCGCACCATCGGCACGACGAGTGCCATGTGGCTGCCCCGTGGCCTCACCCGCGATCACGACACGTTCGGCACCCGCGGCCACTCCGACATCCTCGCCGCGTTCGCGACGCCCGAGATGCTGCTCATGCACCGGCAGGACGCCGATTCGCACCCCGACCACACCATCGCGAAGACCAACCGCGCCGTCGCCGAGCGGTACCTCGCCGAGCACTCGGCCGGCTTCGAGATCATCGACATGCCCGCCCCCGAGGCGCTGCGCGACGACGAGGGATTCGTCGACTACAGCTACATCAACCACCTCGTGCTCAACGGCGCCGTGCTCGCCTGCTCGTTCGACGACCCGGCCGACGACCGGGCGCTCGCAACGCTGCGCGAGGCCTACGCGGGTCGCGAGGTGATCGGCATCGACGCCCGCCCGCTCTTCGCGCGCGGTGGCGGCATCCACTGCATCACGCAGCAGCAGCCCAAGGTCGCGTAAGCGCTCCTCCCCGCACAGTGCAACGCCTCGGCGGCCGGAATGTTCCGGCCGCCGAGGCGTTGCACTGTGCGTACCACTCTCACCCGGAGGTCGAACCCCGCTTGTCCACGATCCTGCGCATCCTGCGGTTCACGCGCTCGCTCACGCCCTACTACCTCTCCATCATGGCGGCGGCCGCGGTCGTCACGGCCGCGGGCATCGCCGTCCCGTTCATCACGGGCGCGGCGACCGACACCGTGGTCGACGCGGTGGGCTCGGTGACGAACGGCTCCGGGATCCCGGACGGCGCGATCCGCTCCGTCGTGCTGCTGGCGCTCGCGCTGCTGGCCGCGAGCCTCGTCGAGACCGTGGCGAGCAACCTCGGCGGCTACTGGGGCGACGTGATGAGCGAGCGCATGCGCACGATCCTGTCGACCCGCTACTTCGAGCAGCTGCTCGCGCTGCCGCAGCGGTACTACGACAGCGAGCTAACGGGCACGATCGTGGCCCGGCTCAACCGCTCGATCGCCGAGATCACGGGCTTCATGAAGTCGTTCTCGAACATGTTCGTGACGATGCTCATGACCACGGTCGCGGTGCTCGCGATCAGCGCCTGGCACTACTGGCCGCTGGCGGTGCTGCTGCTGCTCGCCTACCCCGCCTATCTGTGGCTGACCGCGCTGACGAGCCGCAAGTGGCAGCGCATCGAGCGCGAGAAGAACGAGCACGTCGACGAGGCCTCGGGCCGCTTCGCCGAGGTCGTGGGGCAGATCCGCGTGGTGAAGTCGTTCGCGCGCGAGCGCAGCGAGCTCGACCGCTTCTCGGATCACTTCGGCGAGACCGTCCGCCTCACCTCCGAGCAGTCGCGCCACTGGCACTCGATGGATGCGCTGCGCCGGGGCGTGCTCAACCTGATCTTCTTCGCGCTCTACGTGATCATCTTCGTGCGCACGGTCACCGGCCATTTCACGCCGGGCGAGATGGTGATGCTGATCCAGCTCATGGCCATGGCCCGCCAGCCCGTGCAGAATCTCAGCTGGGTCGTCGACACGGCGCAGCGCGCGGCCGCGGGCTCCCGCTCCTACTTCGAGGTGATGGATCTCGATCCCGCGGCCGTGGGCGGTGCGGGATCGCTGCCCCGGAAAGCGGAGGCGGAGCGAGGGGGCGGCAGGCGAGGAGACGAGACGGATCCCGGATCTCCGCACCGTGGCGGGGCCGACGCCTCAGGCGCCTCCGGCTCTCCCGGTGCTCCGGGATCGGCTCCCGTCGTGGCGTTCCGCGACGTGAGCTTCGGCTACGACGAGCACGGCGACGTGCTCAGCGGGGTCTCCTTCGAGGTGCGGCAGGGCGAGCGGATCGCCTTCGTCGGCGAGTCCGGAGGCGGGAAGACCACGCTGATCAACCTGCTGCTGGGGCTGTACGCCGTGCGCTCGGGCACGATCGAGGTGGCGGGCGCGGGGCCGGATCTCGCGTCGCTGCGCCGAAGCATCGGCGTGGTGTTCCAGGATCCCTCGCTCTTCTCGGGCACGGTCGCCGAGAACATCGCCTACGGCAGGCCCGAAGCCACGCGCGACGAGATCGAGGCCGTGGCGCGCCGCGCCGCGGTTGACGTCTTCGCCTCGAAGCTGCCGAGCGGGTACGACACCGTGATCGGCGAGCGCGGCATGAAACTCTCGGGAGGCCAGAAGCAGCGCATCGCGGTGGCGCGGGCGATGCTGAAGGACGCACCGATCCTCGTGCTCGACGAGGCCACGTCGGCGCTCGACACGAAGTCGGAGCGGCTCGTACAGGCGGGACTCGACGACCTGATGCGGCACCGCACGAGCCTCATCATCGCGCACCGGCTCTCGACCATCGCCGAGGTGGACCGCATCATCACGCTGCGCGACGGCCGTATCGACGAGGTCGGCCCGCCCGACGAGCTGTCGCGGTCGGGCGGCATCTACGCCGAGCTGCTCGCGCTGCAGAGCTCGTCGTCGAAGGCCGATCGCAAGCGCCTCAAGCGTTTCGAGGTGATCGGTTAGGGGCGCTGTCGCGAGACGGGCCCGGGGGTCGGCCTCGATCCTCGCCCGCCCGCTCCCCTTCCCAGATGGGACTCGCGCACGGCTGTCGACCCCGATACTGTGCAGACCCGCCGACCCGCGCATCGCGCGCGCGTGGCACAATCTCCCCATGACCAGTGAAGTGCTCTCCCCCGATCTCGAAGCCGTCGTGTCCGCAGCCGCCGCGGCCGCGCCCGCGTTCGCCGCAACCGCACCCGTCGACCGCGCCCGCGCCATCGTCGCGGTCGCCGACGCCCTCGAGAGCGCGAAGACACGCCTCGTCGAGATCGCGATGCGCGAGACCGGCCTCACCGAGGCCCGCCTTAGCGGCGAGGTCGTGCGCACGGCCGTGCAGCTGCGCCTGTTCGCCGACACCCTCGTCGACGGCGGCTACCTCGACGCCCGCATCGACCCCGCAGACCCCGACTTCGCACTCGGCGTACGACCCGACGTGCGCCGCACCCACATCCCCCTCGGCCCCGTCATCAACTTCTCCGCCTCGAACTTCCCCTTCGCGTTCTCCGTGCTCGGCGGCGACTCCGCCTCGATCCTCGCGGCCGGCTGCCCCCTCATCGTGAAGGCCCACTCAGGCCACCCCGACCTCTCCGACGCGACCGCCGAGGTCGCCCGCGAAGCACTCGAGGCCGCCGGCATGCCGCAGGGCGTGTTCCACCTCATCCACGGCCGCGAAGCCGGCGTCGCAGTCCTCAAAGACTCCCGCGTCAAGGCCGGCGCCTTCACCGGCTCCATCGGCGTGGGCCGCCTGCTCGCCGACATCGCCGCCTCACGCCCCGCGCCCATCCCCTTCTACGGCGAGCTCGGCAGCGTCAACCCCGTGTTCATCACCGCCGACGCCGTCGCCGAGCGCGCCGAAGAGATCGCCCAGGGCTTCCTCACCAGCGTCTCGGGATCGGCAGGGCAGCTCTGCACCAAGCCCGGCTTCGTGTTCGTGCCCGCAGCATCCGCCCTCCCCGCCGCCATCGAGGCCGCCGCGGGCGACTTCCTCGCCGAGCACCGCCTGCTCGACCCGCGCATCGCCCGCAGCTTCGAAGAGCGCCGCAACGCGATCCTCGCCTCCCCCGGCGTGCACCCCATCGTGCCAGGCGGCATCCGCTTCGACGACGCCGGACAGGGCTGGGCCACCCCCACCGTCGTGGCCGTCGCGCTCGACGACTTCCGCCGCGCCAAGGAAGCCCTCGTCGACGAAGCCTTCGGCCCGCTCTCGATCCTGGTCGAGACCCCCGAAGGCACCGACCTCGCAGCCCTCATGCCCGAGTTCTACGAGGGCAACCTCACCGGCACCCTCCACCTCAGCACGACCGAAGCGACCGGGGAAACCGCGAACGCCGCCGAACTGCGCGCCCTCGTCGACGCGCTCAGCCGGCAAGTCGGCCGCGTACTCTTCAACGGCTGGTCCACCGGCGTCGCCGTCACACCCGCCCAGCAGCACGGCGGCCCCTGGCCCGCCACCTCCAACGACTCGAGCACCTCGGTCGGCACCGCCGCGATCACCCGCTTCCTGCGCCCAGTCGCCTACCAGAACGCACCCGCCGCGTTCCTGCCCGCCGCGCTCCGCGACGACAACCCGCTCGGCGTCCCCCAGGCCATCGCGCCCGCAGGCGAATCCCACGCCTGGGGCAACCGCTGGCGCTGACACCGCCCCAGAACGGTTGAGAGAGGAGAGCGTATGCCGCGCCATCGCGGGGCATACGCTCTCCTCTGTTCGTGCTGCGGCGCAGGGGCGGAGCGCCGAGCGGTGCGTCCGGGCGGAACACTCCGGAGGGGACGCCCGGGATCCCGACGCCGGAGCGCTCGCTGAGGATCGGCGGCGAGCGGCAGCGGCCGCCGCGCCGAAAGCGCGCTTCTGCCGTATGGTGAGAGCATGAACCGTTCGCTTCGCGTTCTCGCGCTCTCAGCCGCGCTCACCGGTTTGCTCGCGTTCAGCGCCTGCTCCTCGGGCGACGCCTCCGTGGTCGGCGCCTGGGGCGCCCCCGACACCCGCGGCGAGCCGTCGCTCGTCTTCGAGCAGGACGGCAGCTACTCGGGCAACGACGGCTGCAACAACGTCGGCGGGCGATGGAGCGAAGACGGAGACTCGATCGACCTCGGCAACATGCACTCGACGCTCATGTACTGCGAGGGCGTCGACACGTGGCTCGGTCTCGCCCGATCGGCGGAGCTCTCGGGTGACACGCTCACCCTGCTCGACGAGGACGGCGGCGAGATCGGCACGCTGCAGCGCGCAGACGGCTGAGCCTCGGAGCGTCGGATCCGCACGCGGTCCTGGAGACGCCCTGTACGGTGCGCGGCGCATCCCCCCACGGTTTTGCGTTCCGCACGGTGCCGCGTCCGCAGCACCGCGCTCGCAGCACCGCGCCGCCACCGCCCGACCACCGCGCCGCCACCGCCCTCTATCGAGCATCGGCCCGACTCCGTCTCACGAACGCCCCGGATAACGGGCTTCTCGGTGGGACGGAGTCGGGCCGATGCTCGGAGGTGCGGCGCTCAGTGCCAGAGCACCGCCAGCGCGACGTTCAGCAGCGACAGCCCGGCGATCGCGCCGAGCACACCGCCCGACACGCTCTCCTTCTTGCGGTTCAGCAGGATGACCACGATCATCTTTTCGAAGGGCTTTTCTGCACCACGCCNGCCTCGGCCATGCGGTGCCCGAGTTCGGACAGGCGGAAGCCCGGGATGCGGCCGTACAGCACTCGATCCGGGTTGTGCACCTCGCCGTGAAAAACCAAGCGAAAAGAGCATGTAGATCGACGCGACCAGCAGCAGTCCGGTCGCGAAGAGCAGCGAGGCTCCGTGCAGGATGCCCGGGGTGATGCGGGCGCGGGCCTGCTTCACGGCCGGCAGCTGGGCGAGGGTGCTGCCGAACACCGCGCCGAAGCCGACGAGGTGCAGCACGACCAGGATGCCTTTGACGATTTCCATGTTCTCTCTTTCTGGGTGAGGCGGCGGGTGATCCGGAGCCCGGCCGTGGACCGACGGTGATCGGGATCATCGCCGGTCGCGGCCCGGCTCCGGCGCCGGATCAGTGGAAGAAGTGACGTTCTCCGGTGAAGTACATGGTCACGCCCGCGGCCTGCGCCGCCTCGATGACCTCGGGATCGCGCACCGACCCGCCGGGCTGCACGACCGCGCGCACACCGGCGTCGATGAGCACCTGCAGCCCGTCGGCGAAGGGGAAGAACGCGTCCGAGGCGGCGACCGCCCCGCGCGCCCGCTCTCCCGCCCGCTCGACCGCGAGGCGGCAGGAGTCGACTCGGTTGACCTGGCCCATGCCCACGCCGACCGAGGCTCCGCCCCGCGCGAGCAGGATCGCGTTCGACTTCACGGCGCGGCAGGCGCGCCAGGCGAACTCGAGTTCGGCGAGGGTGTCGGCGTCGGCCGGCTCGCCCGTGGCGAGCCGCCACCCGGCGGCCGGCGTGAAGCTGCGGTCGGCGTCCTGCAGCAGGAAGCCGCCCGAGACCTGGCGCAGCTCGACCGGGTTGGGGGTGAAATCGGCGGGCAGCACGAGCAGCCGCACGTTCTTCTTCTGAGTGAGGATCGCGAGGGCGTCCGGTTCGAAGGCCGGTGCGACGATCACCTCGGTGAAGATGCCCGAGACGGTCTCGGCCATCTTCGCGGTGACGGGACGGTTGGCCGCGATCACACCGCCGAAGGCCGAGACGGGGTCGCACGCGTGCGCGAGCTCGTGCGCGGCGGCGATCGGGTCGGCGGCGCCCTCGGGGGCGACGGCGATGCCGCACGGGTTCGCGTGCTTGATGATCGCGACGGCGGGGCGCTCGTGGTCGAAGGCGCCCCGCAGGGCGGCGTCGGCGTCGACGTAGTTGTTGTACGACATCTCCTTGCCGTGCAGCTGCGTGGCCTGGGCGATGCCGGCGCCCTCGTTCTCCGTGAAGAGCGCGGCGCGCTGGTGGCTGTTCTCGCCGTAGCGCAGCACGGCCTCGCGCAGGCCGAACACCTCGTAGCCGACGTAGCCCTCGGTGGTCTCGAAGATGCTGTCGATCGAGCCCTCCTCGGCGGGGGCGTCGTCTGCGGGGGCGTCTCCCCATTCGCCGTCCTCCTGGTCGAGGAACCAGTTGGCCACCGCCGCGTCGTACTGCGCGGTGTGCACGAAGGCCTCGGTCGCGAGCGAGCGGCGCTGCGCGAGGGTGGTGCCGCCGGCCCGCACCGCGTCGATGACCTCGTCGTACCGGCCGGGCGAGACGACGATCGCCGTGTTGGCGTGGTTCTTCGCGGTGGCCCGCACCATGGCGGGGCCGCCGATGTCGACGTTCTCGATCACGTCGGCGGCGGGCTTGCCCGAGGCGACGGTCTGCTCGAAGGGGTAGAGGTTGACCACGACGAGCTCGAAGGGGGCGAAGCCGAGCCGCTCGAGCTGCTCGCGGTGGTCGGCGAGGCGCAGGTCGGCGAGCAGGCCCGAGTGCACGGCGGGGTGCAGGGTCTTCACGCGGCCGTCGAGCGCCTCGGCGAAGCCGGTCACCTCGGACACGTCGGTGACGGGGTGGCCCGCCTCGCGGATCGTCGCCGCGGTGGAGCCGGTCGAGACGATCTCGACGCCGGCCTCGGCGAGCGCCGCGGCGAGGTCGAGCAGTCGGGTCTTGTCGCTCACGGAGATGAGCGCGCGCGTGACCGGTACGACGTCGCGGTGCTCGTAGAGGCTGGGGTCGTGGCTCTGGACTGCCATGTGGTTCCTTCGGGTCGGGGCGTGCCGCCCCCGATGCTGTCGAGGGCGGGCGTTCGGTCGAGCGGGCTCTCGGCTTCGACGGGCTCAGCCGACGAGCCCTGCGGTCTAGGGGGCGGTTCGGGCGGCCTCGGCGAGGTCGAGCTCCCCGAGAGCGATGTCGCGCACGGTCTGCACGAGCAGGGGGCGCTCGAGCTGCTTGATGCGCTCGTGCAGCTCTTCCTCGGTCTCTCCGGCGCGGATCTCGACGCGGGCCTGTCTCAGCACGGGACCGGTGTCGACGCCCTCGTCGATGACGTGCACGGTGACGCCGGTCTCGGTCGCTCCGGCGGCGAGCGCGTCGCGCACGGCGTGGGCTCCGGGGTGGAGCGGCAGGAGGGCGGGGTGGGTGTTGATGAGGTGCGGCGAGAACTCGCGCACGAAGCCGGCGGGGAGGATGCGCATGAGGCCGGCGCTGACGACGAGGCCCGGCTCGGGCCCCGTGCCCACGCCGTGCTCCTGGATCGCGGCCGAGAGCATCTGCCCCCACTCGTCGCGGTCGTCGTAGTCGCGCGGCCGCACGACGAAGGTGGGCACGCCGGCGGCCTCGGCGTGGGCGAGGCCGGGGGCGTCGGTGTCTGATCCGACGCAGACGATGCGGGCGGGGAACTCGGGATCCGCCGCCGCGTCGAGCAGCGCCTGCAGGTTGCTGCCGCCGCCGGAGATCAGAACCGCAAGTTTCAGCACGCCCCCAGTCTACCCGGCGCGGCAGGCGCTGCTGAGCGGAGCGGACGGGCTCGGAGGCTGCGCGACCGCCGTCCTCGCCGGGCGCCCGTACCGAGTTTCGGATCTCTTCCCTGTTTCGGATGAGACTCCCCGGTCTCCTCCGAAACAGGGGAGAGATCCGAGGCGACGAACCGCGCGGAGGGGCGAGTTGCACGGGAGGGGCGAGGCGGAACGGGCTTCGTCAGACCCGCAGCACCTCGTCGGCGAGGCGCCACGGCTCGTGCGCGGCGTAGAGCGCGTCCTCCTGAGCGGCCCAGCGGTCCCAGTGGGGCGCGTAGCTCTCGCCGTCGCGGGCCAGGGCCCGGGACCGCCGGAGCTCATCCGGGCAGTCGAGCCAGAGGCTGCGCACGAGCGCCCCCTCCCCCGCGGCCCGCGACGCCCAGCGCCGCGCGGCAGCGAGGTTGTCGATCGTGATCGCGCCGCAGCCCTCGATCACGAGCGGCGCGCGGGGCTCGATCCGATGTGCTTCCGCGAAGGCGTCGGCGTACCAGTCGTAGCGCCGGTAGCGCCCGCGATCGAGCACGTCGGCGACGGCCAGGGATCCCTCGGCGAGGCCGTCCCACCCCGGGTAGAGATCCTCGACCCGCAGCAGCTGCGGGTCGACCCCGGTCGCGCGGAACTCGCGAACGATGCGCGCGGCGAGCGACGTCTTGCCGGATCCCGAGCGCCCGTCGATGAGCAGCACGTCGAAGCACCCGCGGAGGCTCTGCCCGGCCCCCATCAGAACAGCTCCCCCTGCCGCTGGGCGCCGCGGCCGCCCCAGCGGCCGTCGACGCGCAGTCGCTCCGCCACGAGCATGATGACGGCGGTGAGCGTGCCGAGCACCACGGCGGCCGCGAGCCCCGCCCCGTAGCTGCCGGGCGCCTGGTGCCCGATGAGCTCGCCCACCGCGACCGGCAGCGTCTGCGCGCCCGGGCGCACGAGGAACGAGGTCGCACCGAACTCGCCGAGCGAAGCGGCGAACGAGAAGCCGAGCGCGAGCCCCGCGCTGCGGCCGAGCAGCGGCAGATCGATCGTGGCGAGCACCGTGACGGGGGTCGCGCCGAGCGTCGCCGCCGCGAAGCGGATCCGCTCGTCGATGCCGCGCAGCACCGGCAGCAGGATGCGCACCACGAGCGGCAGCGCGACGAGGGCCTGCGCGACCGGGATCAGCACGGCCGAGGTGCGCAGGTCGAAGCCGAGGCCGAGGGGGCGGTGCATCGTGATGAGCAGGCCGAAGCCGAGGGTCACCGCCGATACCCCGAGGGGCAGCATCACCAGCCCGTCGAACAGGCCCTGGGCGCGCCGCAGACCGGGCGCGCGCGGCTTGCGCGAGAGCACGAGCGCGAGCAGCATGCCGAGCAGCAGCGCGATCGCGGCGGCGACGGCCGCGATGCGGATCGAGAGCCCGATCGCGTGCGCGACCGGGGCGTCGAGCGGCAGCTCGGCGGGGGGCCGCACGAGTGCGGCGTAGTGGGCGATGGTCCAGCCGCCGCCTCCGTCGCGCAGCGATCGGAGCACGAGGGTGAGCAGCGGCACGGCGTGCAGCAGCAGCGCGGTGAGCGAGAAGACGAGGATCGCGGGCAGATCGACGAGGCCCGGCCGCTTCTCGCGCGGGGCGTCCTCGCGCAGCTCCACGGCCCGCTCGCCCGCCCGCCGCAGCCGCGCCGACACCACGAGCGTCGCGCCCACGATGACGAACTGCGCGAGCGAGAGCACTGCCGCCCCCCGCAGGTCGAGGAACTGCACCGTGAGGCGGTAGATCTCGGTCTCGACGTTCGAGAACTCGCGCCCGCCGAGGATCAGCACGATGCCGAACGAGGTCGAGCAGAAGAGGAAGACGAGGGCCGCCGCCGAGGCGAGGGCGGGGGCGAGGGCCGGCAGGGTGACGGTGAGCCAGGCGCGGATGCGCCCCGCTCCCATCACCCGGGCGGCCATCGCGGAGCTGTCGTCGAGCCGGGCCCAGAAGCTGCCGACAGTGCGGGCGACGACGGCGACGTTCGGGAACACGAGGGCGAGCACCAGCACCGTGAGCGTGCGGTCGAGGCCCATCCATTCGAGCGGCCCGGCCGGTCCGAAGAGTGCGCTGAAGGCGACGCCCACCACCACGGTGGGCAGCACGAACGGCACGGTCATGAGCCCGTGCAGCAGCGTGCGGCCGGGGAACTCGAGCTTGTAGAGCACGTACGCCGCGGGCACCCCGAGCACGACGGCGAGCGCCGCGGCGAGCCCCGCCTGCAGCAGGGTCTGGCCGATGACCCGCCAGGTGCGGGCGGCGCCGAACACCTCGGGCACGGCACCGAAGTCGGGCCGGCCGTCGTCGGTGAAGCCGGTGGCGACGAGCGAGAGCACGGGCCACAGGAAGAAGACGAAGAGGAAGGCGAGCGGCAGCGCCGTCGCGAGCGTCCACCCCGCGACGGCCCACGCGCCCGTGCCGGATGCGGGGCGCCGGACCCGCTTCGCCCCGCGCGGCCCGCTCTCCGTCATCCCGCCCGACGGAGGAGTCGCGGGCTCCCGCGACTCGCTCCGCTCGCGCGGGATGACGGGGGGCATGTCAGAGGCCGATCGTATCGCCCAGGGTCTTCAGCCAGCCCTCGCGCCCGCGCTCGATCTCGTCGGGGGCGAGGTCGTGGGTCTGATCCGCTGCGGGCTCGGGGGCGAACTTCGCCCACGCCTCGGGCATCTCGACCGAGGCGTCGACGGGGCTCATGTACATGGCGTCGGGGATCGTCTGCTGGAACTCGTGCGACACGAGGTAGTCGACGACGGCCTTCGCGCCCGCCTCGTTGGCGGCGCCCTTCAGCACACCGGCGTACTCGACCTGGCGGGTGCAGGTGTCGAGCAGCGCGCGGGTACTGCTCTCGGTGGCATCTTCGTTCACGGTGAACGCCGGCGACGACGCGTAGGAGACGACGATCGGCTTGGTGCCACCCTCGCCGCCCTGCGTGAACTGGCCGTAGTAGGCATCGCTCCAACCCTGCTCGATGCGCGCGCCGTTGTCGGTGAGGCTCTTCCAGTAGTCGGCGAAGCCGTCCTCGCCGAACGCCGCGACGGTGCCCACGAGGAAGGAGGCGCCCGTCGACGAGGCGGTCGGGTCGAGCAGCGCGGTGAGGCCCTGGTACTCGGGCTTCGCGAGATCCTCGTACGTGGCGGGCTCCGCGAGCCCCTGCTCGGCGAACCAGGCCGGATCGATGTTGATGCAGGTGGCGCCGTGGTCGACGGGCGTGAGCGCGAACCCGGCATCCGCATGCTCGCCCTCGAGGATCGCGTACGGGATCCCGCTCTCGGGGAACTCGGCGGGGCGGTAGGCCAGGGCCACGTCGTTCTCGACGAGTCGCGAGGCGAAGATGTTGTCGACGCCGAAGAACGCGTCGGCGATGGGGGCGCCCGCGGTGAGCACGAGCTTGTTGGTGAGCTCGCCGCCGTCGCCGGCCGAGATCACCTCGACGTCGTATCCGGTCGCGGCGCTCGCGGCCTCGGCGAACTCCTCGTTCGGGAACGAGTCGTGCACGACGAGCGTGACCGTATCGGTCTCGGCCGGGGCGTCGCCGGGGGCCGACCCCGAGCAGCCGGTCAGCGCGAGACCGCAGACCGCGGTGAGCGCGACGACGGGGGCCGCTGCGCGACGGGCGCGGGCGGCGAATGTGGACGTGGGTGCGGGCGTCATTGAAGGCTTCCTTCCTCCGCTGGAATGAACCAGATCAGGTTGAACGGTCGGAGCTCGCGTGCTCCCTCTCAGCCCCGCGCGTCGGGACTCCCGTGGATTGCATCTCCAGCTTAGAGCATGCGCGCACGCTCCGAGACCACGCCTAGCGCTTGCGACGGCCCCAGCGGCGGGTCGGGCGCGGAGGCTCGGGATCGCCCGCCCCCGTCTGTCGTTCGTCCCAGGAGTAGGCGCGCAGCAGCGCCTCGGTGTCATGGGGGTCGCCGTTATCAGCGTCGTGGGCGTCGGCATCTCCGGTCTCGGCGGGGCCCGCGTCGGCGCCGTCCCCCTCGGCGGCCGGGCCGTCGACGGCGGCGCCTCCGGACGCGTCGGAGTCGTACCCCTCGGTGCCATACGCCTCGGTGCCATACGCCTCGGTGTCGAAGGCGTCGGCGTCGTACGCCTCCGTGTCGAAGGCGTCGGAGCCCGCGGCGTCGGCGAGCGCGGCGGAGCCCGCCGATCGCGTCGCGCCCTCGGGTTCGCGGGGCGCCCCCGGGTGAGGCGCGCGACCCGCCGAATCCACGAGCGCCGCGTCGGAGAGGTCGACGGTCTCGTCGTCGGAGCTCTCGCCCCCCGCCGCCCGCGCCGCGGATCGCCGGATGCCGCCGTCGAACCGGTCGAGCCCGTCGAGCACCGGCAGCCCCTCGGCAGCCCCGCGCGACCCCTCGCCGGCTCGAGGCGGCCGCACTCGCTCGTTCACGGCCTTCACGGCCTCGGGCAGCGCCGCCCTGATGCGCTGCAGGTCGATGCGGGCCGCGGAAACGCCGAGCAGCAGCCCACCGCCCAGCTCGGCGGCGGCGAGGCCGCCCGCGAGCCACGGATCGGCCCCGACCGTCTCGAGGCGCCCCGGGCCGAGCGAGCCGCTCGCGAGCCCGCACAGCGCCGCCACAGCGAGGCCCACGAGCGCTGCGGCCAGGACGGGCGTGACGAGGGCGGCGGTCCAGCTCGCGCGCCGCTGCTGCGGTCTGCGGGCGAAGAGCACCCCGACGGCGACGCCGACGAGCACCAGCGCGGCGGGGGCGAGCGCACCGAGGCCGCCCCAGCCCTGCGGGATCGCGCCGAAGAGCGGCAGGGCGGGCAGCGGCCCGAGCAGAGCTTCGAACGGGGTCGCCGAACTGCCGGCGCCCACCGAGAACCCGGCCCCTGTCACCCACGCGGCGCCCCAGATCAGCGCCACGGGCAGCAGCGCCAGCTGCACGAGGAACACGAGCGTCGAACCGAGCGGGTCGAGGTGCAGGCCCTGCGTCAGCGCGATCACGTGCGGGTAGCCCACCACGATCGCGGCCGACAGTGCGAGAGCGGCGATCCCGACGAGGGCCGCGAGCGAGGCGGCCGCGAGCCGCACGGTCTCGGCCGCGCGAGCGGGCAGCACCGCAGCCGCGCCGGAGGCGCCGATCCGC
This sequence comes from Leucobacter sp. UCD-THU, assembly GCF_000349545.1. Taxonomy (NCBI): domain Bacteria; kingdom Bacillati; phylum Actinomycetota; class Actinomycetes; order Micrococcales; family Microbacteriaceae; genus Leucobacter; species Leucobacter sp. UCD-THU. Next base: position 140,337 of record NZ_KB714605.1, read on the forward strand.
TCCACCCCGCGCTGCGCCGCACGCGTGCACGCACGCCACCAGCCGTGCTCGTCGCGCACCGCGCGCGCCGCGAACGCCGCCGTCGAGACGGCGCCGTAGCAGAGCGCCGGCACGAGCGCCGAGAGCCACAGCGGCCACACCGCGAGCGGGGCCGCCAGTGTGGCAGCCGCGAACGAGACGGCGCCGAAGCCCAGCGCACCGCCCAGCGCACCGGCGGCGCCGGAGCCGCCGCGCCCCCCGAAGCGCCAGCCGGCGCGGGCCGCGAGCGCCGCCGTGAGCACGGTGACCCCGAGCGGGGCGAGCGAGAGCACGACCGCGATCGGTTCGGGGGCGAGGCCGAGGCCCAGCGCCGTCTGCGCGTCGATCTCGAACTGCATCGGCACCCAGTGGGCCAGCAGCCAGACGCCAGCGATCCCGGCCATCACCGCTGCCGGCTCCGCTGCGAGCCCGAACACGACCATCCACAGCAGCAGCGCGGGTACCGCGACCACCGCGAACCCGGCGAAGGCGACGGCCGCCGCCTCGATCGCGGCGACCACGGCGGTGACTATGGCTCTCATCGCCAGCAGCTTACTCCGCTTCCCGGAGGCGCCGCCGCTTCACCCGGCGTGAGGCGCGTCGCGGATGAGCCCGAGAATGCCGTCGCTCAGCCCCTGGAACTCGGGGGTGCGCTCCGAGGCGAGCGTGCGCGGGCGCGGGATCGGCACGTCGACGATGCGCCGCACCCGACCCGGGCGCGGGCTCATCACGACCACGCGGTCGCTCGTCACCACGGCCTCGTCGATGTCGTGGGTGACGAGCAGCACCGTCAGCCGATGCTGCTCCCACACCTCGAGCAGCAGTTCCTGCATGGTGCGCCGGGTCAGCGCGTCGAGCGCGCCGAACGGTTCGTCCATGAGCAGCATGTCGGGCCCGTAGCTGAGCGAGCGGGCCAGCGCCACGCGCTGCTGCATGCCACCGGACAACTGCGCCGGATAGGAGCGCTCGAACCCCTCGAGTCCCACCAGCCCCAGGAACTCACGAGCCCGATCCGCCCGGTCGCCGCGCGTCAACCCCGGTTCCCCGCGCAGCGCGAACTCCACGTTCTGCTGCACCGTCAGCCACGGCATGAGCGTCGCCTGCTGGAACACGACCCCGCGATCCCGACCCGGCCCCGCGACCTCGCGGCCGCTCACCTCGATCGTGCCCGCGCTCGGCTCTTCGAGACCCGCGACCAGCGAGAGCAGCGTCGACTTGCCGCAGCCCGACGCCCCCACGATCGAGACGAACTCGTTCTCGCCCACCTCGAGATCGACGCCCTCGAGCGCCGTCACCGCCCGGTCGCCGCTGCCGAAGCGCTTCACCAGGCCGCTGATGCGCAGCTTGGGGGCCGCCGCCCGATCCTGCCCGCTCATGCCCGGCCCTCCTGATACGCGAACATGCGGCGCCCGGCGGCGCGCATCACCTGGTCGAGCACGAGGCCGAGCAGCCCCAGCACGAACACGTAGCCGATGATGAGGTCCGTCTGGAAGAAGCGCTGCGCCACCGTGATCCGGAAGCCCATGCCGCTCGACGCGGCCACCAGCTCGGCCACCACCAGCCACGTCCACGCCCAGCCGAGCGTGATCCGCAGCGCATCCCAGATGCGCGGCATCGCCGACGGCACCACGATGCGGATCAGCAGCTGCGCCCAGCTCAGCCCGAGCGTCTCCCCCAGGCTCACGAGGTTGCGGGGCGTGCGCCGCACCGCGTCGGCCACCATCAGCACCTGCTGGAAGAAGGTGCCCATCCAGATGATGAGGAACTTCTGGCTCTCCTCGATGCCCACCCACACGATCGTGAGCGGCACGAAGGCGACCACCGGCATGTAGCGGATGAAGTCCATGAGCGGCTCGAGCGCCGCTTCGGCGCGCGCGTTCACACCCATCAGCGTGCCGATCGGCACCGCCATCAGCGTGGCGATGACGAAGCCCATCAGGATGCGGAACGAGCTGATGCCGATGTCGGCCCACAGCTCGCCGTTCGCCGCCTGCTCGGCGAGGGCCCCGAGCACCGCCCCCGGCCCGGGCAGGAACATGGGGTCGGCGAGTCCCGTCGCGCTCGCGAGCGTCCACACGACGATGAGCACCACGAACGTGCCGACGGCGGTCGCCAGATAGGCGGGCCTGCCGAGCGTGCGGCCGATGCGGGCGCGGCGACGGGGGCGCCGCGCGGCGGAGGCTGAGTCGTTGCGGGACATGCCTGGCCGGGTTACTCTCCGAGGAAGTCGGTGCGGATCGTGCTGCCCGCGTCGACGTCGCCCGAGATGAGGCCGATGCGCTGCGCGACCTCGACGAGGGCGGGCAGCGTCTGCGCGACGTAGTCGCCGTTCAGCAGCTCGCGGTTCTCGGCGAGCGTGTAGAAGTGCACGCCGTCGAACGCGGTCTCGAGGTCGGCGACATCCGAGCCGACGCCCGCCGCGATGACGGCGCGGGCCTCGTCGGTGTGCTCGCCGTAGAAGGCCACGGCGTCGTCCCATGCCGCGAGCACCTCGGTCACCTCGTCGGGGCGCTGCTCGAGCACGTCGTTGCGCACCACGAGCACGTCGGTGATGAGGCCGGGGTACTCGCCCGCGGTCGCGACGGTGCCGACGCCCTGCCCGGCTCCGAGGGCCTCGCTGATGTAGGGCTCGTAGGTGACGCCGGCATCCACCCGCCCGGCGAGCAGGATCGGGGCGACCTGGTCGGCCGATGACTCGACCACCTCGATGTCGTCGAAGCTCATGCCGGCCTCGTCGAGTGCCTCGGCGAGCAGGATCTCGCTCGTCGCGCCCCGCTCGAACGCGACCTTCTTGCCCGCGAGGTCGGCGACGTCGGCGATGCCCTCGCCCGCGAGGATCGCGTCGGCCTCGGTGGCCGAGTCGAGCAGCAGCACGATCGACACGTCGACACCCTGCTCGATGAACTGCAGCGCGGCCTGCGCACCCACGTTGGCCATGTCGAGGCGGCCGGCGGCGAGCGCGGCGTTCACGTCGGCGTCGGCGTTGAAGCTCGACAGCTCCACGTCGACGCCGCGGTCGTCGAAGAAGCCTTGATCGTCGGCGACGTACCACTGGCCGTAGCCGAGCCACGGCTGGGTGCCCATGCGGATCGTCTCGCCGGCGGCGCCCTGCTGCCCGGACTCGGTCGACGCCCCGCCGGCGCATCCGGTGAGGCCGAGGGCGAGGACGGCGGTGGCTGCGGCGGTGACTGAGAACGAGCGGAGCAGACGGCTGGTCACGGGGGTCCTTTCAGGGGATGCCGTGCGACCGAGGCCGCGGATCGGCTGACGAGACGCCGGGATCGGCGCGAGCGCGCGGCTCTGCCCGCGCAACCCCACTATTCTACGTCAGCGTTCGCGCACGGATCCGCCGCCGCTCGCGCGGCGCTCGGGGCGAGGGTCGTCGGTGGCCCCGACCCCGGCATCGAGCTGCGCGTCTCGCGCGAGCGCCGCCGCGTGCGCGCGGTTCTCGGCGCCGAGCTTGACCAGGATGCTCGAGACGTGGGTCTTGACGGTCGGCACCGAGATGCCGAGTCGGGCCGCGATGCCCGCGTTCGAGCGGCCCGCGCGCATCGCGTCGAGCACCTGCCGCTCTCGAGCCGTGAGCTGTTCGAGGCCCGGCAGCGGCGCCGGCGCGGTCGCCTGCGGCGCCTGCGCGAGTGCGGCGAGCGCGCGGCGGGTCACGCGGGGGTCGAGCACGCCCTCCCCGGCGGCAACTCGTCGCACCGCGTCGACGAGCGGGGCCGCCTCGGTGGTCTTCAGCAGGAAGCCCGCGGCACCCGCTCGGATGGCCGCGAGCACCAGTTCGTCCTCGTCGAAGCTCGTGAGCACCAGCACCTCGGCGCTGCCGTCGGCGACGATGCGACGGGTGGCCTCGACGCCGTCGACGCCCGGCATGCGCAGGTCCATGAGCACGACGTCGGGGCGCAGCGCGGCCGCGTTGCGGATCGCGGCCGCTCCGTCACCGGCCTCGCCCACCACGGTCACGCCGTGGGTCTCGAGGATCATGCGGAGGCCCTCGCGGATCATGCCGTGGTCGTCGGCGAGCAGCACACTCGGAGGCGTCTGCCCGGCTCCGCCGAGCCCCGCCGCCGCAGCCCGCTCACCGCCCGCCGCGTTCACGCCGCCCCCTCCTCGGGCAGTCGCGCGCACGCCCCCTCCTGCTCGGGCAGTCGCGCGCGCACCGCCCACACGCCGGCGCCCTCCGGCCCGGCGAACAGCTCGCCGCCGAGCGCGCGCACGCGCTCCCGCAGCAGTTCGAGCCCCATGCCGCTGCCCGCGAGCGCGGGGCTGGCGAGGGCGGAGCCGCCGCGCGAGACCACGTTGACGCGCACCTCGCCCTCGCCCCTCGACAGCCGCACGTCGACATCGGCGCCCGACGAGTGGCGCACGCTGTTCGCGAGCGCCTCGCGCACCACGCTGCCCACGGCCTGATCGAGCTGCGCGGGCAGCCCGCCGCCTCCCTCGTCGTTGAGCGTCGCGGCGACCCCCGAGCCGTTCGCGGCCTCGACCAGCCCGGGCAGGCCGGCCCGGCCGGGCGGCAGCTGGAAGTCGCTCTCGCCCGACCGCAGCACCTGAATCATGGTGCGCAGCGCGCCGTGGGCCTCGAGGCTCGCGTCGCGCATCGCCCGCAGGGCCCGCCGCTCCTGCGTCTCCTCGGCGTCGCCCGTCTGCAGACCGAGCGCGGCCTCGCTGCGGATCGCGATCGCGGAGATGTGCCCCGCGACCACGTCGTGCAGCTCGCGGGCCATGCGATCCCTCTCCCCCTGCACCGCGGCGGTGCGGTCGAGCGCTGCGAGCCGGGCCGTGTCGTCGGCGCGCTGCCGGTAGAGCGCGACCAGCTCCCGCGACTGCGCCACCGAGTTCGCGTACCAGTACGTCAGCCCGGCGAGCCCCACGAACTGGATGCCCACCATCACCGCTTCGCGCGGGTCGTCGGCGAGCGCGAGGGCGCTCACCACGAGCGCGAGCGTGCTCACGATCATCACCCAGAGCATGCGCCTGCGCCGGGCCGGGGCGAGCCGCACCGTGCGCGCGTGGAAGAGCTCGAGCAGCACGAGCAGCGGCACGAGCCCACCGACGGTGAGCAGGTCGGCGACGAAGACGATCGCGGCGGCGACGAGCCCCGCCAGCGGCGCGCGGCGCCTCAGCAGCACGAGCGCGCAGGCGGGCGCAGCCGTCGCCAGCCCCCACCACGGCGATACCCGGTCCGGCAGCAGCGAGAACATGCTCCACAGCCCCGACCACCCGAGCGCCGCGAGCACGATCGCGAGCAGCAGGTAGCTGCCCGCGAGCGCCGCCGGCCGATCGGCGAGCGCTCGGAACACACCGCGGGGCCGCTCCGTCTCAGTGATCATGCTCCCATCCAAGCAGCAGCCTCGGACATTCGTCTCCGACCAAAGGATGAGACCGCATCCTGCTTTCCGCCGATGCGCGCGCGGGGCGCAGCCGCGAGAGTGGCGGCATGCTCGTCACCGCCCAGCTCCCGATCCTCGCCGATGTCCCGCTGCCCCTCGCCCTCGCGCTGCTCGCCCTGCTCGACGGGCTCAGCGTCGGCACCCTGCTGATCCCGCTGTTCCTCCTCATCGCGCCGGGGCGGCCCCGGATCGCCCGCGTGCTGCTGTACCTCGGCACGATCACGCTGTTCTACCTCGCGATCGGCGTGCTCTTCACACTGGGGCTCGTCAACGTCATCGACGCGGGCCGCGATTTCCTCGGCTCGACGCTCGGCCGGGTCGTGCTGCTGGTGGGCGGGCTCGCGCTGCTCGCGAGCGGCATCGCGATCGGAGTGTCGGACGCGCGCAAGCGGAAAGCCGCGGCGCTCTCGGACGGTAGCCCGGCGGCGCAGACGAGCGGGCGGATCCTGCGCTGGCGCGACCGTCTGCTCGCCGACGGCACGAGTCGCGCCGCGGTCGTGAGCGTCGCCCTCGCCGCGGGCCTCGCCGAGGTGGCGGGCATGCTCCCCTACCTCATCGGCATGACGATGCTGGCCGACGCCCCCATCGGCATGCCCGCCCGCTTCGCGATGCTCGCGGGCTACTGCATCGTGATGATCCTGCCCGCCCTGATCCTGCTGGCGGCGCGCGTGCTCGCCGCCCGCGCCGTCGAACGGCCGCTGCACCGCCTCACCGGGTGGATGCAGCGCACGGGCGCCGAGAACACGGCATGGATCCTCGGCATCATCGGCTTCCTGCTCGCCCGATCCGGCGCCACGCAGCTCGGGATCGACCTGCCGATCATCGGCTGAGCGTCGGCTCGGCCCGGCCTACCAGGCGGTCGCGACCGCCCGGTGCGTCTCGAACAGCGGGATCGTGGTTCCCTCCGGGGCGCGGCCGAAACCGCACTCGGTGGCGACGCCGAAGGGTCGCGCCACGTGCTGCTGCGCGGCCGCGATGCGACGCTCGGCGCCCTCCGCGCCGTCCTCGCGGTGCACGAGGCCGAGGTAGAGCTCGGTCTGCTGCGGGATCGCGAGCCCCGCGAGCGCCGCGAAGTAGTCGGCGTCGTCGCGCTCGATCGGCACCGGCAGGTGCAGCCAGGTGAGGGGGCGCTCGGCGGCCGCGACCACGAGATTCGCGAAGCGCACCAGATTCGCGGTGTCGCGCGGCTCGACGAAGTGCTTCTCGGCCACGTCGCCGTAGCACAGGTGCACGCCCACCTCGACATCGCCGGGCACCCGGTCGATCTGGCGGGCGAGCCGCTCGCTCGTGCCGGCCCAGACGTCGTCGAACCACTCGTAGGGCTGCCCCGTGAAGCTCGTCTGCTGCTCCAGCATCGCGAACTCCAGGGCCGCATCCCACTGGATCGCGAGCTCGTCGTGCGGGATCTCCACGAGGATGCGGTCGAGTTCGGCGGCGAGCGCGCGCTCGTAGACCGGCTCGAACTCGACGCGATCCGCCGCCCGCACGAAGCTGCCGACCACCCCGAGCGGCGTGGGCAGCGACACCTGGAAGCGGGTGCCGGCCGGGATCGCGCCCTCGCCCTTCAGCCGCGAGAAGACGGCGAACGACTCGAGCGCGGCGTCGGCGTAGCCGAGCGGCGGCAGGCTGAGATCGGCGGCGCGCACCCCCTCGGCGAGGCGCACCGGCCGCATATCGAGCATGCGCAGCGGGATCGGCTCGTCGCCGACGCGCTCGATGCCGTCGGTCGCGCCCAGACGGTCGGCCTGGAACACGATCCAGTGGAAGCGCTCCCCCACCTCGCCGTCCGGGATGCGCTTCAACCGGTCGCCGAGGTGCTCGGCGGCGGTGCGCATCGTGGTCTCGGCGTCGTCGAAGTTGATGCTGCCGACGAGGTGTGCTCCCTGGGGTTCGCTCATGCGGTCCAGTGTAGTGAGCGCGGGGCGCGCTTCTCACCGCGACGCCCGAGCCGGAGCACGATTCCGGCGCGCGGGCCGCGCGCCGCGTCGCCGCCTCGTAGGCTGGCCGCATGACCGCGCACGCGAACGCCCCCGGACCCGACTCCGACCGCGATCCCGAACCCGACCGCGGCCGCGTCGTCATCGGCGGCGCCGGGGGCTTCATGGGACGGTACCTCGCCGACCGCTCCCGCGGCGAGGGCCGCGAGGTCGTGACGATCGGGCGCTCCGGATCTGATCTGCACTGGGGAGACGAGCGAGGAATCGCCGCCGCCGTCGACGGCGCAGCCCTCGTGGTGGGGCTCGCGGGGAAGAGCGTGAACTGCCGATACACCCCCGCCAACCGGGCCGAGATCTTCCGCTCCCGCCTCGAGACCACCGCGGAGCTGTCGCGCGCCGTCGCCCGCGCGGCGGCGCCCCCGCCGCTGTGGGTCAACGCCGCGACCGCGACCGTCTACCGCCATGCCGAGGACCGGCCGATGACCGAACGGGACGGCGAGATCGGCGCGGGCTTCTCCGTGGACGTCGCGAAGACGTGGGAGCGCGCGCTCTTCCGCGACGAGCTGCCCGGCACGCGCAGAGTGGCGCTGCGCAGCGCCATCGTGCTCGGGCACGGCGGTGTGCTGGGTCCGCTGCGGCGCCTCGCCCGGCTCGGTCTGGGCGGCCCGCAGCACGACGGACCGTGGCCGGTGAGCCGCGCCCGCCGAGCCGCCGGCACCGCTCACGCGCGCGGCGCGGGCCGCGGCCGGCAGAGGTTCAGCTGGGTGCACATCGAGGACGTGGCGCGGGTCATCGACTTTCTCGAACGGCACCCCGAACTCGACGGCCCGATCAATGCGAGCTCCCCGCACCCCGTCGACAATCGGGAGTTCATGGCGACGGTACGACGCGTGCTCGGCGTGCGATTCGGGCCCCCGACGCCCCGCTGGGCGCTGGAGATCGGCGCGATCGGGATCCGCACGGAGACCGAGCTCGTGCTCAAGAGCCGGTGGGTGCTGCCGCAGCGACTCGCGGAGGCCGGCTTCGCGTTCGCCTACCCCGAGCTCGAGCCCGCGCTTCGCGAGGCGTTCGACCGCCCGCGGGGCTGAGGATCCGCCGGCTGCGTCTCCCGCGGGCGGATCAGTGCACCTCCATCCGCTTCCTCTTCGAAAGGCGGCTTTCGCATGCGGATCCGCGAATGCACCTGCGAAATTCGCCTCTCGGTGCCGAGCCGCGGCGACCGGCACCGACTCGCTTCGCAGTCGCCCGCAACGCACGAGGCTCCCATCCCCGACCGGATCGGGGATGGGAGCCTCGCAGATCGACGCGGTTACAGCGCGTTGAACACCTGCCGCAGCAGCTCGGCGGTCTCGGTGGGGGTCTTGCCCACCTTCACGCCGGCGGCCTCGAGAGCCTCCTTCTTCGCCTGGGCGGTACCGGCCGAGCCGGACACGATGGCGCCGGCGTGGCCCATGGTCTTGCCCTCCGGCGCGGTGAAGCCCGCGACGTAGCCGACGACCGGCTTCGTCACGTTGGCCTTGATGAACTCGGCCGCGCGCTCCTCGGCGTCGCCGCCGATCTCGCCGATCATCACGATCGCCTTCGTCTCCGGATCGGCCTCGAACGCCTCGAGAGCGTCGATGTGCGTCGTGCCGATGACGGGGTCTCCGCCGATGCCGATGGCGGTCGAGAAGCCCAGATCGCGCAGCTCGTACATCATCTGGTAGGTCAGGGTGCCCGACTTCGAGACGAGGCCGATGGGGCCCTTGCCCGTGATCGTCGCGGGCGTGATGCCGGCGAGCGCCTCGTCGGGCGTGATGATGCCGGGGCAGTTCGGGCCGATGATCCGGGTCTTGTTCCCGGTGGCCTTGGCGTGAGCCCACAGCTCGGCCGAGTCCTTGACGGGCACACCCTCGGTGATGATCACCAGCAGGCCGATGCCCGCGTCGATGGCCTCGACGGCGGCGTCCTTGGTGAAGGCCGGGGGCACGAAGGCGACCGACACGTCGGCCCCCGTCTTCTCCATGGCCTCCGCGACGGTGGCGAATACGGGCAGTTCGACGGTGGCGCCGTGCTGGTCGGTGTGCGTCACCGTGGTGCCGGCCTTGCGCGCGTTCACCCCGCCGACGATGTCGGTGCCCGACGCGAGCATGCGCGCGGTGTGCTTGGTGCCCTCGCCGCCCGTGATGCCCTGGACAATGACCTTGGAATCCTTGTTCAGGAAGATCGACATGGTGTTACTTCTTTCCTAGCGTCAGTGCAGTCTCGGAGCGGATCAGCGGGCGTTCGCCAGCTCGGCGGCCTTGTCGGCGCCCTCGTCCATGGTGGCGGCCAGCGTGACCAGCGGGTGCGCGGCGTCTTCGAGGATGCGGCGCCCCTCCTCGACGTTGTTGCCGTCGAGCCGCACGACGAGCGGCTTGTTGGCCGAGTCGCCCAGCTTCTGCAGCGCGCCCACGATGCCGTTGGCCACCGCGTCGCACGCGGTGATGCCGCCGAAGACGTTGACGAAGACCGACTTCACCTGCGGATCGCCGAGGATCACGTCGAGGCCGGCCGCCATCACCTCGGCCGAGGCGCCGCCGCCGATGTCCAGGAAGTTGGCGGGCTTCACACCGCCGTGGTTCTCACCCGCGTAGGCGACCACGTCGAGCGTCGACATCACGAGGCCCGCGCCGTTGCCGATCACGCCGACCTCGCCGTCGAGCTTCACGTAGTTGAGATCCTGGGCCTTGGCCTTCGCCTCCAGCGGATCCTCGGCCGCCTTGTCCTCGAGCGCCTCGTGCTCGGGGTGGCGGAAATCGGCGTTCGCGTCGAGCGACACCTTGCCGTCGAGCGCGATGATCTCGCCCCCACCGGTGAGCACCAGCGGGTTCACCTCGACCAGGGTGGCGTCCTCACCCGAGTACACCTCGTACAGCTTCTGGAAGACGGGAACGACCTTGCCGACGAGCTCCTCGGGGAACTTCGCGGCGCGGGCGATCTCCTCGGCCTTCGCGGCGTCGATACCGACGATCGGGTCGACCTCGATGCGCGCGAGCGCCTCCGGCTTCTCGACCGCCAGCTGCTCGATCTCCATGCCGCCCTCGACCGAGCACAGCGAGAGGTACGAGCGGTTGGCGCGATCCAGCAGCACGGAGAAGTAGAACTCCTGCTTGATATCGGCTCCGGCGGCGACCATCACGCGCTTCACCACGTGCCCCTTGATGTCGAGACCGAGGATGGACTGCGCCGCCTCGAACGCCTCGTCGGGGTTCTTGGCGACCTTCACGCCGCCGGCCTTGCCGCGACCGCCGGTCTTCACCTGAGCCTTGACCACGACCACGCCGCCGAGCTTCTCGGCCGCGGCGCGCGCCTCCTCCGGCGTATCCGCGATGACGCCGGCAAGCACCGGCACCCCGTATCGCTCGAAAAGGTCTCGTGCCTGGTACTCGTACAGATCCACGTACTGTCCTTTGCTTGGAGTCTTAGGTGTCCGAGGCAGAAAAATGTCTCGACGTCGAGATAAGTCGACCAGTCGCAGAGTCTATCACCGCGACATGGACGCATCCCGGCCCGCGGGCTCAGCGCGAGAGCCCGGCGCCGCGGCCGCGGTAGAGCTCGCCGTCGGCTCGCGCGATCGCATCGTCCAGTTCCTCGCCGGTCTGCACCGCCACCACTCCCCACGACCAGGAGAACGACGACTCCTCGTGCGCACGGTGCAGCCTCTCCTCGAGCTCCGCCGCGCCGGTTCGCGCCACGAGCGCGAACTCATCGCCCCCGAGCCGCACCACGAACCCGCCGCCACGGCCCGCGCTGCCGCGCATACCGACCATCGCCGACCACCCGCGCGCCGACTCGCGCAGGGCGGCGTCGCCGGCGGCGTGGCCCCCGGCGTCGTTCACCCGCTTGAAGTTGTCGAAGTCGACCACCGCGACCGCCAGCGGCTCCTCGGTGCGCCGGGCCCGCCGCACCGCGCGCGGGCCCGCCTCGGCGAGCCCGCGGCGGTTCAGCGCCCCCGTCAACGGATCGGTGTTCGCCTGCGCGAAGAGCTGACGCCGCACCGCGCGGGCCCCCTCGAAGCAGAACAGCATGATGATCACCGCATAGCCGATCATGATGACCGGTGACCCGATCCCGCTGCCCATCTCCGGATGCCAGATCAGCGTGCTCCACACCCTCGCCATGCTCAGCACGATGAACGTCCACGCGATGACGGTCGGATAGAACCACGCCACGTACAGCGCCACGAGCGGCAACTCGAGCAGCGCGTTGATCTCGGTATGGCTGTGGCGGGAGAACAGCATGAAGTAGCTCGACCAGGCCTCCATCCCCGCGACCACGACGAGACCGGCCCACAGCGGGTAGCGTCTGCCGAGCACGAGGGGGATCACCGTCAGCACGAGGTACACGATCAGCCAGACCACCACCATGCGCCGCTCGATGTGCGGATGCCCGATCAGCAGATCGGAGGCGAACACGACCACGAGCATCAGCGGGATCAGCGCGCTCACCGTCGAGAACGGCGTCTGCCATCGCACGAAGCGACGCAGCAGCGCCCGCGCGCGTTCCAGGTCCCCCGCCACCGCATCGGTCAGCAGCCTATCCATCGCTTCGCACCCGCCGCCCCGGCCGCGCCAGCTTCTCGCGGTACAGCCCCCGGTCCGCGCGTGCGAGCATCGAATCGGGGGTGTCTCCGATCCCCGACTGCGAGATCCCCGCCGACCACGGGTAGGGCGAAGCCCTCTTCAAGCGCTCCACGATGGCGCGGGCTCCCTCGACCTTCACGTGCGGCAGCAGCAGCGCGAACTCGTCGCCGCCGATCCGGCCGATCACGTCGCCCGTCCGCAACTCATCGCGCCACACGGCGGTCGTGTCGAACAGCGCCGCATCGCCGGCGGCATGACCCCTGCTGTCGTTGAGATGCTTGAAGTCGTCGAAGTCGATGAGCACGAGGCAGAACGGATCCCGTCGCGTCGACCTGCGCTGCAGCCGCTGCGCCACCCGGTCCACCAGCGCCTGCCGGTGGTAGGCCCCCGTCAGCGGATCGATCGTCGCGGCGTGGGCCTGCCGGCGCCACAGGTACATGCCCGCCCCGAAGCAGAAGAGCAGCGCCAGCAGGGCGTGCACGCCGACCGGGGCGCCGATGATGCCGTCGGCCCAGAGCAGCGGGTTCGTCCACATCGTCGCACCGAAGACCAGGAGGCAGACGACGATCAACGCTACCGCGAGCCGCGGCCGCACGAACCACCCCAGGTAGAACGCGACCACCGGCAGCTGCTGCACCGACGAGATGACCGACTGCGGATCATCGGGGAGGCTGAGGTAGTAGGTCTCGGCGACGATGAAGATCAGCACGCTCAGGATGCCGATCCAGCGGGGCACCTGCCTGCCGAAGGCGATCACCACGCACCCGCCCACCACGCAGAACATCAGCAGCGCCCAGGTGAGGGGCGGGTTGATCATGTCTTTGTGGAACACCACGTCGACCAGCAGCGTGAGGCCGAGCAGAAACGCCGCTGAGGCGAGGTACAGGGAGTGGGCGTCCTGCCGCCGAATGAGCGCAGCCAACCGCCCCATGGCTCCCCCTTCCCCGCGTTTCCCCTCACCGTTCGCCGCCCTGACGGTTTCTGACAGGGTACACACGCATCCTTGTGGAGCCCCCCTGACTTCACCCTGCGCTTCACCCTCTCGGCCACGGGGCTCCCAGCCTCGGCCGGTATGCTGAGGGAGCTGCAGCCAGCGGGGGTCTCTGCGCCGCAAGGCGCCAGACCTCTCCGGCGGCGGGTGATAACGGAGGTGGACGTGGAACAGGCCGAGACCCCGAGACGCGAGGGGCTGCGAGCGCGAAAGCGCCGGGCGACCGAGAACGCCATCGAGACATCGGCCGTGAAACTGGCTCTCGAGCACGGCGTCGAGCACGTGACGGTCGAGGCGATCTGCGAGATGGCCGATATCTCGCGCAGCACGTTCTTCAACTACTTCGCCGGCCGCGACTACGCGATCGTGGGGCGCGCGATCAGCATCCCCGAGGGCGACGATGCGTTCGTGGTACTCGACAGCTGCCCCGAGAACCTCACTCTCGGCATTCTGCGCCTCGTCTTCGCGGCGATCGGCCACAACAACGTCAACACCGAGGTGGCCCGCCTGCGCGCGCAGCTCATCGCCGAGCAACCCGAGGCCGGCCGCATGGCGCTCGTCACGCTGATGGAGTCCGCGCACCAGCTCACGGGCACCGCCGCGGCCTGGCTCTTCGCCCATCCCGAGCATGCCAAGCTCGACTCCCCCGTGCGGGAGGCCACACTCGCGGCCTCGCTCGCGCACGGCGTGATCAGCGCGCAGCTCGGGGAATGGATGCAGGGCGAGGGCGACATCGCCGCGGACGAGCAGGATCTCGAGCGCATGATGCAGGAGTACCGCATCCTCATCGGGTGAGGCGCGCAGTCGCCGTCACCGCTCGACGGCGCCGGCACTGGTCGACGGCGCCGACCCTCGACCCGGTTGGCCCTCGGCCCGCTGCGGGACACGGAGTCGCTGCGGGACACGGTCCCGACACGGAGCCGCCACGGGATGCACCGTATCTCGGATGACGCGTCGCCCCCCGGGCCGCCGACCGGCTCCCGGAGAACCGCGATCAGTCGACTTTGCTGATGGGCGCGAGCTTGACCAGCAGCTTGCGCTCCCCCACCGCGTCGAACACGACGTGGGCGATGCGCTTCGAACCGACGCCCGTGACGCTCGTCACGCGGCCCTCGCCGTACTCGTCGTGGCGGATGCGATCGCCCGAAGCGAGTTCGAGGTCGCCGTTGTCGCGGGCCGCGCCGCCGATCATGTTGGGGAAGCCGCCGCCCGCGGCCTGCGCCGCTTTGGCCTGCCGCTTGCGCTCGCGCCACTTCTCGAGCGCCGACTGCATGTTGCCGCTGGCGGGCTCGCTGACCGCCGCCGCTCCCGAACCGCCGCGCGATCCCGAGCTGCCGAACGACACCGACGAGTCGATGCGCCCGCGCGATCGCGGGCCGCCCGCTCCGTAGCCCGACGACGAGCCCCGGGGCGCGTTGAGCGCGCGCGACTCGGTGCCGCCGCGGCCGGTGACCTCGCCGGGAGACTGCCGCCAGTCGATGAGCCCCTCGGGGATCTCCTGCAGGAAGCGGGAGGGCATCGCGACGGAGATGTCGCCGAAGGTGGCGCGGGTCGACGCGAGCGTGAGGTACAGCTGCTCTCGGGCGCGCGTGATGCCGACGTACATGAGCCGCCGCTCCTCGCTGATGCCGCCGACCTCGTCGACCGACATCTGGTGCGGCAGCAGCCCCTCTTCGACGCCGGTGATGAACACGGCCTTGAACTCGAGGCCCTTGGCGGTGTGCATGGTCATGAGCGAGACGGTGCCGCTGGTGTCGTCGAGATCGTCGGCTGCGGCGACGAGGCTCACCTCGGTGAGGAAGGCGAGCAGGCCGGCGCCCGGCTGCTTGGCGTCGAACTCGCGGGCGACCGCGATGAGCTCTTCAAGGTTCTCGGCGCGCGCGTCGTCTTGCGGGTCGCGCTTGGCCCGGAGCTTCTCGATCATCTCGGTCTCGTCGAGGATCAGCTTGAGCACGTCGCCGACCGGCGCCGGTTGCGCCTCTTCGGCGGAGTCGTCGGTCGCGCCCCCGCCGACCGCCATGCGCGCGGCCCGGGTGAGCAGCTCGGCGAGCTGCCGCGCAGTGCCGCGCAGCTTGGGGCCGAGCGCCCCGACCTCGTCGGCGCGCAGCATCGCCTCGTGGAAGGAGATGCCCTGCGCCTCCTGGAAGTTGGCGAGGTGCGCCTCGGCCATGGGCCCGACGCCGCGCTTCGGGGCGCCCAGCAGGCGCGACCACGCGATGGGGTCGTAGGGGTTCGCGATGCTGGTCAGGTAGGCCATCGCGTCTTTGATCTCAGCGCGCTCGTAGAACTTGGTGCCGCCGAGCACGCGGTACGGAATGGCGGATCGGATCAGCAGTTCTTCAAGGGCGCGGGTCTGCGAGTTGGTGCGGTAGAACACCGCGATGTCGCCGTAGGCGGTGCCTGCACGGTGCAGATCCTCGATCTCCTCTGCGACGAAGCGGGCCTCGTCGTGCTGCGAGTAGCCGGTGAACCCGACGATCTTCGCGCCGTCGCCCTCGGCGGTCCAGAGGTTCTTCTCCTGCCGGTCGAAGTTGTTGCCGATCACGGCGTTGGCGGCCGAGAGGATGTTCTGCGTGGAGCGGTAGTTCTGCTCGAGCTTCACCACCTCGGCGCCGCGGAAGTCGCGCTCGAACTCGACGATGTTGCGGATGTCGGCCCCGCGGAAGGCGTAGATCGACTGATCGCTGTCGCCGACGACGGTGAGGCTGGCGGGCGGGATGCCGCCGCTCGCGTCGAGTTCGCGCTCTCGGGCGGGCGGCATGAGCCGGTCGACCTCCTCGGGCGCGACGGCCCGCGTGAGCTCGCGGATCAGGGAGTACTGCGCGTGGTTCGTGTCCTGGTACTCGTCGACGAGGATGTGGCGGAAGCGCCGCTGGTAGACGGCCGCCACGTCGGGGTGGGCGCGGAAGAGCTGCACCGTCTGCCCGATGAGGTCGTCGAAGTCGAAGGCGTTGGCGCGTCGCAGCTCCTGCTCGTACATCTTGAATATCTCGACGAAGAGGCGGTCGCGCGGGTCGTTCTCGTTCATGGTCGCCGCGTAGTCGTCGGCGTCGCTCAGCTCGTTCTTGAGCTTCGATATCTTCGATCCGGCGTTCGCGGGCGTGAATCCGTACGTATCGGCGTCGAGTTCTTTGATGATGCGCTTGAGCAGCGCGCGCGAGTCGGCCGAGTCGTAGATGGTGAAGCCCGACACGTAGCCGAAGCGCTCGGCCTCGCGCCGCAGGATGCGCACGCACGCGGAGTGGAACGTCGAGATCCACATGCCCTGCGCGCCGTCGCCCAGCAGCCCCTCGATGCGCTCGCGCATCTCGGCGGCCGCCTTGTTGGTGAAGGTGATGGCGAGGATCTGGCTCGGCCACGCCTCTTTGTTGCGGATGAGGTGGGCGATGCGGTGGGTGAGCACGCGGGTCTTGCCCGATCCGGCGCCCGCCACGATCAGCAGTGCCGGCCCGCGCGACACCACGGCGCGCTCCTGCGCGGGATTCAGCCCGTCGAGCAGGGGGTCGCCGCCGCCCTCGCCGGGCGCGCCGCCCGCAGAAGGACCACCGAACGGAGCACCGGGCTCCAGAAGTTCAAACTCGCTCATCGTGGGATCCAGTCTAGGCGCGACCACTGACATTCCTCTCTGCGCCCGCACCCCTCCTGCCCCTGCCCCTCACCCCGCCCTTCCCCGCTTCCACGTCGCCCTTCCCTCCTCCTGGCCAGTCCCCCCCTTCTCCTTCCCTCCTTCCCTCCTTCCCTCCTTCCCTCCTT
The DNA here is from genome assembly GCF_000349545.1 of Leucobacter sp. UCD-THU. NCBI lineage: Bacteria > Bacillati > Actinomycetota > Actinomycetes > Micrococcales > Microbacteriaceae > Leucobacter > Leucobacter sp. UCD-THU. Next base: position 157,036 of record NZ_KB714605.1, read on the forward strand.
CCCTCCTTCCCTCCTTCCCTCCCTTCCCCTGTCGAGATGACGCATGTGGTCAGCGGTGGGACGTGCGAGCGACCGCACGCGTCATCTCAGCTGGGGCGGACGACAGGGTGGGGATGGGGTGGACGACGTGGACGGCGATAGACCATGGGGATGGACGGTGGGGGCGCACGGCGGTGCGGCCGACAGGCCAGAATAGAGGAATGGCAACTCCCAGCGTGCTCGTCTTCGCGACGGGCGGCACCATCGGCATGCACGAGACCGACGCGGGGCTCGCCCCCGACCCCGACTTCCCCGAGGTGCTCGAGCGGCTCGTGGCCGGCATCTGCCGCCCGCTCGGCCTCGAGGCACGCATCAACCATCTGCTCCCCGCCATCGACAGCGCGAACGCCGACGCCGAGACGGCGCCCCGCATCGCCCGCGCGATCAGCGCACGCGTGCGCACCCAGCGCCCGCGCGGCGTCGTGATCCTGCACGGCACCGACACGCTCGCCTACGCCGCGTCGCGCCTCGCGTTCGACCTGGCCGGCATCGGCAGCCCCGTAGTGGTGACGGGCAGTCAGCTCGCCCACGGCGCCCCGCACACCGATGCCCTCGACAACCTCGCGCTCGCGATTCGCGCCTCCGTGAAGGCTGCGCCGGGCGCGCCGGTCTCGGTGGCCTTCGGCGGCGCGATCCTGCCCGCCGTGCGCACGGTCAAGCACGACAGCGTCTCGCTCGCCGCCTTCCGCGCCGAGCGCTCGCTCGCCCCCGATCCCGTGGGCATCCCCTCGGCGCCTTCGGGCCTCGACTCCCCCGCCGCGCCCGCCCGTGTGCTCTCCTTCCGCTTCACGCCGGCCGTGACCGCGGCCGACCTGCGCGCGGCGCTCGGCGGCGGCCCCGACGGGCTGGTGCTGGAGTGCTACGGATCGGGCAACGCGCCGATGGCCCGGCCCGGCATGCTCGGCACGCTGCGCGAGATCTGCGGATCGCTGCCCGTCGTCGCGGTGACGCAGTGCGCGACCGGAGGGGTGGATCTCGCCCGCTACGCGGTGGGGCGCGAGCTGGCCGCCGCGGGTGCGATCGACGGGTCGGATCTCACGGTCGAGGCGGCGACGGCGAAACTCGGATTTCTGCTCGACCGCGGACACCGAGGCGCCGAGCTGCGCGGCCTCATGGAGCAGAATCTCGTCGGAGAGCTCACCCGCTGAGCCCGCAGCGCCGTTGCGTGTCGGGCCGCCCGCGCCCGACCGCCCTCGCGCCCCGATCCGCCGCCGACCCGCGCCCGCGGCCCGACATCCCGCGCACCGATCGACCCTCAGACACCCCGACCGCGCGAATCGGGGCGCTGCTGCGTCGATCGGTGCGGGTGGGTGCTCGCACCAGCGCCCGTGCTCGCCCCGCGGCTACGCCTGAGCTTCGCGGATCGCAACCCCCAGGTCGGGGTGATCGACGAAGATCCCGTCGACCCCCGAGCGCAGCAGCAGCCCGAACTCGCTCTGCCAGTCGCCCCACTCGGCGCCGCGCAGCGAGCTCTGGAAGCGCACGTTGAGGTAGCGGTTCTCGGGCCTGAGCGTCCACGTGTAGACGCGCAGCCCCCGCGCGTGCGCCCGCGCCACGAGGTCGGTCGGGCCGGTCGCGCGACCCAGCGCGTTCACCCGGATGAGGTTGCCCTTGGCCACGCTCACCCCGTCGACCCGCTCGGCGAGCAGGTCGAGCCCGGCGTCGCTGCGGTACCACGCGAAGCTGCGCGACGGCGCGCCGCCGACCGGCTCGTCGGCGGGCGACCCGAAGCGGTCGGTGAGGAACACAAGCTCGGCGCGCGCACCGGCCGCGCGCAGTCGATCCAGCACCCCCAGTTCGAACGACTCGATCACGAGCCGCTCCCCGCGCGCGTCCCATCCAGCCTCGGCGAGTTCGGCGAGCAGGAGCAGCCCCAGGTCGTAACCGATGCCCGCGAAGTAGGCGGCGTGCTTGATCTCGACCACCACTCGCAGCGGTTCGCCGCACCGCGAGCTCTCGTCGTCGACGATCGCGAGCACGTCGCGCAAGCGCAGGATCGGCTCGGAGCCCTCGAACTCGCGGTTGTCGGGGCGCACGCGCTTCAGGCGCTCGGTGCAGCGCAGCGTCGACAGCTCCTGCCAGGTGAAATCCTCGGTGAACCAACCAGTGAGGCGCTTGCCGTCGATCGTCTTCGTCGTGCGGCGCGAGGCGAACTCGGGGTGCCTCGCGACGTCGGTCGTGCCCGAGATCTCGTTCTCGTGGCGCACCACCAGCACGCCGTCGCGCGTGGCGACGATGTCGGGTTCGACCGCGTCGGCGCCGAGCTCGAAGGCGAGCCGGTACGACGAGGCGCTGTGCTCGGGCCGGTATCCCGGCGCCCCGCGGTGACCGATGACAAGGGGCGCGCGATGCGGGCTGTCCATGGGTTCCAGCCTATCCGCGGTGCGCGAACAGGGGCTCCGCATCGGGCAGAGTCACAGCCACCGCGAGGCGCCCTGTGGATAAGCTTGAAGCGTCCCATACGCCAGGAAAGGATTCCGACGCATGAGCAACCCGGCTCTCAGCAACAACCCGGCACTCAACGGCAAGACCCTCACCGCTGACGAGCTGCGCCGCATCTACGATCAGCCCGCCGCGCAGACGCAGCGGCCCGGCATCGACGAGCCCGTCGCAGAGGCGGGCTTCGGCGGCGAGCAGCCGCCCGTCGTCACGCCCTCCGACCGCCCGATGACGTATGAGAACACCATCTCCAAGACGGTGATGCTGTTCCTCATCGTGCTCGTCTTCGGCGCCATCGGCTGGTTCATGCCGATCCTCGCGCTGCCCGCGGCCATCGTCGGCCTCGTGCTCGGCCTCGTCAACTCGTTCAAGAAGGAGCCGAGCGTTCCCCTCATCGTGCTGTACGCGGTGTTCCAGGGCGTCTTCCTCGGCGGCATCTCGGGCATCTTCGAGGCCCAGTGGGCGGGCATCGTCTCGCAGGCCGTCATCGGCACGCTCTCGGTGTTCGGCGTGACCCTGCTGCTGTTCCGCAGCGGCAAGGTGCGCACCAGCCCGAAGATGACCAAGATCGTGCTCATCGCGATGGTCGGCTACCTCGTCTTCTCGCTCATCAACTTCGGCATGATCATGTTCGGCGCGACCGACGATCCCTGGGGCATGCGCGGTGTGACGGTGTTCGGCATCCCCCTCGGCGTGGTCATCGGCCTGCTCGCCGTCTTCCTCGCCGCCTACTCGCTGGTCATGGACTTCGAGTTGATCCAGAACGGCGTGAAGAACCGCGTGCCCGAGAAGTGGGCCTGGTCGGCGGCCTTCGGCCTCATGGTCACGCTGATCTGGCTGTACGTCGAGATCCTGCGCATCCTCGCGATCCTGCGCGGCAGCGACTGATCCTCAGCGGATCGACGAAGCCCGGGCCTCACGGCCCGGGCTTCTTCCGTCTCCGCCCCTGACGCTGCGGCGACGTCATCGCCGCGCTCAGAACCGTGGCAACAGAAAAGCCGGCTCGCGCCGGCTTTTCTCACTCCCACTCGATGGTCCCCGGAGGCTTCGAGGTGACGTCGAGTACGACGCGGTTGACCTCGGGCACCTGGTTGGTGATGCGGTTCGAGATGCGGGCGAGCACCTCGTAGGGCACGCGCGTCCAGTCGGCCGTCATGGCGTCCTCCGACGAGACGGGGCGCAGCACGATCGGGTGGCCGTAGGTGCGACCGTCGCCCTGCACCCCCACGGAGCGCACGTCGGCGAGCAGCACGACCGGGCACTGCCAGATCTCGGCGTCGAGGCCGGCGGCGGTCAGCTCCTCGCGCGCGATCGCGTCGGCGGCGCGCAGCGTCTCGAGGCGATCCCGGGTGACCTCTCCGACGATGCGGATGCCGAGGCCGGGGCCGGGGAACGGCTGACGGCCCACGATCGCCTCGGGGATGCCGAGCTCGCGGCCGATCTCGCGCACCTCGTCCTTGAACAGGGTGCGCAGCGGCTCGATCAGCTCGAAGTCGAGGTCTTCGGGCAGGCCGCCCACGTTGTGGTGCGACTTGATGTTCGCGGTGCCGGATCCGCCGCCCGACTCGACCACGTCGGGGTACAGCGTGCCCTGCACGAGGAACTTCACCTTCTCGCCCTCGGCCTTCGCCTCGGCGACGAGGTCGAGCTGCACCTGCTCGAACGCGCGGATGAACTCGCGGCCGATGATCTTGCGCTTCTCCTCGGGATCGGTGACGCCCTCGAGGTGGCCGAGGAAGACGTCGGCCGCGTCGATAGTGATGAGGTTCACGCCGGTGGAGGCGACGTAGTCGCGCTCGACCTGCTCGCGCTCGCCCTGTCGCAGCAGGCCGTGGTCGACGAAGACCGCGGTGAGCTGGTCGCCGATGGCCTTGTGCACGAGCGCGGTCGAGACGGCCGAGTCGACGCCGCCCGACAGCGCGGAGATGACGCGCGCGTCGCCCACCTGGGCGCGGATACGCTCCACCTGCTCGGCGATCACGTTGCCCGCGTTCCAGTCGGCGGGGATGCCGGCGACGTGGTGCAGGAAGTTCTCGAGGATGCGCTGGCCGTGGTCGGAGTGCTTGACCTCGGGATGCCACTGCACCCCGTACAGCTTCTTCTCGGGCGAGCCGAACGCGGCGACGGGGGTGACCGAGGTGCGCGCCAGCACGTCGAAGCCCTCGGGCGCCCGCTGCACGGCGTCGCCGTGGCTCATCCAGACGTTCTGCGTCTCGGGCTGGCCGCCGAGGATCGCGCCGCCGTCGCCGACGATGCGGGCCTCGGTGGCGCCGTACTCGCGGTCGCCGGTGTTGCCGACCTCGCCGCCGAGGGCGCGGGCCATCACCTGGAAGCCGTAGCAGATGCCGAGCACGGGCACGCCGAGCTCGAAGATCGCGGGGTCGAACTGCGGGGCGCCCTCCTCGTACACGGACGACGGACCGCCCGAGAGCACGATGCCGAGCGGCTGCTTCGCCTCGACCTCGGCCGCGGTGATGCTGTGCGGCACGAGCTCGGAGTACACGCCGGCCTCGCGCACGCGGCGCGCGATCAGCTGCGCGTACTGCGCACCGAAGTCGACCACGAGAACCGGGCGGTGGTCCGTGTCAGTCTGTTCTGCCATTGCAGGCCTTTCGAGGTTGTGGAGGCCGGCTCTGCGAGGGCCGCCTCCGGGGGTCAGAAGACGATTCTACTGAAGCGGGGCCGCTGCGGCCTCGGCCTCGCGAGCGTTCAGGAAGCCGGTGACCTCGCGCACGATGCGGGCCTCCAGGAAGAACGACATGAAGGGCACCACGCCGCCGAGGGCGATGAGGATGAAGCGCCAGAAGCTCCAGCGCATGGGGCTCCACAGCAGGAAGTCGGAGACCAGGTAGATCACGTAGAACCAGCCGTGGGCGATGAGGATCGCCTTGAACAGGTCGAAGCCCTGGGGGGCGAAGTCGGCCTCGACCCCCTCGGGGGCGAGCGGGTAGAAGTTGGCGAAGCCGTCGGGCGTGAAGAGGAAGAGCTGCACGTTGAAGACGTACTTCATGACCATCACGGCGCAGAGCAGCAGGAGCATCACGCCGGTGATCACCGAGGTGACCTTGTAGAAGCTCAATGCCTTGCGAATGCGCGGGTAATCGGACGGCTTGGGCTGCAGTTGCATGGGTTCCATTCTATTCTTGCGCCGCTTGGAGCAGCTTGAGTTCGTGCTCCTTCTCCCAGGCGTCGCGGGTGAGGCGGTACCAGAGAAAGAGGGCGAAGCCGGCGAACACGATCCACTCGACCCCGTAGAAGATGTTGAGCCAGTTGACGGTCTCGGGCGGCAGCGGGGCGACCGAGTCGACGGGGTCGAGGTCGGCCTCCGCGAGCAGCGGAGCGGCGGCCCCGGTGTCGTGCAGCACGAGGTAGCCCGAGTAAACGGGGCTGTCGACGCCGGTCCACACGTTCGCGAGGAAGGCCGGGATCATGGTGCGCATGACCTGCGGATCCTCGCCCGCACCGGGCACCTGCGGCCCCTCGGGGGGCATGAAGCGCCCCTCGAGGGCGCGGCCTTCGGCGAACGCGGGATCCGCCTCGAGCGTCTCGATCGCGCGTTCGGCGTCGGCCTCGCTCGCCGCCCAGCCGATCGCGACGGCGAGGTGCGCGCCCGGTTCGGCGTCGGGGCCCTCGGTGACGAGGTGGCCGACGACCCAGGCGCCGTTCTCGCCGTCGTTGAGGCGGGGGGCGACGATGCGCGAGTCGCCGGGTACGAATGCGCCCTCGAGGCGTACGACCACTCCGGCGCCCTCGTCGGTGACGCCCATGAGCGTGTCGGAGGCCTCCGCGAGCGGGCGCGGGGTCTCGGTGTCGACCTCCTCGACCGCGGCGTTGCGCACGGCGCTGTCCATCTGCCACTGCCCGAGCCACGCGAAGACCGCGGCCACGAGCATGGCGAACACGAGGGCGAGGATCCAGCGGGGCCTGCGCATCACCTGCGCGAGGGTGGGGTCGCCCAGGTACTCGGGTCGCTTCGACCGCCCCTGCGGGGTCGGCTGCGGCGCGTCGGGCTCGGGCTGCGGCTGATCCGCAGAGCCCGACGGGTGGGGCTGGGTCGAGGACAACGGCTTCGCGGCCCCCTAGCGCTCGGCGTGCACGACACCGACGCGCTGGAACTCCTTGAGTTCCGAGTAGCCGGTCGTCGCCATCGCGCGGCGCAGCGCGCCGATCAGGTTGGCGCTGCCGTCGGCGACGTGCGCCGGGCCGTTCACGATCTCCGAGAGCGGGGCCACGGGTGCGACCCGCATGCGCCTGCCGCGCGGCAGATCCTCGTGGTGGGCCTCCTGGCCCCAGTGCCAGCCGCTGCCGGGGGCGTCGGAGGCCTTGGCGAGCGCCGAGCCGAGCATGATGGCGTCGGCGCCGCACGCCATCGCCTTGATGAGGTCGCCTGAGGTGCCGAGGCCGCCGTCGGCGATCACGTGCACGTAGCGCCCGCCCGACTCGTCGAGGTAGTCGGTGCGCGCCCCGGCGACGTCGGCGATCGCGGTCGCCATGGGTGCGCGGATGCCGAGCGTGGCGCGGGTGGTCGAGGACGCTCCCCCGCCGAAGCCGACGAGCACGCCGGCCGCGCCCGTCCGCATGAGGTGGAGGGCCGACTGGTAGGTGGCGGCGCCGCCCACGATCACGGGCACGTCGAGCTCGTAGATGAACTGCTTGAGGTTGAGGGGCTCGCGCCCCTCTTTCGCGACGTGCTCGGCCGAGACGGTGTTGCCGCGGATCACGAACAGGTCGACGCCCGCCTGCACCACGGTCTCGGTGAACTCGGCGGTGCGGTGCGGCGACAGCGCGCCGGCGACGGTCACGCCGGCCTCGCGGATCTCGCCGAGCCGGGCCGTGATGAGCTCGGGTCGGATCGGCGCCGAGTAGAGCTCGCGCATGCGGTGCACGGCGGCGACCTCGTCGTCGATGCCGGCGAGCTCGGCGAGCAGCGGCTCGGGATCCTCGTGGCGGGTCCAGAGGCCCTCGAGGTTGAGCACGCCGAGACCGCCGAGGCGGCCGAGCTCGATCGCGGTGGCGGGCGACATGACGGAGTCCATGGGCGCGCCGAGCACGGGGATGTCGAACTGGAACGCGTCGATCGACCACGCGGTCGAGACGAGCTCGGGGTCGCGGGTGCGCCGGGTCGGCACGATGCCGATCTCGTCGAAGGTGTACACGCGGCGGGCGCGCTTGCCCCGCCCGATCTCGATCTCGTTACTCACGATCAGGTCCGTTTCTCATGCGCGATCAGCGCTTGTAGTTGGGGGCTTCGACGACCATCTGCACGTCGTGCGGGTGGCTCTCCTTGAGCCCCGCCGAGGTGATGCGCACGAACTCGCCGCGCTGCTTCAGCTCCTCGATCGAGCGGGCCCCCACGTAGAACATCGACTGGCGCAGGCCGCCGATCATCTGGTGGGTCACCGCGCCCACCGGGCCGCGATAGGGCACCTGGCCCTCGATCCCCTCGGGGATCAGCTTCTCGTCGCTCGGCACGTCGGCCTGGAAGTAGCGGTCCTTCGAGTAGGAGGTGCGCTCGCCGCGCGTCTGCAGCGCGCCCAGCGACCCCATGCCGCGGTAGTTCTTGTACTGCTTGCCGCCCACGAAGACCAGGTCGCCGGGGCTCTCGTCGGTTCCGGCCAGCAGCGACCCCATCATCACCGAGGACGCGCCCGCGACGAGCGCCTTCGCGATGTCGCCCGAGTACTGCAGGCCGCCGTCGGCGATGACGGGGATGCCGGCGGGGGTCGCCGCCTTCGCCGCCTCGTACACGGCGGTCACCTGCGGCACGCCTACGCCCGCGATGACGCGCGTCGTGCAGATCGAGCCCGGCCCGACGCCCACCTTGACGGCGTCGGCGCCCGCGTCCGCGATCGCCTTCGCGCCGGCGTACGTCGCCACGTTGCCGCCGATCACGTCGACGCCCGCGAAGGCGGGGTCGCTCTTGATCTTCGCGATGATGTCGAGCACGCCCTTGCTGTCGCCGTTGGCGGTGTCGACCACCAGCACGTCGACGCCGGCGTCGATCAGTTCGCCCGCGCGCTTCCAGGCGTCGCCGAAGAAGCCCACCGCCGCGCCCACGCGCAGACGGCCGGCGTCGTCTTTCGTGGCGAGCGGATACTGCTCTTCCTTGTCGAAGTCCTTCACCGTGATGAGGCCGGTGAGGCGGCCCTCGTCGTCGACGAGCGGCAGCTTCTCGATCTTGTGCCGGCGGAAGATCGCCGCGGCGTCGTCGCGGGAGATGCCCACGGGGCCCGTGATGAGCGGCATCTTCGTCATGGCCTCGGAGACGCGCACCTGCGAGCGGTCCTTCGGATCGACGAAGCGCATGTCGCGGTTCGTGATGATGCCGAGCAGCACCCCGTTCGAGTCGACGACGGGCAGGCCCGAGACGCGGTACTCGCCGCAGAGCGCGTCGACCTCGGCCACGGTCGCGTCGACCGACGTGGTGACCGGGTTGGTGATCATGCCCGCCTCGCTGCGCTTGACCCGATCCACCATCTCGGCCTGATCCTGGATCGACAGGTTGCGGTGCAGGATGCCGAGGCCGCCGTTGCGCGCCATCGAGACCGCCATGCGGGTCTCGGTCACCGTGTCCATGGCCGCCGAGATCAGCGGGATGTTGAGGCGGATGCGACGCGTGAGCTGGGTCGAGGTGTCCGCGTCGCTCGGGATGACGTCGGTGTGCGCCGGAAGCAGCAGCACATCGTCGTAGGTCAGACCGGTGAACGCGAAGGGGTCGCGCTGTTCCATGGAACCTCTTTTGCTGTGTGTGTGGGGCCGGTGGGTTCAGGCGGCCGGATCGCGGCGCCTACCCCGTTCAGTCTAAGGGAATCGGCCCGGTGTTCGTCTGTGCGGTGGGCGAACGCCGGATCTGCGCGACCATGTCGGCGATGAGAATGATGAGCGCGATCCACACCGCGATGAATCCGACCCACCGGCTGACGGGCATCTCCTCGTGCATCACGAAGTAGCCGTAGAGGAAGCCGAGGATCGGGGTGAGGAACTGCAGGAACCCCATATAGGAGAGCGGCAGCCTGCGCGTGGCCTCTCCGAAGAGGATGAGGGGCACCGCCGTCATGATGCCGCTGAACATCACGAGCGCGGTGATGCCGGGGCCGAAGGAGAAGACGCCGATCCCCGAGACGCCCGCGACGATCAGCAGCTGCACGGCCGCGACGGGCAGCGATGCGAAGGTCTCGACGGTGAGGCCGGTGATGCCGTCGACCTGCTCCCCCGCGTGCTTGTGCACGGCGCCGTAGAGGCCGAACGACGTCGCGATGCCGAGCGCGATCCACGGGAAGGCGCCGTAGGCGACCGCGGCGGCCGCGACGCCCGCGGCCGCGATCCCGACCGCGATCCACTGGGGACGCGTGAGCTGCTCCTTGCGCACGATGACGCCGATGAGGATCGTGAAGAGCGGGTTGATGAAGTAGCCGAGCGAGGTCTCGAGCACGTGCCCCGTCATCACGCCGATCACGAAGAGCTGCCAGTTCGCGTAGAGCAGCAGCGCTGAGAGGGTGAACCAGCCGAGCAGTCGCGGCGAGCGCAGGATCGCCCCCACCTGGCCCCAGCGACGGGTCGCGGAGACGAGGATCACGCAGAACGTGAGGGTCGCGCCGACCCGCCAGGGCACCACCTCGAACGGCCCGACCACCGCGATGAGGCCGAAGAAGAAGGGGAAGACACCCCAGATGAGGTAGGCGCCCAGCCCGTATCCCAGTCCTGAACGAGTCATGCGCACCGGATCAGGCTACTCCCGATCCGGTGCGCGGTCTCGTCGGGGCGGGGTCCGCGCGTGGCGCCGCCCGGGTGCCGGCCCGGGGAGGAGGGAGCTCGCCGGTCTCGGACGGCGCGCCGCCCGCGGGCGCCGGCTACTCCCGCGCGAAGACCTCGCGGAACTGCTCCCCGCGGTCGAGGCGGTCGACGTCGGGCACGAGCCCGAGACCCGGAAGGGTGGGCGCCGCTGCGAAGCCGTCGCGCACCACGACGGGCGCGAAGCCGAACTCGAACGGCTGCGGCGGGATCGGCCACTCGAAGTAGCGCGAAGTCGGGCAGGGCAGCATGGCGTGCAGATTCGCGAACTGGTTGACCGCGAACCCCCACGAGTGGAACTCGCACCGCAGGCCGAAGGCCTCCGCCAGCGCGCTGAGCTTCCGGCCCTGCGTGATGCCGCCCCAGTTCGCGACGTCTCCCCGCACGATGCTCCATCCTCTGCCGGCGATCGCGTTCGCGTTCGCGAAGAGGGTCGCATTGGTGACCTCGCCCGTGGTGATCGGGATCTCGAGCGTCGAGCTCAGCTTGCGGTACCCCTCTTCGAGGTAGTCCTCCATCGGCATCTCGAACCACTCGAAGCCGGCCGACTCGAGTGCTCGTCCGACCCGCAGCGCGTCGGTGTAGTCGTAGTGCCCGACCGCGTCGGCGAGCAGCACGGTCTCGTCGCCGACGCGCTCCCGCAACTCCTCGACGAGGCGCAGGTCGTCCCGCACCCGACCGGAGAGGTGGATCTTGAAGGCGGTCAGCCCGCGCTCGCTGCGGTAGGCGTCGATGAGCTCGACGTGCTCCTCGACGGTCGGCAGATGCGGGAGCGAACCGTACACGGGGATGCGTTCGCGGCCGCCGCCGAGCAGGCGGTAGACGGGCTGCTGGGCGAGCGTGCCGATCAGGTCCCACAGCGCGAGGTCGAGGGCGGCCGCGGCCTGAGGCGCGGCGTAGAGCTTGATCACCCCGAGGGCGCGCTTCCAGAACCCCTCCGTGTCGAAGGGGTCGCGCCCGAGCAGCATCGGGGCGTAGGTGCTGAGGATGGACTCCACCAGTTCGCGCCCGTTGCCGTAGGTCGACGTGCCGCCGGTTCCCCTCGCACCGGAGTCGGTGACGACCTCCACGAGCAGCAGTTCCTGCCCGAGGCGAAACCCCTCTCCGAGGGAGAACGACAGCCCGTCGGCGTCGATGATCCGAACGACGATCTCGCGAATCTTCATGGTGCACGTTCCGTTCCCGACCCGTTGCGGGTCATAGCTTGCGAAGGATTTCGAGTTGCGAGCGCGCGACGTCCGCGACGTTCTCGCGGGTGACCGGCTCGAGGGCGGCGCCCGTGATGCTCTGATAGAGGTCGCGAGCGGAGGGCGAGAACTCGACGGCGCCCCGGGGGTCGATCCCGCCGATGCCGTCCAGCCGGGCGGCTCGCCGCTGCTCGGCTGCGAGCTCGCCCTCGTCCCAGTCCTCGGGCAGGGCGAGCCGCACCGAGCCCTCGGCGAGCTCGACGGGATACCCGCCGACCATCCCCAGCGGACCGGCCATGAGGCTGCGCCGCGCGGGCCCCTGCCCGAGGAGTGCTTCGAGATCCTCGACGATCGAGGTCGCCGTCCAGGTGTGGGAAGCGGCTCCGCGCGGCACGGCGGCCCCGGCTCGCCTCAGCAGTGCGCGCTGCTCGTCCGCGCCCGGCCCCTCCGGCGCTCCCCGCCAGGTGATGCTCAGCCGCCACCCCTGCGGCAGCTCGGGCTCCCGCATGAGCAGGTTCCTCACGTGCACGTAGTGCGCGCTCAGAGCGATCTCGAGGTCATCGCCGGCTGAACCGGCGCGCTCTGACAGCGCCGTGCGGAGTCCGGGCTCGAGGAGCCTGATGTTCCCCGCCCCCGCGGGGGCGAAGCCGTGCCAGCGGGCGAGCAGCGCGTTGATGGCGTCGGGGTAGGCGGCGTTCATGAACAGCGGTCGGGGTTCGCTCGCGCCGACCGCTGAGGCGACGGCCGAGGCGATCACCAGGTGCAGCGCCAGCCAGGGCCCGAAGCCGAGTTCGTTGAAACCGCGGCCCACGTCCTGCCTCCCGGCGATGGCCCACCACCGTTCGACCGGCAGCAGCGTCGCGACGTTCACGACGGCGTCCGCTCGGGAGGCCTCGATGAGCGATCGCAGGCCCTGCTCGTCGAGCGCGTCGAGAGCGATGCCCTCGACGTGGGGCGAGGGCGCGACGGCCAGCGCTCGGAGGCCCGCGACCGCCTCGTCGACGCGTTCCCGGTCGCGATCCACGAGCGTGATGCGCCAGCGGCATCCGCGGATTCTCGCCGCCGCCGCGATCTGCTGGCCGAGTCCGCCGGCCCCGATGATGATGACTGATCTGTGCATGGGCTTCTCCTAGGCGTCGACGTTGCTCGTGCTCGGCGAGTACGAGAACCGTGCGAGGGCGAACGGCATCAGGATCGGATCGGGCTCCCCCGTCATCACCTGGCGTGCGATGAGGTCGCCGACGTACGGCCCGAGCAGGAAGCCGTGCCCGGACCACCCCGCCGCGACCAGCAGGCGGTCGGCCCCATCGATCGACCCGATGATCGGCAGGCGGTCGCGGGACTCGTCGATGATCCCCGCCCAGGAGTCGACCACCCGCGGCTCGCCGAGACCCGGGAGCGAATGCCGGAAGGCTTCGAGCACGAGAGCCGCCTCCCGGTCGGATACGCCGTCGTCGACGCGGATGAGGTCCTGTCCGAGGCAGCCGAACTGCAGCTCTCCGCGCACGTTCTGCCGCAGGAAGAGCTGGGCGTCCCAGTCCTGGAAGAACTGCGCGAAGCGCGGCTCGACGGGCGCCGAGCGCAGCGTCACGACCTTGGCGCTCATGACGGGGAGCGTGAGCCCCGCCGACTCGAGGATCCGCGGTGCGGCGGCTCCCGCCGCGAGGATCAGCCAGTCCGACTCGATCGGTTCTCCACCCGCGAGCGCGAGTCTCCAGCGGCCGGCGCGCTGCTCGATGCCCGTCACCGCGGCGCCGGACCGGATCTCGACGCGGCCGTGGGAGCGCACGAGCTTCGCGACCTGCTGGGTGGCGAGCGCCGGGTCCACCTGGCCGTCCTCGGGGCTGAGCAGACCGAGTTCGACGTCGTGCCGGATCCACGGCATGAGACCGCGGATCTCCTCGCGCTCCAGGAGTCGCGTCGCGCCTCCCCCTCGACCGGCGCGGGCGTGCTTCTCCCTCAGGTCGGCGACGTGCTCGGCCGAGGATCCGACGAGCAGCACGCCCCCCTGCCGGATGCCGACGTCGACGGAGAACCGCTTCTCGAGCGCGCGCCAGTGCGCGAACGCCCGTTCCGCGAGCTCTGCCTCCGCGTCGGCGCGGCCGGCGCGCCGCAGGGCGCCCGCCGCTCGGCGGGAGCCGCGCTGCCCGAGTTCCGTCTCGCTCTCGATGAGCACCACGCGCCCCGCGAACCCGTGATCCATCAGCCCGAGGGCCGCTCCGAGCCCGGCGACGCCTCCGCCCACGATCGCCACGGTCTGCTGCTTCGTCATTCCTGCCTCATCTCTCGGATCACCGTGCGCACGCACTCCGTCATCAGCGCCACTCCGCTCTCGAGCGCGGCGGGCGAGCAGTCGAAGCGGGCGCTGTGCGCGTCCGCGAGACCACCGGTCGCCAGGAGCCCGTAGGAGCCGATCCCGCCGCCGCGCTGCGTCGCCGCCATCAGGTCGGCCGCGTCGTCGCTCGCACCGAAATCGCGTACGTCGACGACCGGGAGGCCGGCCCGCTCCGCCGACTCGCGCATGAGGGAGGTCCCGGGGCCGTCGGAGCCGCCCCCGATGCTGCGCCCGACGGTGTCGACGCGCGCGATCACGCCGCGCCTCGCGGACTCCTCCTCGACGATCCGCGTGAAGCGCTCGCGCGCGCGGACGACGGCCGCCCACTCCACCGCCCTGATCTCGCACTTCAGCTCGGCGTGCGCCGCGATGACGTTGCGCGCCTCGCCGCCGGCGAGCGCGTTGCACGAGACCGTCGCGCCGTCCCAATCGCAGCCCCGCAGCGCCGCGTAGACGTCCACCGCCGCCGCGAGGGCGTCACGCCCGAGTTCCGGGCTCTCCGCGGCGTGCGAGGCCCTGCCGGTGAGCACGACGTCGAGCTTCTCGGTCGCGAGGATGCGCCGCGTTCCGGGGACGACCGTTCCCGCGGGCAGGCCCTCGAGCGCGTCGAGGTGCAGACCGAAGAACCACCCGGCGCCTCGGAGCCAGCCCGCATCCACCAGGGCCGCAGCCCCGCGAGTGCCTTCCTCTGCGGGCTGGAAGACGATGCGGACGCCGAGTCCGAGGGGCAGCTGTCCGACCAGCCGGTCGACGCGACGCGCCACCCCGAGACCGATGGCCGCGTGCCCGTCGTGCCCGCAGGCGTGGGAGTAGCCGTCGATGCCGGAGGCGAACCCCTGCGCGACTGGCGCGTGAACCGGGTCGTCCGATTCCCGCACCGCCAACGCGTCGATGTCGAATCGGAGCACCAGCCACCCGCCCCGACTGCCGTCGCCGAACTCGCACACGACGCCGGTTCCGGCGTCGGCGAGCTCGGCGATCAGATCCGTCGGGCACCCGGCCTCGACGGCGCGACGGGCGAACTCCCGTTGCTGTTGCGGCTCCACGCCGAGACGCCGCTCGCCCAGGCCGAGCGCGCCGCCGTACACGACCCGCGCGTGCTGCAGCAGGGCGAGTTCCTCGATCAGGCGCGCGGTGGTGCGGAACTCCGCCCATCCCGGCTCGGGGTGAGCGTGCAGCTCCCGCCGGAAGCGATCAACCGATGTCGTGGCCAGCGCCCTCACCCGCCATCCTCAGCAGCCGCCGCGGGACCACTGCGGCGATCAGTCGGCTCTCGTGATCCCTCAGGAGGAACTCGGCGTCCGCGCCGGGCGCGCAGACGAGGTCGTCGCGGGCGTCGTCGTCGGACACCGGATCCTCCGAGAGGAAGCGCGCGGGGTTGCGGCAGAAGACCCGATCCGCCAGTCGTCTCCCGAGGCGCGAGGCGGCTCGCTGGTAGCAGTCGGCCAGCATTCCGATGGGGTGGTGCTCCACCTGCAGGAGCCCGGTCTCGAGCCGATGCGACGTCGCGCCGTTCGAGTCGGACGAGACCGACACCCGATCCTCGGAGCGGAGCACGGGGAGCAGCGCTTCGAGGGCCTCCTCGGCGGCGTACGACCCCGCGAAAGTGTCGGGGCGGATCGCCGCCGTCATGTCGACGTGGCAGCCGAGTTCGTGCAGCTCTCGCGCCCCTCCGATGTGCGCTCGGCTCCAGTTGAGGTGGGTCACGACGACGAGCCGGCGCAGCTGTCGAGGCAGCAGCGTCAGCAGCTCGATCGCCGCATCGGCGTGCCGCATGTCGGTGCCGAGGTGCACCATGAACCGCGGCACCCGCCCGAAGTCCCTCGCGAGCGCCACCTCCCGCACGATCTCCTCGCGGAGCTCGGCAGGGGTCGCCGTCGGCGAATCGTCGTCCAGGGCGATCTTCCTGCCGATCACCCCCGCCACCAGGGCGACGTCCAGCGAGTGGTCGCCGAGCACCGAGGCGGGCAGCGGCCCGAGACCGCCGGTGAACATCGCGGCGGCCACGCCCCCCTGCTCGATCGCGGCGACGCTCCGCAGCATCTGCTGGCCGGCGCCCTCCCAGGCCTCGCGGCCGATGCATCCGAGAGCGCGCGTCACCCCGGCGCGCAGCAGGTCGTCCGCGCTCAGCGGCTGCGGCCGGGAGACCGGTCCGAACGCTCCCCCGCCGCCGCTGAGGTGGCAGTGCAGGTCGATGAGCCCGGGCGACACCCGGGCTCCCGAGGCGTCGAAGAGGAGATCGGAGGGGGCTCTGGGGCTCGCCTCTGCCACCTCGACGATCCGGCCTCTGCGGATCACGATGTCGACGAGGCCTTCGTCGTCGCGTCGCCTCACGCCGGCGACGGTGCCCGAGATCGTGGGCGCGGTCGGTGTTCGCATCGCTGTGCGCCCTCCCTCAGACGTGACTGCTCAAGAGCTCGGGCCCGTTCGCGGTGACGGCCACCGGCACGCCGTACCCCATGTGCCGGGCGCCGTCCAGGGTGGGCGCCCCGGCGAAGAGGAAGAACGTCATGCCCGGCTGCAGCTCGTACTCCTGGCTGCGCTTGATCCTGAGCCCCTCGAGCCAGGTGGGCGCGAAGCCGATCCCGGTGCCGTACCCCACGTGGCGCCCGACGCGGCCGCTGCCGGCGCGCACCAGCCGGTCGTGGATCGATCCCGCGACCTCTGCGGCGTTCCTGCCGGGGACCAGCTCTTCGACGCCGGCGAGCACGGTGTCCCGAATCGCGCGATACTGGTCGAGGTACGCCCGAGGCGCACCCTCCATGAAGTAGGTCTGGAACGCGACCGCGTGATACCGCTCCTTCGCGGCTCCGAGCTCGACCGTGACGATGTCCGCCTCCGGCACGGGCAGCGGCTTCGCCGAGAGGTGGGTCTGAGCCAGGGTGCGGCTCCCCGCCGAGATGCACGGGGGCACGGAGGCGGGATCGCACCCCTCGGCCAGCAGCGCGGCGAGCACGGCGCTGCTCAGCTCGGTCTCCAGCACCCCCGGGGCGATCCTCTCCTCCACCGCGAGGTAGGCGCGGTCCAGGGCGCGACCCGCCGCGCGCATGAGATCGAGCTCTCCGTCGTCCTTGACCTCCCTGAGGGCGAGCACCACTTCGTCGCCGCTCTCCAGCGAGATGCCGCACGACTCCGCATGCAGGTAGAGCTCGCGCACGTAGTCGCCGCGCAGCGCGTGCGAGGCGAGTTCGACGTCGATCCGGTCCGCGCCGGACTCCCGCGCCCAGCGCATGAGGGTCGCCGTCGGCGATTCCCGATCGTCGTCGAGCCAGACGCGCACCTCGTCGATGCCCACTCCTCGCGCCATGAGCTCTCGGTCGGGCGCCCTGCAGATGCCCTGCACCGGCTCGGACTCGGACGTCGGCACCCACACCGCTTGGAAGACCCAGTACCCGAGCTGGTCGTATCCGAAGAGGTAGAACATCGAGGCCTGATCGAAGATCAGGAGCCCGCCGCTTCCGCGTCGGCGGAGCGACTCGCGCACTCTCGCGAGTCGCGCGCGGTAGGTCGCCTCGTCGAACGGGTACGGGAGGCCGAGATCCTGCCGGGCGTGCGCATTGATCGTGCGCCTCGTCGCAGTCCCGGGCTGCGTGCCGTCGTGTCCGTTCATGGTTCAGACCCCCGATCCCGCGGCCCGCGTACTGCCGCTGGTCGTCGACGAGAGCTGTCTGCGCTGGCGGGCGTCCCACGAGAGGAGCCGCTCTGCGATGCCGATGGTGGCGAACAGCAGCCCGGCGAGCACCACCAGGATGATGAGCACGGCGAAGAGGGCCGTGGTGTCGAGCGTCGCGTTGTAGTAGACCAGCAGGTAGCCGAGACCGCGGTCGGACGCCATCCACTCGCCCACGATCGCACCGATCACCGAGTTCGTCATCGCGAGCTTCAGACCGGCGAACAGGTACGGGATCGACGACGGGATCTTGACCGTGCGGTAGATCTGGCCCTGAGAGGCGTTCACGGATCTCCCCAGCGTCACCAGGCCGCGATCGGCGGATTCGAGGCCCGCCACGACATTGATCAGCACGGGGAACAGCGCGAGGAGCGCCACGATGATCACCTTGGGCGTCAGGCCGATGCCGAACCAGACGATCAGCAGCGGCGCGATCGCGATCTTCGGAGTCGTCTGCAGCGCGAGGATGATGGGGTACAGCGTGTTCCGCAGCACCTGCGAGACGTCGAGCAGCACCGCGAGCGCCACGCCGATCAGCGATCCGATGAAGAACCCGACGAGGATCGGGATCAGGGTGTCGAGGATGTGCGGCAGGTAGATGCCGAAGCGCTCCCCGAGGTTCTGCGTGATCTCGATCGGCGAGGGAAGGATGAACTTCGGGATCGAGAACCACTGGGTCGACAGCTCCCAGAAGACGAGCAGCAGCAGGATGAGCAGGACGGGAGAGAGCACCCCCTGCAGGAAGTTCTTCGATTTAAGCATCGGTGCGCTCCTCGGTCTCTGCTCGCATCAGTTCGCTGTGCAGCACGGATTGGAAGTCGGAGGTCTCGTGGGTCTGGCGGCCGAACGGCTCTCTCGGCCTCACGAGGGGGTTGACGTAGTCGGCCTGGATCCGCCCCGGCCTCGCCGACATCACCACGATGCGGTCGGAGAGATAGGCGGCCTCGTCGATCGCGTGCGTGACGAAGACGATGGTCTTCTTCGTCTCCTCCCAGATCCGGAGCAGTTCGACCTGCATCTTCTCCCGCGTGATGGCGTCGAGCGCCCCGAAGGGCTCGTCCATCAGCAGCACCATCGGGTCGAGGATCATCGCCCGGCAGAGGGAGACCCGCTGCCGCATACCGCCCGAGAGCTCGTGCGGATACGAGTTGAGAAACGCCCCGATCCCCACGAAGTCGGCGATCTCCTGGATCTCCGACTGGCGGGGCCGCTGCCCCGCCAGCTCGGAGAGATAGGCGATGTTCGCGCCGACCGTTCGCCACGGCAGCAGTCGGGCCTCCTGGAACACGTTGCCGATCTTGCGCTGCTTCCGCACCTCCTGCACGGTCTGCCCCGCGATCGTGACCGACCCCGACGTGGGCTCCAGCAGAGCCCCGATCGTGGAGAGGAGGGTGCTCTTCCCGCACCCCGATGGGCCGATGAGGCTCACGAACTCTCCCTCCTCGATGTCCAGGTCGATGTGCGAGAGCGCGTGCACGGACTTCGTCTTCGTTTGATACGTCAGACTCAGATCCTTGATCGCGATGTAGGTCATGAGGGGGTCACCACAGCTTTCCGTGTCGTTTCGAGGTCTCTCGGTCGCGCAGCCCGCTCAGTCGAGCGGCTGCGGCTTCCAGGCGTCCTCGGGCAGGTAGTCGTTCGTGTAGATCTCGCTCACCGAGACCTCGGATCCGAGCACCTCGCCCGCGAGCAGACTGTCCGCGAGGGCCTGCCAGGCGGTGTCGTCCATCCATCCCCAGCCGTGCTCGTCGGTGCGGTCGCTGTACATCAGCTCGTGCGACGCCTCCAGGGTCTTCAGCAGGAACGCCGCGTCCGTCTCCGGGCGCTGCTTCACGTAGATGTCGACGACGGCGTCGAGGTCCTCTGCGGCGGTCTCGTACCCGCGCATCGTGGCCTCGAGGAAGCGCGAGACGGCGTCGGCGTGATCGGCCAGGTACGCGTCGTTCGCGAAGATCGAGTGGCCGAGGATCGGCTGCTCCTCCGTGCTGAAGGAGAGGAATACGGGGTCGACGCCCTCGTCGGCGAACTGGATCACGTGGTGGTTGTTCTGACCGGTGCAGGCGTCGGCCGCCCCGGAGAGCACCACCGTGCACTTGGCCTGCGGGTCCACGAACGAGAGCGCGAGATCGCTCTCCGAGTCGAGGCCCGCCTCGGCGAGCTTCGATCGGAGCATCGCCTGCTCGGGGCTCGCCGCGGCCGTCGAGACGGTCTTGCCCTCGAGGTCCTCGAACGACTCGATGCCGCTGGCGGCCGGCGCGATGACACCGGAGGAGGTGCGCTGCAGGTGGTTGGCGACCACCGTGAACTCGAGGCCCGAGTCCACTCCGCTCAGGATCGTGTCCGGGCCGGCGAGGCCGAGGTCGCTCTCGCCCGCCGCGACGGCCTGCACGGTGGCCGTGGAGCCCGAGAGGAACTGGAGCTCGACGTCGAGGCCCGCCTCCTCGTAGTATCCGAGCTCATCGGCGACGACGATCCCGTCCCATTCCGCCACGGGGTAGGTCCAGTGGAGCGCGAGCCGCAGCTTCGTCGGCTGCTCGCTCTCGGAGTCCGGGGCGGGCGAGCCGCCGCCGGAACAGGCGACGGTGGCTGCGATCAGGACGCCGGCGAACACGGCGCCCACTGCGCGGATGGTTTTCATGGTTTCTCCTCATCATCGAGTTTTGGCTACCAAATCCGTATTGTGTATACAGTAAAGCATAAATGGATCGCAAATGTTACACTTTTATTAAGAAGCCCGAACGGGCTGGAGCGATAGGAGAACAGTGAGCAGGACACGCAGCGGGACCACCGACGAAGACGTACTCGAAGCGGTCCGCGATCTCCTGACCACCGGTCAGCTGCGCCCCGGACAGGCCATCCGGCAGGTCGAGCTGGCGGAGCGCCTCGGCGTGAGTCGCGTGCCCGTCAGAGAGGCGCTCAAGACCCTCGAAGCCGTCGGGCTGCTGCAGCACACCGCGAACCGCAGCTACATCGTGTCCAAGCTGAGCTTTCGCGAGATCGAGGAGATCTACCGGCTCCGGGAGATCCTCGAATCCGACGCCATCCGCCAGACCCTCGCGCAGGGCGCCTCCCGGCAGCTCATCTGGAAGATGGAGCAGGCGCACGAGCGAGAGCTCGCCGCTCCCGGCGGCGACATCATCCTGAGCACCAAGCTGAACCGCGAGTTCCACTTCCCCGTCTTCGACGGCGCGACCGCCGCGCAAGTGCGACTGATCAGACAGCTCTGGGACTGCACCGACCCCTACCGCATCCTCTACTACGAGAACCACGGGCACCTCGAGAGCGCGCTGGCCGAGCACACCGAGATCCTGGAGGCGGTGAAGACCGGCGACGCCGAGCTCGTCATCGCGCTCTCCGACAGCCACCGCCAGCGCGGCATCACTCAGCTCGCCCCGATCGTCGAGTAGCGGCCGGCGGGCCGGGCCGCTCCTCGGCGCACGCGAGAAACGCCGCCTCTGCGAGCCGCTTCCGATCCACCTTGTTCGCCGCGGCGAGCGGGAACGCGTCGAGCGGCCAGATGCGACGCGGGTGCGCGAACGGCTCGAGCCTGCCCAGCACGTGCTGCTGCAGGGCGCGCTCGTCGAATTCGAAACCCGGGCTGACCAGCACGAACGCGACCGGCTTCCGCCCCTTCAACGCGTCCGGCACGGGCAGCACGACCGCGGAGAGGACCGCGGGATGCGCCTCCAGCGCCTCCTCTACCGCCTGCGGGTAGACGGTCTCGCCGCCGCACTTGAAGACGTCGTCCTCGCGCCCCGCGAACCAGAAGAACCCCTGGTCGTCCACCTCGAACAGATCGCCCGTGTGATGGAACCCGTCGGACGTGATGGGAGGCACGAGATCCGGGCGATTCCGATAGCGCATCATCATCGAGGGACTGCGCACCTCCAGGACCCCTCTGCCGCTCGTCGGCTCGCCGTCGGAGTCGACCAGGCGGATCCGGGGCACCCGCCGCGCGGCGCCGACCGACCCGAGGGGCGTCGGAAGGCCGTCCGGGTGGGGGCCGAACACCCCGGGCCCCGACTCCGTGGTGCCGTAGGAGGTCGTCACCGACGCTCCGGGGAACCAGCTCTCGATCTCGGCGAGCATCTCGTGGGAGGAGGGCGCAGAGCCCATCGTCACGCGCGCGACGCTCGACAGATCCAGCTCCCCGAGGAGATCGTGCTCCCTGCCCAGCATCGCGAACATCGGCGGCACACCCGTGAGATCGGTGACGCGGTGGCGCTCCACGGCGCCGAGGAAGGCTCGCGACTCGAATCTCGGCATGACGACCAGGGTTCCCCGCTGCGAGACGCAGGACAGGGCGAACATGAGCGCCGCGATGTGATTGAGCGGAGCCGCCACGAGCATCCGCGTCTCGGGCCGGGCGACGGCGGGCGCGACGGTCTCGACGATCCACCTCAGCGTGCGATTGCCGAGTTCGACACCCTTGGGCTGCCCCGTCGAGCCCGACGTGTAGAGGATGAGGCCCAGCTCGTCGTCCGGGCGCCGCACCGCCTCGCCCCCCGCCCCGCCGCTCCCCCGCTCTTCGGCGTCGCCTGGCTCCAGCAGCGGCAGCGCCGAGACGCCCCACTCCGAGAGCGATGCGATGCGCGGTCGGTCGGCGAGCACCGTGTGCAGGTCGGCGTCGGCGACGATGAACTCCACGCCGGGCCGAGGCAGCTTCACGCTGATCGGCACGGGCACCGCCCCCGCGTGCACGACCGCGGCGAAGGCGGCGATCCAGGCGATGCCGTTATCGGCGAAGATGCCGATCGCGCGGCCCGGCCTCAGCTCCGCCGAGTACTCCGAGAGCATCCGGTCCCGCAGCAGAGCCAGTCGGCGCAGCGTGCAGCGGTGCTCGCCGGTCTCCGACATCTCGATGACCTCCGCCTCCGCCGAGTCGGGGATGAGCAGCCGCTCCCACGCAGTCGATTCGTTCCCGGTTCCCATCTCTCGCCTCTCCTCGTCCCGCTTCACCGCGCGATCGCGAAGGTCGCGAACGCGCCGCTCGCCATCGCGACGAGCACTCCGTCCTCTCGGAGCACTCGCGCCTCCGCCACCGTCAGCGTCCTGCCCTTCCGCACGAGCGAACCCGTCGCCGTCAGCGGTTCCTCCCGAGTCGGCGCGAGGAACCGCACGTTCAGGTCGACGGTCGGGGCGGCCGCGCCGAACGCCGCCATCACGGCGCACTCCGCGGCGAGGTCGAGCAGCGCGGCGATGACGCCTCCGTGCGTGTGACCGCCGTCTCCGCCGTTGCCCCAGCTCGGCACCCACTCCACCCTGAGACGCACCGATCCGTCCGGGTCGATCCCCGTGAGCCGGGCCGGGAGCCACGCCTGGAACGGAGCATCGTCGATCACGTCCGAGATCCGTTCGAGGATCTCCGCCTCGTTCTCGGCCCCGCTCATCGGTCTTCGTCGCCCCAGGGATCGATCAGGATCTTCCCGATCACCTCGCGATCGCGGATCCGCCGGAGTCCCTCGACCGTCTGGCTCAGCGGCAGCACGTCGCTGATGCAGGGCTCGAGGCGCCCCTCCGACACGTCGGCCAGCAGCGCGACGATGTCCTCCGGACCGTATCCGTTCGAACCGATCACCTGAAGCTCGTAGGTCCAGATGTACCGCAGGTCCTCCTCGGGGGCGTATCCGGCGGTGGCTCCGCACGTCAGGATCCTGCCTCCGAGCGCGGTCGACTTCAGCGTCGGGCGCCACGTGTCTCCGCCGGTGAAGTTGATGACGACGTTCATGCCGGTGCGGTCGTCGAAGCGGCTCGGCTTGCCGTGGTGCTCCACCACCCACGCGAAGATGTCCTCTTCGCGGTAGTTCAGCACTTCGTCGGCCCCGAGCGCCAAGAGCGCCCGGCCCTTCTCCTCGCTTCCGACGGCGGCGACCACGTGCGCGCCGAGGCGCTTCGCGAGCTGCACGCAAGCGACGCCCACCCCGCCGGATGCGCCGAGCACCAGCACGCGGTCCCCCGCGCGGATCGCCCCTTTGCCGATCACCATGCGGTGCGCGGTGCCGTAGGCGACGGGCAGCGCCGCCGCGAGGTGCTCGCTCACGTCGTCGGGAAGCCTGATCAGCAGGCGGGCGTCGACCTCCACGTACTGCTGGAGGCCGCCATCGTACACCTCTCCGATCAGGCCCAGCTCCGGCAGAGAGGCGAGCCAGGGCATCACGACGACGCGGTCTCCGACCGCCCACTCGGCGGCGACGCCCTCGCCGACCTCGACGATGCGGCCCGCCACGTCGATACCGGGCACGACGGGCATCGGTATGGTGATGCCCGGCATCCCGCGGACGGTGAAGATGTCGTGGTAGTTCAGCGACGACGCGCCGACGCGCAGCACCACCCTCCCGGGCCCGGCTGCGGGTCTCGCTCGGTCATCACGGATCTGCAGAACATCGATATCCCCGTGCTCGGGCAGGACGACAGCGCGCATTCAAGACTCTCCTTCGAGTGGCAACACCCGAAGAATACATCACTTTGAGAAAAATAAATACTGATACTTAAAACTGAATACTCTTTACCTCGACCGCGGGAGACCGTCCGGCTCGGGCGAGGCTCCTCGCACACGCATACAACGAGGCCGGGCCCCGATCCATGAAGGATCGGGGCCCGGCCTCGTGCGGGAGGGAGCGCTCAGCGCTCGACCACCGCGAGGATGTCGCGCGCCGAGAGCACGAGGTAGTCGTCGCCGCCGACCTTCACCTCGGTGCCGCCGAACTTCGAGTAGATCACCACGTCGCCGACGCTCACGTCGAGCGGAATGCGGGTGCCGCTGTCGGCGACGCGACCGGGACCCACGGCCACGACCTCGCCCTCCTGCGGCTTCTCCTTGGCGCTATCCGGAATCACCAGACCGGACGCGGTGGTCTGCTCTGCCTCGACCTGCTTGATGACGATACGATCCTCGAGCGGCTTGATGGCTACCGACACGGTTGACCTCTTTCCAATGTCTGAAGGTTCTCTCGCGCCCGCCCCATGCGAGCGCGCCTAAGCAGAGTTTAGAACCCCCGTTGGCACTCTCGCAAGGGGAGTGCCAACGCGGCGCCGTCGGATCGCCCAAAGCGAACGGGATCCGTCACCCGACGACACGCACTCGCCCACGCCAGCCTATCGCCGCCTAGAATCGAAGTGACAGCCGATGCGCATCACGGCGGATCGGCGCCCCAACCGCTCGAGGAGCAGTCATGACCACCCCACACCCTCCCCAGCAGCCCGGAACGCCCCACGCCGCATATCCGCAGAACCCGCAGGGAGCGCCCGCGGCCCCTCAGTTCCAGCAGCCGGTCCAGCAGCCCGCCGCATATCGGCCCCAGGCCTCCACGGCCACCACGCTCGGCGCCACCAACACCTACGCCGTGCTCGCGATCATCTTCGGCTTCCTCGTGCCCATCGCCGGCATCGTGTTCGGCCACATGGGCCTCAACCAGATCAAGCGCAACGGCGACCCCGGTCGCGGTCTCGCCCTCACCGGCCTGATCGTGGGCTACGCCTACTTCGCGTTCATCGCGATCTTCATCGTCGTCTACATCGGGTTCATCGCCATGATGATCGCGGCCATGGGCAGCGCCTTCTCGGGATCCGACTACTACTACTGAGCCGCCGCCTCGGCCGCGGTACACCGCCCAACGAAAGGAACACGCAGTGTCCCAGAACCAGCCGCCCGCGGGCGACGCCTCCCAGCCCCAGCAGAACGCCTCAGCCGCCCCCGGCGACCCGGGCCAGCAGCCGCAGTACGCCGCCCCGCAGCAGCCCCAGTACGCGCCGCCGCCGCAGCCGGGCTACCCGCAGGCTCAGCAGCCCTACGCCGCTCAGCAGCCCTACGCGCAGCAGGCCCCCTACCCGCAGGCGTACGCCGCCGCGCCGCCCACCAACACCCTGGCGATCATCGCACTCATCAGCTCGTTCTTCATCTCGCTGGCGGGCGTCATCTGCGGCCACATCGCGCTGAAGCAGATCGAGCGCACCGGCGAGAGCGGCCGCGGCCTCGCGCTCGCCGGCCTCATCATCGGATACGTGGGTCTCGCGATCGGCGCGATCGTCGTGCTCTTCTACGTGATCCTCATCATCGGTCTGGCCTCCTCCTCGAGCTACTGACGATGGCGGCAGCCGCGCCGACCCCGAGCATCGCAGCCCCCGGCTGGCAGGAGCTCGTCACCCCGGCGGGTGGCGAGCTCCTCGCTCGTATCACCGGCGAACTGCAGCACGGCCGCGCACTCGACCGGATCGCGCGCGACCTGCGCTCCGAGGGCGCCGATCCCGCGCTGCTCGCCGCCGCGCTCACCCAGACCGATCTGCGCTCGCGCGCGGCGGCCAAGTTCGGCGAGAGCGCCTCGCACATGCTCTTCACGCGGGCGGCCCTCGAGCAGGCCACCCGATCGCGTGCGGCGGAGCTGCACGCAGCGCGGTTTCGAGCGGCCGGCTGCCGCTCGGTCGCCGACCACGGATGCGGCATCGGCGCGGAATCCCTGGCCTTTCTCGAGGCGGGTCTCGACGTGCATCCGGTCGAGCTCGATCCCCTCACCGCCGCCTTCGCGCAGCACAACCTCGCCCTCGCGGCGAAGCGGCTGGGAGCGGCGGCTCCCGCGGTGCGCCTCGGCGACGCCGAGTCGATCGGTCCGGGCGACGCCGAAGCCGTGTTCCTCGATCCCGCCCGCCGCACCGCCGGCCACACCGGCACGCGCAGGCTCGCCTCGCCCGACGACTACTCCCCCTCGCTGAGCTTCGCGTTCGGCCTCGCGCGCGAGCGGCCCACCGGAGTGAAGCTCGGCCCCGGCCTCGACCGCGAACTGATCCCCGACGACGCCGAAGCCCAGTGGGTGTCGCTCGACGGGCAGCTCGTCGAGACCGGGCTCTGGTTCGGTGCGCTCGCCCGGCCCGGCGTGCGCCGGGCCGCGCTCGTGCTGCGAGGCGCCCAGGAGGCCGCAGAGCTCACGGGCGCGCACGACTCCGCCGATGCCGACGTGCGCCCGCTCGGCGAGTACCTCTACGAACCCGACGGCGCCGTGATCCGCGCCCGCCTCATCGGCTCGCTCGCCGATCGGCTCCACGCCGGCATGATGTCGGCCGGGATCGCCTATCTCACGGCCGACCGGCTCGTGGAGACGCCGTTCGCGAGCGCGTTCCGCGTCGTCGAGACCCTGAGCTCGCGCGAGAAGGATCTGCGCCGGGCCCTCGCCGCTCGCGACATCGGCGCGCTCGAGATCAAGAAGCGGGGTGCGGACGTCGACCCCGCGGCGCTGCGGCGCCGACTGAAGCTGCGCGGGTCGCGCAGCGCCACGCTGTTTCTCACACGCGACGCGCAGAAAAGGCATTCGAAAACTCNGCGAGAAGGATCTGCGCCGGGCCCTCGCCGCTCGCGACATCGGCGCGCTCGAGATCAAGAAGCGGGGTGCGGACGTCGACCCCGCGGCGCTGCGGCGCCGACTGAAGCTGCGCGGGTCGCGCAGCGCCACGCTGTTTCTCACACGCGACGCGCAGGGCCGGCACGTCGCGCTGCTCGCCGAGCGCTGCTGAGCCCGAGCCCTGCCCGGCCGAGCGCCTGTGCGCGGCCCCAGTGCGAGCAGCGCGCCGCCGCCACACACGCCGAGCGGGGCGGGTCCGGAATGATCCCGGACCCGCCCCGCTCGTGCGGCGCGCGAGCCGCTCAGTAGTTCACGTCGGAGCAGGAGACGGTCTGCCCGGCGATCTCGACGAACTCGGCGCCGTTCATGCACTGCTGCACGGCATCCACCCCCGCGCCCAACGCCCAGACGACGGTGATCGTGACGATGATGCCGATGACGAGGCCGATCGCGCCGGTGACGAGGCCGGTGATGGAGAACGCCTTCGGCTGCTTCTTCATCAGCGCGACGATGCTCAGCACCAGGCCGACGAGCGCGAGGATCGCGCCGAGGAACGGCACGAAGCTCAGCACGAGGCCGGCGATGCCGAGCGCCATGCCGGTGATGGCCAGGGCCTTCTTGGGCTGAGCCGGAGCGGCGCCGTACGCCGGCGCTGCGGGCTGCTCCGACGGAGCCGCCGGCGGAACCGGCGGGACGGGGTTCGAGGCGGGCTGGCCGCCGGGCTGCGTGTCAGACATGTTGCTCCTTCGATCAAGCTCGACGGGGCGCTCCCCCGATCGCTCTTCCACCATAATGTCGAGCGGGCGGCGACCGCGACCCCGAATCGGTGCGTCACCGAATTCATCGGATGATCAGCGGACCTGGATCTCCGTCACGGGCAGGGTCGAATCTGCTCCGAACCCGAGCCCCGAGGGCTCGTGCCCGGCCGCCACCAGCTGCGCTCCGATGGAGGCGATCATGGCGCCGTTGTCGGTGCAGAGCGAGAGCGGGGGCACGCGCAGCTCGACCCCGGCCGCCTCGCAGCGCTCGCGTGCGAGTTCCCGCACTCGCGCGTTCGCGACCACTCCCCCGCCGAGCAGCAGGCGCGGCACCGCGAGGTCTCGGCATGCGGCGAGCGCCTTCGTGATCAGCACGTCGGCGACGGCCTCGCGGAAGCTGGCCGCGACGTCGGCGACCGGCAGCGATTCGCCGCTCTGCTCGTGCTTCTCGACCCATCGTGCCACCGAGGTCTTGAGGCCCGAGAACGAGAAGTCGTAGCGGTGCCGCTCGAGATCCTTCGGCAGGGTGAGCCCGCGCGGGAAGCGGATCGCGTTCGGGTCGCCGTCGGCGGCCACACGGTCGATCTGCGGCCCCCCGGGATAGGGCAGGCCGAGCAGGCGCGCCACCTTGTCGAAGGCCTCTCCCGCCGCGTCGTCGATCGTCTCGCCCAGCATCTCGACGTCGCTCACGAGGTCGCGCACGAGCAGCAGCGAGGTGTGGCCGCCCGAGACGAGCAGCGCCACCGTGGGCAGTCCGAGCTCGCCCACGGCGCCCACGGCCTCCCGCAGGCCTTCGCCCTGCAACAGGTCGGCGCCGACGTGCCCGACGAGATGGTTCACGGCGTAGAGCGGCTTGCCCAGACCGACGGCCAGCGCCTTGGCCGCCGCGACCCCCACCATGAGCGCGCCCGCGAGCCCGGGGCCGCAGGTGACGGCCACCGCGTCGAGCTCGTCGAGCGTCACCCCGGCCTCGTCGAGCGCCCGCTCGATCGTGGGGGTCATCGCCTCGAGGTGGGCGCGCGCCGCGACCTCGGGAACGACCCCGCCGAAGCGGGAGTGCTCGTCCATGGAGGAGGCGATGGCGTTGGCGAGCAGCGTGCGGCCGCGCACGATGCCCACGCCCGTCTCGTCGCAGCTCGTCTCGATGCCGAGCACGAGCGGCCCGCCGCGCGTCTCGTCGGCGGCGCCGAGCGGCTCGGTGGCGTTCATGGACGACTCCTCATCTCGAGCTTCATGATCACGGCGTCCACCCCGTCGGGCTGGTAGTAGCGGGGGCGCACGCCGAGCTGCTCGAACGCGAGCGAGCGGTAGAGCCCCTGGGCGACGGGGTTGTCGGCCCGCACCTCGAGGAAGACCTCACGCACTCCCGCCCGTTCGGCCTCGTCGAGCAGCGCCTCCATGAGCCGGCGACCGTGTCCGCCGCCTCGGGCCTCGGGGGCGACCGCGATCGTCTGCACATCGCCCTCGGCGCCCACCATCAGCAGACCCGCGTATCCGCGCACGGCGTCGTCGCCGTCGACCAGCACGACGTAGTGCCGGTGGTCTGCGGCGAGTTCTTCCCGCATCATCTCGCGGCTCCAGGCGTCGGATCCGAACACCGCGCTCTCGATGGCCCAGATCGCGTCGAGGTCGGCCGCGGTCGCCCCGCGCAGACTCAGTTCGACCGCGGGCGGCGGTGGCGTAGGGGGCGACGAAGCGGGAACCGCGGCGCAGGGCGTCTCGGCTCCGCTCTGCGGGCCGCTGGGGCGGTTCACGCCGACACCCGCTTCGGAGCCCCCGGCTGCTTCACGTCGGGCGCGCGCAGATACACGGCGCGATCCGACTCGAAGTCGCGGCCCGCGGCGAGCCGCCTCGCAGCCAGGCGCACGAGCGTCGCGGTGGGGATGCGCTCGGGCCACACCTCGTTCGGCACCGCCTCGTAGTCGGCGCGGGCGACGAGCCCGGGGCCCGCCGAGCGCACGGGGATGCCCGCCCAGTCGAGATCCGAGAACTCGGTCACGAAGAGTTCGCGCCGCCGGGCGTCCTGCACGACCCTGACGCCGCTCGCCGCGCCCTCGAACGCGTCGAGGGCCACCGCCTCGTGCCCCTGCAGGGGCAGCAGCGGGGCACGGCGCGCGACCGCGAAGGCGTGCGCGGCCGCGATGCCCACCCGCAGGCCGGTGAACGGCCCCGGCCCGATGCCGGCCACCACGCCGGTCATCGCCGCGGGCGAGACGCCGCTCAGGCGGAACGCCTCGGCCAGCAGACCGCCGATCGCCTCGGCGTGGCCCCGGGGGTCATCGCTCGAGATCTCGACCACGCGCCCGCTCGCGCCGAGGGCCACACTCGTGCCGATCGCCGTGTCGATCGCCAGCAGCACCCGGTCGCCCAGCTCGGGCGCCTCCACCTCGCGGCTGCGCAGGCCGGTTGCCGCCGTCATCGCTGCTTCGCCCGTCATCGCGCCCCCTCGGCCGCTTCGCCCGGCGCCTCCGCTGCAGCGTCGCTCGGCGCGGCCGCAGCGACCCAGAGGGCCCCGAGCGGATCGCCGGCATCGACCGACCAGCGCGGGCCGTACCCCGTGACGGTGACGGTTCGCGCCTCGACGGGGGTCTGCGACCAGTCGGGCTCGGCGATCCACGCGGCCGGTTCGTCGAGATCGGCGGCGTGAGCATCGGGGCCGCCGCCGGGAGCCCCACCATCTGGGACGCCGGCGCCACCGCCGAGTGGCCGCTCGATCACCGCCTCGATCCAGGAGTCGCGTGCGGCGACCACACCGGCGCCCCACTCGGCCACCACGACCGAGCCTTCGAAGTCGAGGTCGAGGTCGTCGAGCTCCTCGGCGCCGCCGCCGTGCTCGCTGAGCGCGCCGAGGCGGTAGGCGTCGACGTGCACGAGCGGCGCGCCCCCCACGAGGGAGGGGTGCGTGCGCGCCAGCACGAAGGTGGGGCTCTGGACCGGCCCGCGCACGCCGAGCCCCTCGCCGATTCCGCGGGTGAGGGTGGTCTTGCCGGCTCCCAGCGGGCCGGTGAGCAGCACCAGGTCGCCGGCGCGCAGCACCCGTCCGAGCTGCACGCCGAGCCGGTGCATCGCGTCGGGATCCTCGATCCGAGCCCGCACGACCCGCTCCTCGCCGCTCACGCCTCGCTCCCGTCGGCGGCCACCCGCAGCACGCGCGGCCCGATGCCGGATACGATCTCGTAGTTGATGGTGCGCATGAGGCCCGCCCAGATCTCGACGGGCGGATGCCCCAGCTCGGGATCGCCGAACAGCACCACCGGCTCGCCCAGACCGACGCGCCCGGCGAGCGGCCCCACGTCGACGATGAACTGGTCCATGCCGATGCGCCCCACGATGGGCCGGGGCTCTCCTGCCACCGTGACCCACGCACCGGCGCCGTTGAGGGCGCGCGGCATGCCGTCGGCGTAGCCCATCGGCACGAGGGCGAGTGTGGTGGCGGTCTCGCAGACGTGGTTGAAGCCGTACGAGACTCCTGTGCCCGCGGGCACGCCGCGCAGCGCGACGATCTCCGAGCGCAGCGTCATCGCAGGCACCAGACCGAGCTGTGCTGAGGTCTTGTCGGCGAAGGGGCTCAGCCCGTAGGCCGCGATGCCCACGCGCACGGCGTTGTAGCGCAGGTGGGGCGACGAGAGCGTCGCAGCGCTGGCCGCCAGGTGCTGCAGCTCGGGGTCGATTCCGGCCTCGCGCAGCATCGCGATCGCCTCGTCGAAGCGGGCCGCCTGCGCCCGGTCGTTCTCGTCGCCGGCGTTGGCGAGGTGGCTGAAGATGCCCCGCACCCTCACCAGCCCCTCTCGCGAGAGTTCGGCGGCGCGGGTGAAGAGCGTGCGCCACTCGTCGGGGGCCGCGCCGTTGCGACTGAGCCCGGTGTCGATCTTCAGCTGAGCCGTCGCGCCGCGGCCCACGCGCCGCGCGGCGTCGGCGAGGGCTTCGAGCTGCTGCACGTGGCTGACGCCGATCTCGATACCGGCGGCCACCGCGTCGGCGAAGTCGACCCGCACGCCGTGCAGCCAGCAGAGGATCGGCGCCTCGATGCCGGCCTCGCGCAGCGCGAGCGCCTCCTCGAGGTCGGCGGTCGCGATCATCGCCGCTCCGCCGGCCAGCGCGGCCTCGGCGACGATGCTCGCACCGTGGCCGTAGCCGTCGGCCTTCACCACCACGATCACCGCGCCGCCGGTGAGGTCGCGCACGTGGGCGACGTTCTGCCGGATCGCGGGCAGCGAGATCTCCGCGACGCGCATCGACCCTGTTCTCATGACGTCTCCGATCCCTGTTCCGCCGCCGGAAGGCCCGGCTGCGGCGATGATGCGAGCGTACTCCGAGCCTCCGACATCGCGGCGCCCCGGGCGCTCGCGGGGCCCTCCGATGCCGCTGCCGCCCCTGCCGACTCGACGATCACGAAGGCCGTCGCGACGCCGGCGTCGTGCGTCATCGACAGGTGCGCGCGATCCGCCCCCCGCTCCGCGAGCGCGGCCGCCAGCGCGGGCGTCGGCGCGAACGACGGCGCTCGATCCTCGTCGCGCACCACCTCGAGATCGTGCCTTTTCGAATCGATTTTGGGAAGAGCAGNGGCCGCGGAAAAACTTCTTCGAAAAGGCGAGGGGCAGATCCCGCTCACCGGGCGCGAACAGCCGCGCTCGCAGCGTCGGGGTGCGTTCGAGCTGACGCCCGAACCGCGAGATGTCGACGGTGTCGACGCCGATCCCCCGAATCATGCAGCCCCTGGTCTCCGACGGTTCCGACTTGCTTCGTGCGGTCGAGCGACGGGTCTATTCGACCGTCACCGACTTCGCGAGGTTGCGAGGCTGGTCGACGTCCAGGCCCTTCACCGTCGAGAGCTCCAGCGCGAACCACTGCAGCGGCACGACCTGCAGCAGCGGTTCGAAGAACGCGTCTGCGAGCGGCAGGCGGATCACGTCGTCGGCGAACGGCAGCACCGCGGTGTCGCCCTTCTCGACCACCGCGATCACCCGCGCGCCGCGCGCCCGGATCTCCTGGATGTTCGACACGACCTTCGAGTGCATGAGCGGCGAGGTGCGCGGGCTCGGCACGAGCACGAACACCGGCTGCCCGTGGTCGATGAGCGCGATCGGGCCGTGCTTCAGCTCGCCCGCGGCGAAGCCCTCGGCGTGGATGTATGCGATCTCCTTGAGCTTCAGCGCGCCCTCGAGCGCGACCGGGAAGCCCACGTGGCGGCCGAGGAACAGCACGGAGCGCGTGTCGGCCATCCAGTGCGCCAGCTGCGCGATCTGCTCGTGAGTGTCGACCGCCTCGCGCACCTTGGCGGGCAGCTCTTCGAACTGCGCCACGGCCTGCGCCGAGACCTCGTCCGAGAGGGTGCCGCGCACGCGGCCCAGGTGCAGGCCGATGAGATACAGCGCCGTGATCTGGGCGATGAAGGCCTTGGTCGAGGCGACGGCGACCTCGGGGCCGGCGTGCGTGTACACGGCCGCGTCGGACTCGCGCGGGATGGTGGCGCTCTGCGTGTTGCACACCGAGACGGTGGTCACGCCGCGCTCGATCGCATACTTCACGGCCATGAGGGTGTCCATCGTCTCGCCCGACTGGCTCACCGAGATGACCATCGTGCGATCCGAGAGCACGGGATCGCGGTAGCGGAACTCGTGGCTCAGCTGCACCTCGACGGGGATGCGGGCCCACTGCTCGATCGCGTAGGCCGCGACCTGGCCGGCGTACGAGGCCGTGCCGCATGCGATGATGATGATGCGCTCGATGCCGCGCAGGCGCTCGTCGCCCAGCTCGGTGAGCTCGGGGATCTCGACGCCGGTCTCGGAGATGCGGCCGCGCACGGTGTTCTCGACCGCGTCGGGCTGCTCGTTGATCTCCTTCGCCATGAATGACGACCAGCCGCCCTTGTCGGCGGCCTCGGCGTCCCACTGCACCTCGTACTCCGAGAACTCGACCGGGTTGCCGGCGAAGTCGGTGATGCGCACCTCTTCGGGGGTGATGATCGCGATGTTGTCCTCGTCGACCGCGACGGCGCGCCGGGTCGAGGAGACGAAGGCCGCGACATCGGAGCCGAGGAAGTTCTCGCCCTCGCCGATGCCGACCACGAGCGGCGAGTGGTGACGCGCGGCGACCACCTTGCCGGGCTCGTCGCGGTGCATGGCGAGCAGGGTGAAGGTGCCGCTGAGTCGCGCGACCACTGTGCGGAAGGCGGTCTCGAGGTCGCCCTGGCGCGCCACCTCGCGGCCGACGAGCGCGGCGACGACCTCGGTGTCGGTCTCGCTGATCAGCTCGAGGCCGTCGGCCTCGAGCTCGGAGCGCAGCTCGGCGAAGTTCTCGACGATGCCGTTGTGGATGAGCGCGAGCTTGCCGCCGTCGCCCAGGTGGGGGTGGGCGTTCGCGTCGGTCGGGCCGCCGTGGGTCGCCCAGCGGGTGTGTCCGATGCCCGTGCCGGCCGCCTGCACGGGATTGACCTCGAGCAGCTCTTCGAGGCGCGCCAGCTTGCCGGAGCGCTTGCGGACGGCGATCTCGCCGCCCTCATCGATCACCGCGATGCCCGCGGAGTCGTAGCCGCGGTACTCGAGACGCCGCAGACCAGTGATGAGCGCCTCAACCGTATCGTTGGGGCCGACATATCCGACGATTCCACACATGAGCCCAAGTTTAGTGGCACGATGGATGAACAATGGCCGAGTACAGCACCCCCGACCCTGCGCGTGTCGAAGAAGCCCCGCGGGAACCCGCAGATGTGAGCACCGACACCCAGGCGCTCATGCGCCCCGAGTTCACGTCGCCGTTCACCGAGATCGACCGCGCCGAGTGGGCACGGCTGGCCGGCGAGACGCCGATGCCGCTCACGGAGGAGGAGGTCGACTCCTTCCGCGGTCTCGGCGAGCCGCTCGACCTCGCCGAGGTGTCCGAGGTGTATCGGCCGCTGAGCCGGCTCATCAACCAGTACGCGATCGCGACCCGCGAGATGCACCAGCGCACCCGCGGTTTCCTGCAGCGCAACGGCGAGCGCCAGAGCCCCTTCGTGATCGGCATCGCGGGCTCCGTGGCGGTCGGCAAGTCGACGGTGGCCCGCATCCTGCGGGATCTGCTGGCGCGCTGGCCCGAGACCCCGAGCGTGCAGCTCGTCACCACCGACGGCTTCCTCTACCCCACCCGCGAGCTCGAGCGCCGCGGCATCGTGCACCGCAAGGGCTTTCCCGAGTCGTACGACCGGCGCGCGCTGCTGCGCTTCGTCTCGCAGGTGAAGGCCGGCGTCGAAGAGGTGCGCGCGCCCGTCTACAGCCACCTCGTGTACGACATCGTGCCCGACGAGTTCACGATCGTGCGGCAGCCCGACATCCTCATCGTCGAGGGCCTCAACGTGCTGCAGCCCGCTTCGATGCAGCACCCGCTCGCGGTGAGCGACCTCTTCGACTTCTCGGTCTACGTCGATGCCCGGGTCTCCGACATCCAGCGCTGGTACCGCAATCGCTTCCTGCACCTGCGCGAGAGCGCCTTCTCGAACCCCCGCTCGCACTTCCGCCGCTTCGCCACCCTGAACGACGAGGCCGCGAGCGCGATCGCCGACGAGTTCTGGAACAACATCAACGAGCCGAACCTGGTCGAGAACATCCGGCCGACGCGGGCGCGCGCCACGCTGGTGCTGCGCAAGGAGTCGGATCACCGCGTGCAGAAGGTGCTGCTGCGCAAGCTGTAGGGATCCGGCCTTCCGTCCTCCGCCCTTCACCTCCCTGCGTCCTCCCCAGCACTTCCCGGCCCTCACATCCTCATTTCCCTTCGATATGGGATCTGCCGTCGATATGCCGCTATCGGCCGGATTCTCCATATCCACGGCAGATCCCATATCCACAGCAGCCCGCCCTTAGGCCATGCTCTGCGCCCCGTCGATCGACTCTCGGATGATGTCGGCGTGCCCGGCGTGCTGCGCGGTCTCCGCGACGATGTGCAGCAGCGCACGGCGGATCGACCACGCCACGTCGGTGTTCCAGGGCGCCTTCGGCAGCTCGTATGCCGTGTCGAGGGACGGCTCGGATCGCACGAGCCCGTCGACCTCGCTGGCGACCTCCTCGTAGGCGGCGAGCACGCCCTCCAGCGTCTCGCCTGGCTGCAACTGGAACTCCCTCTCGCGCTCGGCGAAGTCCTCAGCGGTCCACTCGGAGAACGGCTTCTGGCCCTGCGTCATCGCTTCCGCTCCGCCGTGGATGAACCGGGCCCAGCCCTGCTCGACCGCCGACACGTGCTTGATGAGGCCCCCGATCGAGAGCGTGCTCGCCGTGGGCTGCAGGGCGGCCTGCTCGGTGGTGAGGCCGCGGGAGGTGTGCCGCAGGAAGAAGCGCGCGTGGGCGAGGCTCGCGAGCAGGTCGGCGCGCTCGCCGTGGAGCGGCGCGGGAGACGTGTCGGTGCTGTGCATAGTCTGGTCCTTTCGACGGGGTGTATCACCTACGCTAGAAGCAATAGCGGTCAGTTTCTGTCCCTGATAGGAGTGCACATGGCAGGCACCGGATCTCGGGCGCTGAGTCTGCTCGCACTGCTGCAGGAGCGGGGCTTCTGGGCCGGTGCGGATCTCGCCTCCCGCCTCGGAGTCTCGCTGCGCACCCTGCGTCGGGACGTCGACCGCCTCAGAGAGCTGGGCTATCCGGTGCGCGCCGACCCCGGCGTGGGCGGCGGCTACCGGCTCGATCCCGGCGCTTCGCTGCCGCCGCTGATGCTCGACGACGCCGAAGCCGTGGCCGTGGTCGTCGGTCTCCTGCTCTCTTCGCAGTCTCCGATCGCCGACACCGCCGAGACCTCGGCCCGGGCGCTCGCGAAGGTGGTGCCCGTGCTGCCGGCCCGCCTGCACGGCCGTGTCGAGGCGCTGCGCGCGGCGACGGTCAGCGCCGAGTCGCCGTGGTCGAGCACCATCGACCCGGGCACGCTGGTCGCGGTGGCGCGCGCGTGCCGAGACGACGAGCGCATCGTCTTCGGCTACACTTCCGCCGAGGGCGCAGAGACGTCTCGCCGGGTCGAGCCGCACCGCCTCGTCATGCTCGCCCGGCGCTGGTACCTCGTGGGCTACGACCTGGGCCGCGGCGACTGGCGCAGCTTCCGTCTCGACCGCATGAGCGAGGTGGCCGGCACGGGTGAGCGCTTCAGGCAGCGCCGACTGCCGGGGGATGCGGATCCCGCGGCCTTCGTGCGAGCCGGCGTGCACGGGCGATCCGAGGTGACCGTCGTCGCGGAACTGGATCGGCCGGCCGTCGAAGTGCGCCCACACGTCGGCCGGTGGGCGACGGTGATGGCCCTCGGGGATCGCTGCCGGATCGAGGTGGAGGCCTCGTCGTTCGACTGGGCGGTCTTCGTGGTGGGCCTCTCCGGGGCGCGGGTGATCTCGACCGAGCCGCCGGAGTTCGCCGCCCTGCTGCGCGACTGGGCGGGTCGCCTCGCCGGGTGATCCGCCCCTCGACCGACGGTACGGCACCTGCCGTCGATCTGGGATCCGCCGAAGATATGCCGCCCCCGCCCGGATTCTCCATATTCACGGCAGATCCCATATCGCCGGTCGCAGTCCGATCCGGTCACGCCAGGTGCAGGCCCTGGGCGACGGCTTCCATGACGAGCGTCTGCACCTCGGGCCAGCGGAACATCACCTGTTCGTATCCGACGCGGAGCACCGAGTAGCCGCGCAGCCGCAGCACGGCATCGTGGCTGATGTCGCTCGTGCGCTGCCGGCCCGCGTGATGGGAGCCGTCGATCTGCAGCACCAGCCGTTCGCCGATGAGGAAGTCGATGCGGTGCCCGTACAACCAGGGCTGCCAGACGATCCTCAGCCGGAGCCAGCGCAGCCGCAGCCGTACGTACGATTCGAGCCCGGAGTCCGCGAAGGGGGTGGTCTGCGCGAGCACCGTCCGCGCGGTGCCGTCGAGCGGCAGCCGTTCCAGCGCGGCGCGGTCCACGAGGTTGCGGTTCAATGCCGAGTCCCAGGCCGCTACGGCGTCCTCGCGCGGCTGGCAGTGCGCGATGATGCCGAGCACGTTCTCGACGCGATCCACGAGAGTGAAGGGGTCACGCGGGATCAGCGGCTTCCCGTAGTGCAACCTGGCTCCATCGGGCCTGACCTCGGCCCCCGGTCGCGGCACGGCGAAGTGCCCCGGATCCGCCTCTCTCACCCAGATCCCGAGCCGGCGGGCCTGGGTGAGGCGCAGCTGAGCATCAGCCCGGAGCGAGCGGCGAAGACCAGAGCGGGATCGGCTTGGGGCGAGGCCACCCAGCCGCGCCTGATCCTCAGCAGGCGACCGGCCGACACGGCGCAGGCCACACGATGCTTGCTCACCCCGCTCTCGAGGAGGGTGCGGGTGCGCATGACGCCATCGTGGGAGGCGAGGATCTCTCGAAGCATGGCCTCAGTCTGGACGATGCCCGCCCGCCGAAAGCCCGGAACCACGAATCTGTGGAGAACCGGCCTCACCGGGGGTGAAACTGCCGCCTGTGAGCGAGGTGCGCAGATATGGAAACTGCCGTGGATATGGAGTTTCCGAAGGAAACCACCGTATCCACGGCAGATCTCATACCGTAGACCACCCGGCAAGGCCAGCCGCTCAGACCGCCAGGCGATCCTTCACGATGGCCGCCAGGTCGTCGGCCAGGCGCTGCGCCTGATCCTCGTGCTCGGCCTCGACCATCACACGCACCACGGGCTCGGTGCCGGAGGGGCGCAGCAGCACCCGCCCCTTGCCGCCCAGCGCGATCTCGGCCTGGTGCACGGCCTGCTGCAGCAGTTCGTCGCCGGCGACGCCCGAGCGGTCGACGCCGCGCACGTTCACGAGCACCTGGGGGTACACCGTCATGCACCGCGCGAGCTCGGCGAGCGGCTTGCCGCTGCGCACCACCTCGGCTGCGAGGTGCAGGCCGGTGAGGATGCCGTCTCCGGTGGTCGCGTAGTCGCTCATGATGACGTGGCCCGACTGCTCGCCTCCCAGCGAGTAGCCGTGCTCGTTGATGGCCTCGAGCACGTAGCGGTCGCCCACGCCGGTCTCGACCACGTCGATGCCGTTGTCGGCCATCGCGAGCTTCAGGCCGAGGTTCGACATCACGGTGGCGACCAGCGTGTTGCGCTCGAGTCTGCCGCGGCCCGACATGGAGAGCGCGAGGATCGCCATGATCTTGTCGCCGTCGACGACCTCTCCCGAGCCGTCCACGGCGAGGCAGCGGTCGGCGTCGCCGTCGTGGGCGATGCCGAGGTCGGCCCCGTGCTCGCGCACGGCCGCGATGAGCGGTTCGAGGTGCGTGGATCCCACGCCGTCGTTGATGTTGAAGCCGTCGGGATCGTTGCCGATCACCGTGACCTTCGCGCCGGCGTCGGTGAAGACGTCGGGCGAGATGCCGGCGGCCGCGCCGTGCGCGCAGTCGAGCACGACGTGCAGGCCCTTCAGTCGCACGCCCTCCAGCGTGCCGAGCAGGTGCACGAGGTAGCGGTCTTCGGCGTCGGCGAAGCGGCGGATGCGTCCCACCTCACGGCCGGTGACCGCGATCGCGGGCCCGCCCATGGCGGCCTGGATCTCGTCTTCGATGTCGTCGGCGAGCTTGCGGCCCCCCTCGGCGAAGAACTTGATGCCGTTGTCGGGGGCCGGGTTGTGCGAGGCCGAGACCATGACCCCGAAGTCGGCGCCCGTGTCGGCCACGAGGTAGGCGGCGGCGGGGGTCGGGATCACGCCGGCGTCGAGCACGTCGACGCCGGCCGCGGCGAGGCCGGCGGAGACGGCGGCGGCGATGAACTCACCGGAGACGCGCGGATCTCGCGCGACGACGGCGACAGCGCGACGGCTCTCGCCCCGGGCTGAACGCCCGAGAACGAGAGCCGCTGCGTGAGCGAGGTTCATGGCCAGCTCGGCGGTCACATCGACCCCGGCCAGACCACGAACCCCGTCGGTGCCAAAGAGGCGTCCCATGCGAGGGTGCTCCCGGCTTAGCGCTTCGAGTACTGAGGCGCCTTGCGGGCCTTCTTGAGGCCGGCCTTCTTGCGCTCCTTGATGCGGGCGTCGCGGCTCAGGAAGCCGGCCTTCTTGAGCGTCGGGCGGTTGTGCTCGGCGTCGATCTCGTTCAGCGCGCGGGCGATCGCGAGACGCAGGGCGCCGGCCTGGCCGGAGGGCCCGCCGCCGACGATGCGGGCGATCACGTCGTACGAGCCGCCGAGCTCGAGCACGGTGAAGGGGTCGGTGATGAGCTGCTGGTGCAGCTTGTTCGGGAAGTACTCGTCGAGCTCACGGCCGTTGACGGTCATCTTGCCCGAGCCGGGCACGAGGCGCACGCGGGCGATGGCCTGCTTGCGGCGGCCCACGGCGGCACCAGGAACGGTGAGCGCGGGGCGGGGGGTCGAGGCGGTGGCCTGCGAGGCGGGCGTCTCGGTGGTGTAGCTCTCGGGGGCCACGGTCTGCTCTTCAGTCACTGTGCAGTCTCTCTCTGAATGTCTCGTCGGCGCCGCGGTTACTGCGCGACCTGGCCGAAGGTGTAGGGGGTGGGCTGCTGCGCCGCGTGCGGGTGCTCTGCGCCCGCGTAGACCTTCAGCTTGCGGAACTGGTCGGCGCCGAGGGAGTTCTTCGGCAGCATGCCGCGGATGGCCTTCTCGACGGCGCGCTCGGGGTTCTTCTCGAGCAGCTCGGTGTAGCTGATCGAACGCAAACCGCCCGGGTAGCCCGAGTGGCGGTAGGCCTTCTTCTTGGCCGCCTTGTTGGCGGTCAGGACGACCTTGTCGGCGTTGATGATGACGACGTAGTCGCCCATGTCCATGTGGGGGGCGAACGTCGGCTTGTGCTTGCCGCGGAGCAGGGCTGCGGCGTGCGAGGCGAGGCGGCCGAGCACCACATCGGTGGCGTCGATGACGAGCCAGTCGTGCTTCTGCTCAGCGGCCTTCGGCGAATACGTGCGAGTCACTATCGTGCTGCTTTCTGTCGAATTGGAGGTGTTCGTGGATCCCGCTCCGTTGCCCGGTCCCCTGCGGGTGCGCGAGCGTTGGAGGGCTCAACAAATCGGGTGCTTGCGCACCAAGGATCTACTTTAGCACAGCTTGGCCGATGGGCCGAGGGGCCGCGGTTCGGGATCCGGGACTGCGGGATCCGAGGGCGCTCCGCCCGAGCACTCCGGCGAGCACCGGCCGCGGCTCACCGCCGCCGATCCGGACCGCACGCCGCCGCCGGCGCCGATCCCGCGTTCCGGTCCGGTACCGCCTCAGCCCGCGTCGAGCGGATCCCGACGCGCCCGCGTCTGCTCGGCGCGCAGCGCGAGTTCGTCGTCGGCGGGATAGGCGATCTCCTCGAGCGAGAGCCCGTGTGCGGGCATCACGGTGAAGCGGCTCGACCGCTCGCGGGCGTCGCGCAGCGCCAGGAGCTCGTCCTCGCCGATCCGCCCGCTGCCCACGGCGACGATCGCGCCTACGAGCGCGCGCACCATCGAGTGGCAGAAGGCGTCGGCCTCGATGCGGGCGGCGTAGGCGGCGTCCTCGGTCTCGCGCCACTCGAAGCAGAGCAGGTCGCGCACGGCGGTGGCTCCCTCGCGGGCCTTGCAGAAGGTGGTGAAGTCGTTGAGACCGAGCAGCTCATCGCTGGCGCGCTGCATCGCGGCGAGGTCGAGGGGCTTCGGCACCTCGGCGGTGAACCGCGCGGTCAGGGGATCTCGGCGCATTCCCTCACCCCGCAACCGGTATTCGTAGCGTCGGCGCAGCGCCGAGAAGCGGGCGTCGAACGCGGCGGGCACGATCCTGGCCGAGTGGATCGCGATGTCGGGGGCACCGCGCTGCAGCACGCCGTTCAGCTTGCGCGCGCGGGTGGCCGACTCGGCGGCGGCGTCGCGCCGCGCATCGGGTCCGCGGCGCGCGCTCCACTTGGCGAGCTGCTCGTGCGTGACGTCGAGGTGCGCGACCTGACCGCGGGCGTGCACGCCGGCGTCGGTGCGACCGCCGACCGTGAGCCGCACTCGAGCACCGGCGCCGGTGCGCAGCAGCACGGCGATCGCCTCCTCGAGCTCGCCCTGCACGGTGCGCAGCCCCGGCTGCGCCGCCCACCCCGAGAAC
Source organism: Leucobacter sp. UCD-THU (assembly GCF_000349545.1). Classification (NCBI taxonomy): domain Bacteria; kingdom Bacillati; phylum Actinomycetota; class Actinomycetes; order Micrococcales; family Microbacteriaceae; genus Leucobacter; species Leucobacter sp. UCD-THU. The sequence goes on from NZ_KB714605.1 coordinate 198,598, forward strand.
TCGGTGCCGTCGTAGGCGAGGTCGAGGCGCACCCTGGTGAGGGCCGCACGGGGTTCGGGATCGATGGTCACCCCTCGATCCTGCCAGACGCCCGTCCGGGCCCCGTTCAGGCCGGGCCGACGGCCGACGGCTGATCCGCCCGCCCCGACCCGCCCGCTCGGCCCCGAGCCGACCCGGTCCGGGCCGGTCCGCTCGGCCGAAGCCACGGGTTCGCTCCCGGGCCCGCCGCGTAGAATGGTCGGATGCGCGCGCACCCGCGCCGCCGAAGGACCCCCATGCCCCAGCCTCAGACCAGACCCGCCCCGCGAACCGCCCGATTCGGCGGTCTCGACGGGCTGCGTGCCATCGCTGTCGGCCTGGTGCTCTGCTACCACCTCTTCCCGCCCCTGCTGCCGGGCGGTTTCCTCGGCGTCGACGTGTTCTTCGTGATGAGCGGCTTTCTCATCACCTCGCTGCTGCTGCGCGAGTACGAGCTCGGCGGGCGCATCCGTCTCGGCGCGTTCTGGCGCCGACGCGCCCGCAGGCTGCTGCCGGCCCTCGGTCTCGTGCTGCTCGTGAGCACCGCGCTCGCGCTGCCGGTCGGCGGCGATCTGCTGGTCGGGATCGGGCAGCAGATCGCGGGCGCCGCGTTCTTCGTGAGCAACTGGGTCTTCATCGCGAACGGAGCGGACTACTTCGCGCGGGACACCCCGGAGCTCTTCCGCAACATGTGGTCGCTCGCCATCGAGGAGCAGTTCTACATTGTGCTGCCGCTCGTCGTACTGCTGCTCGTCAGGCTGCGCTCGCGCCCGTCCCGCGCGATCCCGCTCGCCGCCCTCGGTCTCGCATCCGCGGCGCTGATGTTCGAGCTGTCGCGGGCCGGCGTCGATCCGACCCGCATCTACTTCGGCTCCGACAGTCACACCTTCGGCCTGCTGCTGGGAGCCGCGATGGCCGCCGTGCTGCACCGGCCCGAGGCCTCAGAGGTGCTGAATCCGGGCCCGCTGCGCCAGCTCGCCGCGGCCGCGGCGGCGCTCGCCGGGCTGGCCGTGCTCGGTTGGCTGGCCGCGACGCTCTCCGAGGGCAGCCCCGCCAGCTTCCAGTGGGGCTTCCAGCTCGCGACGGCGGCTGCGCTGCTCGTCGTGTGGGCGGTGACCCGGCCGGGGGCGTGGGTCGGCCGTGCGCTCGATGCGCCCCCGCTGCGGTGGGTGGGCGAGCGCTCCTACGGCATCTACCTGTGGCACTGGCCGCTGCTGCTCATCTGCGCGGGCGCCCTGGGGCCCGACCTCGAGTGGCTCGTGGCTCCGCTCGCCCTGGCCGCGACCGTCCTCGCGGCCGCACTCTCCTACCGCTTCGTGGAGCAGCCCGTGCGCCGCTTCGGGCTGCGCCGATCGCTGCGCATGCTCGTGCGCGTGGGCGATCACACGCCTCGACGGCGGTTCGTCGCGATCGGCTTGGCGGCCGTGGTGGCCGTGGCCGCACCCGCGGCGGTCGTCGCGATCGTGACGGCGCCGCAGCAGAGCTCCGCAGCCGAGGCGATCGCGCGCGGCCAGGAGGCTCTCGAGCGCAGCCGCGCCGCGCAGCAGGCCGACGAGGGGCGCAGCGGCCGAGGCGAGCGCTCGGAGGGCGCCTCGGAAACCGGGAAGACCGAGAACCCGGCTCCGGGGAAGGGCTCGGGCGGCGGGGCGAAGGAGCAGTCCGCGGAGCCGGCGCCCCTCTCCCCCGACGGCCGCGACCTCGTCGCCGTGGGAGACTCGGTGATGCTCGCGAGCCTGCCCGAGCTCGAGGCCGCCTACCCGGGCATCTCGATCGACGCGGCCGTGTCGCGGGGCATGGGAACGGGTGCCGAGATCGTCACCGGCCTCTCGTCGCAGGGCTCGCTGCGCGGCGTGCTCGTCGTCGGGCTCGGCACGAACGGCCCCGTGCAGGCCGAAGACCTCGACACGATCCGCGCGAGCGCCGGCACGAGGCCCGTCGTGCTGGTCAACGCGCACGCCGATCGCGACTGGATCCCCAGCGTCAACCAGCTGCTCACCGACTACGCCGCGGCGCATCGCGGAGTCGTGGTCGCCGACTGGACGGGTTCCGTCACCGGCGTGCCCGACGCGCTCGCGGGCGACGACATCCACCCGAACCCGAGCGGCGGCGAGATCTACGCGGGCTCCGTGCAGCGCGCGCTCGAAGAGCTGCAGAGCCCCGGCGAGGGCATCGGCTTCGGGCTCCCCCGCCGCTGAGGGCTCTTCCCGTCCCGCAGACAGCGAAGCGCCCCGCGATCCTCAGCGGATCGCGGGGCGCTTCAGCAGTGCGAGCGCGAGTGCCTTACTCGGCCTTCTCCTCGGCGGGAGCCTCGGTCTCGGCGGTCTCCTCGGCGGGGGCCTCCTCGACGACCTCGGTCTCCTCGGCGGGGGTCTCGACGACCTCCTCGGCCTTCGGCTGCTCGGCCGCGGCCTTCTTCGCCTTGGGCTTCGGGCTGACGGGCTCGAGCACGAGCTCGATCACCGCGAGGGGAGCGTTGTCGCCCTTGCGGAAACCGGTCTTGACGATGCGGGTGTAGCCGCCCTCGCGGTTCTCGACGAGCGGAGCGATCTCGGTGAAGAGCTCGTGCACGACGCTCTTGTCGAGGATCTGACGCATCACGCGACGGCGGGCGTGCAGGTCACCGCGCTTGGCGAAGGTCACGAGGCGCTCGGCCACGGGCTGCAGGCGCTTGGCCTTGGTCTCCGTGGTCTGGATGCGCTTGTGCTCGAAGAGCTGCGCAGCCATCTGGTTCAGCATGAGGCGCTCGTGTGCGGGGCCGCCTCCGAGGCGGGGGCCCTTGTTGGGCTTGGGCATTGTTTACTCCAGTAAGTATGCGATCAGGCGAGCAGTGCCGGATCGTTAGTTGTTGTCGTCTTCGTAGCTGTAGAACTGCGCACCGTCGAAGCCGGGCACGGCGTCCTTCAGCGAGAGGCCCATCTCGGTGAGCTTGTCGCGCACCTCGAAAACGGACTTCTGGCCGAAGTTGCGGATGTTCATCAGCTGCGCCTCGGAGAGCGCAACGAGCTCGCTCACCGTGTTGATGCCCTCGCGCTTCAGGCAGTTGTAGCTGCGCACCGAGAGGTCCAGATCCTCGATCGGGATCGAGAGCTCGCCCTCGGCGACGACCTCGACCGGCGCGGGGCCGATCTCGACGCCCTCGGCCGCGGTGTTGAGCTCGCGGGCCAGACCGAAGAGCTCGACCAGCGTGGAGCCGGCCGACGCGATCGCGTCGCGGGGGCTGATGGCGGGCTTGGTCTCGACGTCGACGACGAGGCGATCGAAGTCGGTGCGCTCACCGGCGCGCGTGGCCTCCACGCGGTAGGTGACCTTGAGCACCGGCGAGTAGATCGAGTCGACCGGGATCCGGCCGACCTCGGCGTCCTCGTTGCGGTTCTGAGCGGCCGACACGTAGCCGCGGCCGCGCTCGATGGTGAGCTCGAGCTCGAACTGCGCGGTGTCGCTGAGGGTCGCGATCACGAGCTCGGGGTTGTGCACCTCGACGCCCGCGGGAGCGGAGATGTCGGCGGCGGTCACCTCGCCCGCACCCGTCTTGCGCAGGTAGGCGGTGATCGGCTCGTCGTGCTCACTCGAGACGACGAGATCCTTGATGTTGAGGATGATCTCGGTGACGTCCTCGGTCACGCCGGGGATCGTCGTGAACTCGTGGGCGACGCCCTCGAAGCGCACGCTGGTGACCGCGGCGCCCGGGATCGAGGAGAGCAGGGTGCGGCGCAGCGAGTTGCCGAGCGTGTAGCCGAAGCCGGGCTCGAGCGGCTCGATGGCGAAGCGCGAACGGTACTCGGAGATCGATTCTTCAGTCAGAGTGGGTCGCTGTGCAATGAGCACGGTGTGTGGTCCTTTCGCTGGAGTCCGCTATATGACTCATGCGTGATGTTGAAAGGAGCCCAGGTCAACGGGGGTGCGTCCTGGGCCGTCGCCCCGAAGGGCGACAGTCGCGCCGCGCGAACGCGGCGCGACTATAGGCTCAGACGCGACGACGCTTCGGCGGCCGGCAGCCGTTGTGCGTCTGCGGCGTGACGTCGGTGATCGACCCGACCTCGAGGCCGGCGGCCTGAAGCGAGCGGATCGCGGTCTCGCGGCCCGAGCCCGGACCCTTCACGAAGACGTCGACCTTCTTCATGCCGTGCTCCTGCGCCTTGCGCGCGGCCGACTCCGCGGCGAGCTGCGCGGCGAACGGGGTCGACTTGCGCGAGCCCTTGAAGCCCACGCCGCCCGAGGAGGCCCAGCTGATCACGGCACCGGTGGTGTCGGTGATCGAGACGATCGTGTTGTTGAACGTCGACTTGATGTGGGCCTGGCCCACGACGACGTTCTTCTTGTCCTTGCGACGCGGCTTACGAGCCGCGGTCTTGGGTGCAGCCATTGAGTGTTCTCCTGAAAAGCTCTGTGTGTTCGGTCAGTGAACCGGCGGTTACTTCTTCTTGCCGGCGACGGTGCGCTTCGGGCCCTTGCGGGTGCGAGCGTTCGTCTTGGTGCGCTGACCGTGCACGGGCAGGCCCTTGCGATGACGGAGACCCTGGTAGCTGCCGATCTCGACCTTGCGGCGGATGTCGGCGGCGACCTCGCGGCGGAGGTCGCCCTCGACCTTGAAGTTGCCTTCGATGTAGTCGCGGAGCGCGACGAGCTGGTCGTCGGTGAGGTCCTTGACGCGGATGTTGCCGTCGATGCCGGTGTCGGCGAGGGTCTTCAGCGCGCTGGTGCGGCCGACGCCGTAGATGTAGGTGAGTGCGATCTCGACGCGCTTATCGCGCGGGATGTCGACTCCTGCGAGACGTGCCATGTTGGCTCTCCTTGCGGATCGTGGAGGTTTGGTGCGCATCGGGGGTTCGGGCCTCCGCCCCGAGGTGTCCCCCGCGCCTCTCCCGGCTCGGTGCCGGGTCGGTGCGGGTTCTTCGATGCGCTGGATCAGTTGTTGAGTTGTGTTGCTGTCGTTCCGCGACCCTGGAGCGGCTGCCGAATCCGGATCGGATCCCGCGGCTCGCCCCGCTCGCGCGGAATGACGATCTGCTTAGCCCTGACGCTGCTTGTGGCGCGGGTTGCTCTTGCAGATCACCATGACGCGGCCGTGACGACGAATGACCTTGCAGTGATCGCAGATCGGCTTGACGCTGGGCTTGACCTTCATGATGTTTCCTTAATGGTTCGCTGTCCTCGTACTCGCGGGGCGCCGCGAGCCGTTACTTTCCAGCGACCTACTTGTAGCGGTAGACGATGCGGCCGCGGGTCAGATCGTAGGGCGTCAGCTCCACGATCACGCGATCCTCGGGGAGAATGCGGATGTAGTGCTGGCGCATCTTTCCCGAGATGTGAGCGAGTACCTTGTGTCCATTGGTCAGCTCGACGCGGAACATCGCGTTCGGCAGAGCCTCGACAACCTGTCCCTCGATCTCGATGACGCCGTCTTTCTTCGCCATAGCCTCACTATCGCTTGCGTAGGTGTGTGCTGGTCTTGCGAATGCCCCTCGTCCGTCTCGCGGGCCCGAGCCGTGACGGCAACCGGGAACGCAAAAACAGGCGCAAAGCACCAAAGATCAAGCGTACCCGGGCGTGGCGCATTTGTAAACCCGGGGTTTACGACACGCCGGGCGGGTTACGGGATGGGGACGGGCGTGATCCCGAGGGGTACGAGGCCGCTGGCACCGCCGTCCTCGGCGGTCAGCACCCAGATGCCCCGGTCGTGCACGGCCACGGTGTGCTCCCACTGGGCGCTCATCGATCCGTCGGCCATGGTCACGGTCCAGTCGTCGTCCTCGACGACGGTGTCGATGCCGCCCGCCGAGATGATGGGCTCGATCGCCACGACGAGCCCCGGCTTCACCTCGGGGCCGCGCCGTTTCACGGGAACGTTGAAGACCGGTGGATCCTCGTGCATGCTGCGGCCGATGCCGTGGCCGATATAGTCCTCGAGCACGCCGAAGTCGCTGTGCGAGCGCACGTAGCCGGAGACCGCCTCGCCCACCTCGTTGAGGTGGGCGGCCGACGCGAGCCGGGCGATGCCGCGCCACATGGCGGCCTCGGTGACCTCGCTGAGCTTCTCGAGAGCGGCGGTGTGCTCGGGGCGGGCGGGATCCGGGATCACCGCGGTGATCGCGGCGTCGCCGTTCCAGCCCTGCACGACCGCGCCGGCGTCGAGCGCGACGATATCGCCGGGCTCGAGGGGGCGGTCGGTGGGGATGCCGTGCACGACGTGCTCGTTGACGTTGGCGCAGATGGTGTGGCGGTAGCCGGGCTCGAGCATGAAGTTGGGGGCTCCCCCGCGCGAGCGGATCGCGTCCTCCGCGATCGCGTCGAGCTCGAGCGGGGTGATCCCCGCGCGCACCGCGTCGCGCATGGCCGCGAGGGCGGCGCCGGTCGCGAGGCCCGGCTCGACCATCAAGCGCAGCTGGGCCGGCGACTTGTAGATGGAGCGGCGCAGGATCCCCCGACGGGCCACGGTTTAGCTCTCCACCGGTGCGGCGAGCTTCGACTCGAGGCCCTCGGCGATGCGGGCCGCGACCTCCTCGACGGTGCCGAGCCCGTCGACGGTGACGAGGATGCCTCGCTCGGAGAACAGTTCGATGAGCGGGGCCGTCTGCTGCGCGTAGACCTGCTGACGGTGACGGATCACGTCTTCGGTGTCATCGGCGCGGCCCTCGATCTCGGCGCGCTTGAGCAGGCGGGCGACCACGGCGTCGACGTCGGCCTCGAGCAGCACGACCGCGTCGAGCGACGAGCCCTCGAGCATGCCGTCGAGAGCGTGCACCTGGTCGACGGTGCGGGGGTAGCCGTCGAGCAGGAAGCCCGCCGCCGCATCGGGCTGCGCGAGGCGATCCTGCACGATCTCGTTGGTGAGCGAGTCGGGCACGAGCTCGCCCTTCTCGATGATCGCCTGCACGCGCTTGCCGAGCTCGGTGCCGCCCTTGATGTTGGCTCGGAAGATGTCGCCCGTCGAGATGGCGGGCACGCCGTAGCGCTCCGCGATCGCGGCGGCCTGGGTGCCCTTGCCGGCTCCGGGGGGGCCGATGATGAGCAGGCGGGTGGTCTGGGTGTCGGTCACTTGAGGAGCCCTTCGTAGTGGCGCTGCTGCAGCTGGGCGTCGATCTGCTTGACGGTCTCGAGGCCGACACCCACGATGATGAGGATCGAAGCGCCGCCGAACGGGAAGTTCTGGTTGGCTCCGAAGAATGCGAGCGCGATGAGCGGGATCAGCGCGATGACGCCCAGGTAGAGCGAGCCGGCGCTGGTGATGCGGGTGAGCACGTAGTTGAGGTACTCGGCGGTGGGTCGGCCGGCGCGGATGCCGGGGATGAACCCGCCGTACTGCTTCATGTTGTCGGCGACCTCTTCGGGGTTGAACGTGATCTGCACGTAGAAGAAGGTGAAGCCGATGGTGAGCAGGAAGAAGACGAGCATGTAGATCGGCTGGTCGCCGTAGACCAGGTTGTTCTGGATCCACACGACCCAGGCCTTCGGCTCCTCGCCGATCTGGGGCTGGTTGAACTGGGTGAGCAGCATCGGCAGGTACAGGATCGCGGAGGCGAAGATGACCGGGATCACGCCCGCCATGTTGACCTTGATCGGGATGTAGGTGCTGCTGCCCCCGTAGGTGCGGCGGCCCACGACCCGCTTGGCGTACTGTACCGGGATGCGGCGCTGCGACTGTTCGACGAACACCACGGCCGCCACGACGACGAGGCCGACGGCGAGCACCAGGAAGAACACTTCCCAGCCCTTCGACTCCTTGATCATCCACATGGCGCTCGGGAAGGTCGCGGCGATCGAGGTGAAGATGAGCAGCGACATGCCGTTGCCGATGCCGCGCTCGGTGATGAGCTCGCCGAACCACATGATGAGGCCGGTGCCGGCGGTCATCGTGATGATCATGATGAGGATCGCCCACCACTCCTGCGAGACGAGGTTCTGGCAGGCCTGGTTGGAGACGGCGCCGAAGAGCTGGCCGGAGCGCGCGACCGTGATGAGGGTCGTCGACTGCAGCACGGCGAGCGCGATGGTGAGGTAGCGCGTGTACTGGGTGAGCTTGGCCTGGCCGGCCTGGCCCTCCTTATGCAGCGCCTCGAAGTGCGGGATCACCACGCGCAGCAGCTGCGTGATGATGGAGGCCGTGATGTAGGGCATGATGCCCAGCGCGAAGATCGACAGCTGCAGCAGCGCGCCGCCGCTGAACAGGTTGATCATGTCGTAGAGGCCGGAGGTGCTGTTCGCGTTCGCCGCCAGGCAGGCCTGGACGTTGTTGAAGTCGACGAACGGTGCCGGGATGAATGAACCGAGTCGGAACAGCGACACGATCGCGAGCGTGAAGACGATCTTCCGTCGCAGATCGGGAGTCCGAAAGATCCGTCCGATGGCGCTGAACAAAATCTGCCTCCTGGGAACGTCGTGAGGGCCTTCGCCTGACGACGAGAACCGATTGCACCAGCCTACATGTCGGTTGGGGCGTGAAAAACGGGGATCCGCCGAGCGGGATCCCTCAAAAGATAAAGCGGGGGTGGGCGGAGCAGCACGTGTGCCGACTCCGCCGCGCCCCCGCTACCCGAGTCATACCCGAGTGTTCGAGTCCTGACGGACCCTTACTTGATCTCTCCGCCGGCGGCGACGATCTTCTGCTCTGCCGAGCCGGAGACCTTGTCGACCGAGACGGTGAGCTTCACCTGCAGGTCGCCGTCGCCCAGCACCTTGACGGGCTGGTTCTTGCGCACGGCGCCCTTGGCGACGAGATCGTCGACGGTCACGTCGCCACCCTGCGGGTAGAGCTCTGCGAGCTTGGCGACGTTGACCACCTGGTACTCGGTGCGGAACGGGTTCTTGAACCCGCGCAGCTTCGGGGTGCGCATGTGCAGCGGCATCTGCCCGCCCTCGAAGCCGGCCTTCACCTGGTAGCGAGCCTTGGTGCCCTTGGTACCGCGGCCTGCCGTCTTGCCCTTCGACCCCTCGCCGCGACCCACGCGGGTCTTGGCCTTCTTGGAGCCGGGAGCCGGACGGAGGTGGTGCGCCTTGAGCACCTGCTCGCGCTCCTCGTTGTTCTCGCTCATGCGTCGATCTCCTCAACCTCTACAAGGTGAGCGACAGCGCGCACGTAGCCGCGGTTCGCCTGGGTGTCCTCACGAACGACCGACTGGCCGATCTTCTTGAGGCCGAGGCTGCGCAGGGTGTTGCGCTGGTTCTGCTTCTCACTGATAACGGACTTCGTCTGCGTAATCTTCAGGCTCTTCGCCATTACGCACCTGCCTTTGCCTTCGCGGCAGCGTCGGCCGCGGCCTTCGCCTCGGCGCGCACGATGCGGGCCGGGGCGACGCGGTCGAAGTCGAGACCGCGGCGGGCTGCGACGGAGCGGGGCTCCTCGAGCTGCTGCAGCGCCTCGACGGTCGCGTGCACGATGTTCAGGGTGTTCGACGAGCCGAGCGACTTGCTCAGCACATCGTGGATGCCGGCGCACTCGAGCACGGCGCGAACCGGGCCACCGGCGATGACACCGGTACCGGCAGCGGCCGGGCGCAGCAGCACGACACCGGCAGCGGCCTCGCCCTGCACGGGGTGCGGGATGGTGCTGCCGACGCGGGGCACGCGGAAGAAGTTCTTCTTGGCCTCCTCGACACCCTTGGAGATGGCGAGGGGCACCTCCTTCGCCTTGCCGTAGCCGACGCCGACGGTGCCGTTGCCATCGCCCACCACGACGAGCGCGGTGAAGCTGAAGCGACGGCCGCCCTTGACGACCTTCGAGACGCGGTTGATGGTGACGACGCGCTCGAGGAACTGGCTCTCGTTGCGGTCGCGTCCGCCGCGCTCGCCACGGGTCCCGCGATCACGGCTGCCGCGACGCTGCTCGCGGGGCTCGTTGCGGTGATCCTGAGCCGGGGCCTCGGCGGCCTGAGTCTCAGCAGACACTTCCTGCTCCTTCGTTTCGTTGCTCACAGCGCCAGCCCCCCTTCGCGAGCGCCATCGGCGATCGCGGCGACACGGCCTGCGTACTTGCTGCCGCCGCGGTCGAAGACGACAGCCTCGACACCGGCGTTCTTGGCGCGTTCGGCGACGAGTTCGCCGACCTTGCGCGCCTTGGCGGTCTTGTCACCGTCGAACGAGCGCAGATCGGCCTCCATCGTCGAAGCCGAAGCGACGGTGACGCCCTTCGAGTCGTCGACGATCTGGACGAAGATGTGGCGCGCCGAACGGTTCACGACGAGGCGGGGACGCGCCTCGGTGCCGACGATCTTCTTGCGCAGGCGGGTGTGGCGGCGGATACGAGCAGCCGTACGACCCTTAGCCCGAGATACTGAAGCGGCCATGGGTTACTTACCAGCCTTTCCTGCCTTGCGGCGGACGTTCTCGCCCGCGTAGCGAATGCCCTTGCCCTTGTAGGGCTCCGGCTTCTTCAGCTTGCGGATGTTGGCGGCGGCCTCGCCGACCGCCTGCTTCGAGATGCCGCTCACGGTGATCTTCGTGTTGCCCTCGACTGCGAGCGAGATGCCCTCGGGAGCATCGACGTTGACCGGGTGCGAGAAGCCGAGGGCGAGCTCGAGGCCCGTGCCCTTCTGCTGCACGCGGTAGCCCGTGCCCACGACCTCGAGCTGCTTGGAGTAGCCCTCGGTGACACCGATGATGTTGTTGTTGATGAGCGTGCGGGTGAGACCGTGCAGCGCTCGGGAGTCGCGCTCGTCGTCGGGACGGGTGACCAGAACCTGGCCGTCCTCGAGAGCGACGCGGATCGGCTCGGCGACGACGAGCGACAGCTCGCCCTTCGAACCCTTGACCGTGACCTTCTGGCCCTCGATCTTGACGTCTACACCACCGGGAACGGTGATGGGAAGCTTACCAATACGTGACATGACGGCTTACCACACGTAAGCGAGGACTTCCCCGCCGACGCCCTTCTGCTCGGCCTCGCGGTCGGTGAGGAGCCCCGAGGAGGTGGACAGGATCGCGATGCCGAGGCCGCCGAGCACGCTCGGGATCTCGGCGGAGCGCGCGTATACCCGGAGGCCGGGCTTGGAGACGCGCTTGATGCCCTCGATGGAGCGCTCGCGGTTCGGGCCGTACTTCAGCGACATGGTGAGGGTGGTGCCGACGCGAGCCGCCTCCACCTTCCAGTCCTTGATGTAGCCCTCGCGCTTGAGGATCTCAGCGATCCGCTCCTTCAGCTTCGAGCCGGGGAGCGAAACGTCGTCATGATGCGCAGAGTTGGCGTTGCGCAGCCGGGTCAGCATGTCTGCTACCGGATCAGTCATCGTCATGAGTGACTCTTCTTTCTCGCCTGGTATCACACACCGTTACACGGGGTGCGACCTGGGTGACACACGGATCGGGTGCCCGGGAAACTCCCGGACACCCTCTCCGCTTGGACTATTCAGTTATTCCGACTTGAAGGGGAAGCCGAGCGCCTTGAGCAGCGCGCGACCCTCGTCGTCGGACTTCGCGGTGGTGACGACGGTGATGTCGAAACCACGCACCCGATCAATCTTATCCTGATCGATCTCGTGGAACACACTCTGCTCGGTCAATCCGAAGGTGTAGTTGCCGTTTCCGTCGAACTGCTTGGGCGAAAGGCCGCGGAAATCGCGGATTCGCGGCAGTGCGAGGCTGATCAGGCGATCGAGGAACTCCCACGCGCGATCACCGCGGAGGGTGACGTGCGCGCCGATGGCCTGGCCCTCGCGCAGCTTGAACTGCGCGATCGACTTGCGNTCTTATCCTGATCGATCTCGTGGAACACACTCTGCTCGGTCAATCCGAAGGTGTAGTTGCCGTTTCCGTCGAACTGCTTGGGCGAAAGGCCGCGGAAATCGCGGATTCGCGGCAGTGCGAGGCTGATCAGGCGATCGAGGAACTCCCACGCGCGATCACCGCGGAGGGTGACGTGCGCGCCGATGGCCTGGCCCTCGCGCAGCTTGAACTGCGCGATCGACTTGCGGGCCTTGGTCACCATGGGCTTCTGGCCGGTGATCTTGGTGAGGTCGGCGATGGCGCCCTCGATCACCTTGCTGTCGCGAGCCGCGTCGCCGACACCGGTGTTCACGACCACCTTGACGATGCCCGGAACCTGCATGATGTTGGCGTAGTCGAACTCCTCGCGCAGCTGCGGAACGATGTCGCTCCGGTACTTCTGCTTGAGACGGGGCTGAACCTTGGTCTCAGTCATTTAGAGGTCCTTCCCAGACTGCTTGGCGTAGCGCACGCGAACGGTCTTCTTCTTGCCGTCCTTCTCGACCTCCTCGACGCGGAACCCGACGCGAGTCGGCTTCTTCGTCTCGGGATCGACGATGGCGACGTTGGAGACGTGGATCGGGGCCTCGACGGTCTCGATGCCGCCCTCGCGGGTGCCTCGATCCGACTGGCCGACGCGCACGTGCTTCGTGACGTAGTTCACGCCCTCGACGACCACGCGGTCGCTTTCGGCGAGCACCTCGATGACGCGCCCCTGCTTGCCCTTGTAGCCGCCGCGATCCTGCGACGGGCCCGAGATGACCTCGACGAGGTCACCCTTCTTGATCTTTGCGCCCATAGGACTAGATCACCTCCGGTGCGAGCGAGACGATCTTCATGAACCGCTTGTCGCGCAGCTCACGGCCGACCGGCCCGAAGATACGGGTGCCGCGGGGCTCCCCGTCGGCCTTGAGGATGACGGCTGCGTTCTCGTCGAAGCTGATGTACGAGCCATCGGCACGACGGGTCGACTTGCGAGCGCGGACGACGACGGCCTTGACCACGTCGCCCTTCTTCACGTTGCCGCCGGGGATCGCGTCCTTGACGGTCGCGACGATCGTGTCGCCGAGACCGGCGTAACGACGCTTCGAGCCCCCGAGCACACGGATGGTGAGCAACTCCTTGGCGCCGGTGTTATCGGCGACCTTGAGTCGGGATTCCTGCTGAATCACTTGTTACTCCTTCAGTCAGTAAGCGCGAGGCTTACTTCGCCTTCTCGAGGATCTCGACCAGACGCCAGCGCTTGGTGGCGCTCAGCGGACGGGTCTCGTGGATGAGCACGAGATCGCCGATGCCGGCGGTGTTCTGCTCGTCGTGGGCCTTGACCTTCGACGAACGGCGCATGACCTTGCCGTACAGCGGGTGCTTCACGCGGTCCTCGACCTCGACGACGATGGTCTTGTCCATCTTGTCGCTGACGACGTAGCCGCGGCGAGCCTTACGGTAGCCGCGCTGTTCCTTCTCGACCTCAGCCATTCTTAGGCCTCCTTCGTCTCAGCGGCGGCGTCCGCCTGCTCGGTCTTCTTGCTGCTCTTCTTCGCCTTCGCGGGAGCAGGGGCGGCCGCCGGGGTGACCCGGAGGCCGAGCTCGCGCTCGCGCAGCACGGTGTAGATGCGAGCGATGTCGCGCTTCACCTGGCGTACGCGGCCGTGGCTCTCCAGCTGGCCGGTGGCCGACTGGAAACGAAGGTTGAAGAGCTCGGCCTTGGCCTTCTTGAGCTCCTCGGCCAGACGCTCGTCCTCGAAGCTATCGAGTTCGGTGATGGCCAGTTCTTTGGTACCGATCGCCATTACGCGTCGCCCTCCTCGCGCTTGATAATACGGGCCTTGAGCGGCAGCTTGTGGATCGCGCGGGTCAGCGCCTCACGAGCGAGCTGCTCGTCGACGCCGGCGACCTCGAAGAGCACGCGGCCCGGCTTGACGTTGGCCACCCACCACTCCGGCGAGCCCTTACCGGAGCCCATGCGGGTTTCCGCGGGCTTCTTGGTGAGGGGACGGTCGGGGTAGATGTTGATCCACACCTTGCCGCCGCGCTTGATGTGACGGGTCATCGCGATACGAGCGGACTCGATCTGACGGTTGGTCACGTACGCGGGGGTGAGGGCCTGGATACCGAACTCGCCGAAGGCGACCGTGTTGCCGCCCTTCGACTGACCGCTGCGGCTGGGGTGGTGCTGCTTGCGGTACTTGACTCGACGGGGAATCAGCATGCTTACTTCTCCGCTCCTGCTGCAGCGGGTGCAGCCTCGGCCTGAGCGCCACGGGGCGCACGGCGACGATCGCCGCGGTCGCGCGACGGCTTCTGGGCCGCCTGCTCGCGAGCGAGTTCCTTGTTGGTGAGATCGCCCTTGTAGATCCAGACCTTCACGCCGATGCGGCCGAAGGTGGTCTTCGCCTCGTAGAAGCCGTAGTCGATGTTCGCGCGCAGCGTGTGCAGCGGCACACGACCCTCGCGGTAGAACTCCGAACGGCTCATCTCGGCGCCGCCGAGGCGGCCGGAGACCTGGATGCGGATGCCCTTGGCGCCCGCGCGCTGAGCGCCCTGCAGGCCCTTGCGCATCGCGCGGCGGAAGGCCACGCGTGCGGCGAGCTGCTCGGCGATGCCCTGCGCGACGAGCTGGGCGTCGGCCTCGGGGTTCTTGACCTCGAGGATGTTGAGCTGGATCTGCTTGCCGGTGAGCTTCTCGAGGTCGGCGCGGATGCGCTCGGCCTCGGCGCCGCGGCGGCCGATGACGATGCCGGGACGCGCCGAGTGGATGTCCACGCGGACGCGGTCGCGGGTGCGCTCGATCTCGACGCGCGAGACGCCGGCGCGATCGAGCTGCTTCGTCAGGTGCTGGCGGATCTTGATGTCCTCGGCCAGGTAGTCGGCGTAGCGCTGACCCTTCTTGGTCGAGTCCGAGAACCAGCGCGACACGTGGTCGGTGGTGACCCCGAGGCGGAAGCCGTAGGGATGAATCTTCTGGCCCATACCGTTAGGCTCCCTTCTTCGCGGCCGCGAGCTCGTCGGCGGTCTGCAGAATGACCGTGATGTGGCTCGTGCGCTTGTTGATGCGGAATGCGCGACCCTGTGCGCGGGGGCGGAAGCGCTTGAGCGTCGCGCCCTCGTCGACGAAGGCGCGAGCCACGACGAGCTCGTCCTCGTTGAAACGCAGGTTCTCGTTATCGGCCTTGACGCGCGCGTTCGCGATCGCCGAGGCGACGAGCTTGAACACGGGCTCTGCGGCGGCCTGCGGGGCGAACTTCAGGATGGCCAGGGCCTCCTGGGCGTTCTTACCGCGGATCAGGTCAACAACGCGACGGGCCTTCTGGGGGGTGATGCGGATATGACGCACGCGTGCGATCGACTCCACCATTTCTCTTCCTCCTTCACGTCACCGCTTAGCGGCGACGGCCCTTCTTGTCGTCCTTCACGTGACCACGGAAGGTGCGGGTGGGCGCGAACTCGCCCAGCTTGTGACCCACCATGGTTTCGGTGACGAACACCGGGATGTGCTTGCGACCGTCGTGCACCGCGATCGTGTGGCCGAGCATGGCCGGGATGATCATCGAGCGGCGCGACCAGGTCTTGATCACGTTCTTGGTGCCGGCTTCGTTCTGGGCAACCACCTTGTGCAGCAGGTGGTTGTCGACGAAGGGGCCCTTCTTGAGACTACGAGGCATCTTCTACTCTCTCCTACCTGCCGTTTAGCGCTTCTTGCCGGTCGGACGGCGACGCACGATGAGCTTGTCGCTTTCCTTGTTCGGGTGGCGCGTGCGGCCTTCCTTCTGACCCCAGGGGCTGACCGGGTGGCGACCGCCCGAGGTGCGGCCTTCGCCACCACCGTGCGGGTGATCCACCGGGTTCATGACGACACCGCGCACGGTCGGGCGGACGCCCTTCCAGCGCATGCGGCCGGCCTTGCCCCAGTTGATGTTCGACTGCTCGGCGTTGCCCACCTCGCCGACGGTTGCGCGGCAGCGCACGTCGACGTTGCGGATCTCGCCCGAGGGCAGACGCAGCTGGGCGTAGGGGCCGTCCTTGGCGACGAGGCGAACCGACGCGCCGGCGGAACGAGCGAGCTTCGCTCCCCCGCCCGGCTTCAGCTCGATCGCGTGGATGACCGTACCGGTGGGGATGTTCTTCAGCGGCAGGTTGTTGCCGGGCTTGATATCGGCACCGGCGCCCGACTCGATGATGTCGCCCTGCTTCAGCTTGTTCGGGGCGATGATGTAACGCTTCGTGCCGTCCTCGAAGTGCAGCAGCGCGATGCGCGCCGTGCGGTTCGGGTCGTACTCGATGTGCGCGACCTTGGCGTTCACGCCGTCCTTGTCATTGCGACGGAAGTCGATGACGCGGTACTGGCGCTTGTGGCCACCGCCGATGTGGCGGGTGGTGATGCGGCCCTGGTTGTTGCGGCCGCCCGTCTTGGGGAGCGGGCGGAGCAGCGACTTCTCAGGGGTCGAGCGCGTGATCTCGGCGAAATCAGCGACGCTCGAGCCACGACGACCCGGGGTCGTCGGCTTGTACTTGCGAATAGCCATGTTGTGTTCCTCTTCGCCCCTTCTACAGCGCAGCCGTGAAGATGTCGATGGAGCCCGACTTCAGCGTGACGATGGCGCGCTTGGTGTCCTTGCGCTTGCCCATGCCAAACTTCGTGCGGCGGGTCTTGCCCTTGCGGTTGAGGGTGCGGATCTTCTCGACCTTCACGCCGAAGACCTGCTCGATGGCGAGCTTGATCTCAGTCTTGTTCGCGGTCGGCTGCACCTCGAAGGTGTACTGGCCGTTCGCGTCGATGAGGTTGTAGCTCTTCTCCGAGACGATCGGGCGGATGATGACGTCGTGTGCGGACTTGTTCAGGCTCACTTCGTGTCCTCCTTGGCGGCTCGGCCGGCGACGAACGCGTCGAAGGCAGCCTTGGTGAAGACGAGATCGTCGCTGACGACCACGTCGTAGGCGTTGAGCTGATCCTGGTACAGCACGTGGACGTGCTGCAGGTTGCGAACGCTGAGCACGGTGTTCTCGTCCTCGCGGACGACGACCACGAGCACGCGCTTGCCCGGCGCGACCGACGCGAGGAACTCGCGAGCCGACTTGGTGCTGGGCTTGTCGCCGATGCCGAACGACTCGACGATGTGCAGACGGCTCGCGCGGGCGCGATCCGAGAGCAGACCGGTGAGCGCGGCAGCGATCATCTTCTTGGGGGTGCGCTGCGAGTAGTCGCGCGGCACGGGGCCGTGCACGATGCCGCCGCCGCGGTGCTGCGGCATGCGGACCGAACCCTGGCGGGCGCGGCCGGTGCCCTTCTGCTTGAACGGCTTGACACCCGAACCGGAGCGCTCGCCGCGGTTCTTGGTCTTGTGCGTACCCTGACGCGCAGCTGCGAGCTGAGCGGTGACCACCTGGTGGATCAGCGGGACGTTGGTCTCGGCGCCGAAGATGGCCTCGGGAAGGTCGACCGAGCCGGCCTTCTTACCCTTGGCGTCGAGCACCTCGAGCTTGGTAGCGGTAGCCATGAACTACGCCCCCTTCACTGCGTTGCGAACGAAAACGAGACGACCGCGAGCGCCGGGAACCGCACCCTTGACCAGGATGAGACCCTTCTCGGCGTCGATCGCCTGCACGGTGAGGTTCTGCACGGTGACGCGCTCGCCACCCATGCGACCGGCCATGCGCTGGCCCTTGAAGACGCGACCGGGGGTCGCGGCGCCGCCGATGGAGCCGGGCTTGCGGTGGTTGCGGTGAGCACCGTGCGAAGCCGAGACGCCCTTGAAGTTGTGGCGCTTCATGGTGCCGGCGAAGCCCTTGCCCTTCGAGGTGCCCACGACGTCGATCTGCTGACCGGCCTCGAAGGTGGCGTCGACGGTGAGCTCCTGGCCGAGGGCGTACTCGGCCGCGTCGGCCGTGCGCACCTCGGTGAGGTGACGGCGGGGCGTGACGCCCGCCTTCTCGAAGTGACCGGCCGAAGGCTTGTTCACCTTGCGGGGATCGATCTGACCCGCGGCGATCTGCACGGCGCTGTAGCCGTCGACCTCGGGGGTGCGGATCTGGGTGACCACGTTGGGGGCCACCTCGATGACGGTCACGGGAACGACGTTGCCGTTCTCATCCCAGACCTGCGTCATACCGAGCTTGGTGCCCAGAAGACCCTTCACGTTGCGTGCTACTGACATGTTCGGATCCCCCCTTAGAGCTTGATCTCGATGTTGACGTCGGCAGGCAGATCGAGACGCATGAGCGAATCGACGGCCTTCGGGGTGGGATCGACGATGTCGATCAGGCGCTTGTGCGTGCGCTTCTCGAAGTGCTCGCGGCTGTCCTTGTACTTGTGAGGCGAACGGATCACGGCGATCACGTTCTTCTCCGTGGGGAGCGGCACGGGGCCGATCACGGTCGCACCCGCGCGGGTCACCGTGTCGACGATCTTACGTGCGGAGCTGTCGATGACCTCGTGGTCATACGACTTCAGTCGAATGCGGATCTTCTGTCCCGCCATGTGACTCTCTACTTTCTACTTGCGTCGTACCGCATGCCCCTGAGCGTGTCGAAGGGCCGGCGGCATTGGACGTCTTGCGTACCAGCGCCCTGGCACACGCACTCCGATGAGCGCGCCGTGCTGGGTCTCTGTTCACCTGTCAAGAACCGCGCCTGCGACGTGCGCAGGGACGGCCCCGCACACATGAAGCGACCGGGCTTTCGCCGAGCCGCTTCGATGCACGGGTGGTGTTCGCTACCCGCGGCCTAACCCGAACCGTCTCGCTCCCCGATCATGTCGGAGTGCCGAAGCGGCGGTTATGCACTGCCTGGCAGTGATCCGCACCGAGGCGCGGAGTACTGAACCTGTCTATTCTCGCACGGGAAAGTTGGTTGATGCAACCCGGGCGTGTCGCGGTTCGGGATCGCGCGCTCGCTAGGCGGGGACCCCCGGCGCGTCCTCGCTTCGCTCAGCCGCGCCAACCCCGATGCGCTCGCTCTCCGCGATCCCTCACCGCCTGAGAACGGCTCCCCGATACGCGCAGAACTCCAGTCTCCTCACCGCCCTTCAGGGAGAGGCCGATGGACCGCGGCTACGGCTGTGTGCGCGCGGGCAGCACTCGCGGCAGCAGCGAGTAGCAGACCACCACGGCGAGCCCCGCGACGAGCAGCGCGAGCGTGCCCCAGAGCCCGGTGAAGAGCGAACCGATGCCGAGCAGCGAGGCGACCGCCGTGCACCCGGCGGTGATCGCCGAGGCCTGCACGTGCGTGTAGCCGAGCTGCTGGATGCGCTGGTAGACGTGCTCCTTGTGGGGTTCGTCCCACCGCTTGCCGGCGCGCACCCGCTTCACCAGCGTCGCGCCGACGTCACCGAAGTAGATCACCATCGGCCCGATGGTGGCCAGGAACGGTATCCCTGCGACGAGGGCGGCGAAGCTCGTCACCGCGACCGAACCGCCGAGCAGGTAACTGCCGACGTCGCCCAGGAAGGCGCCCGGCTTCGTGAGGTTCCAGGGCAGGAACCCGCCGAAACCCGCTGCGAGCACGAGACCGACGACCAGCAGCCACCCGTGACCGGTGAGGTATCCGACAACCGCGAACGTGAGACCCGCGATGACCCCGTGGAAGCCGCTGATGCCGTTGAGCCCGTCCATGAAGTTCGCGACGTTGATGTAGCTCGAGATGAACAGCACCGCGTAGACGGCGAGCAGCAGCAGCCCCCACAGCGGCAGGTCGGTCTCCAGCCATCCGCTCACCCACTGCAGGAAGACGGGGCTCACGAGCCCCGACGAGCCGCCGAAGAGCTGGGGCTGCCAGAGCAGCGATGCGGCCACGCCCGAAGCGATGAGCAGCAGGCAGAGGCTGCGCACCCTGACGCTCAATCCGCGCAGGTCCTCGGCCAGGCCGAGCAGACCGGCCGCGATCGAGCCGGCGACCACGGTGATCGTGTTGGTCGAGACGTACGGGTAACCGAGCAGCGGGTAGACGAGCGCCGCGAGGATCCCGCCGGCCGCCATCGCGATGAGCACGGCGAGCCCGAGCCCGCGCAGCACGGGGCGCTCGTGCGAGGATCGCTCGTTGGGCACGTCCATGATGCCGAGCTTCATGAGCAGCGGCTTTACCGCGAACGGCAGCAGCAGGCTGAGCGCGAGCGTCAGCGCCCCGATCCCGAGCACCGTGCCGAGGCCCGTCACTGCACCCGCTCCTCAGCGGCTTCGGTGAGGTCGAGGCGGGCGATCCAGCCTTCGTGATCGAGCACGTCGGGCGAGATCGTGTCGACGTGGGCGTGGGAGATCTTGGGGTGGAACGGGCGCTCGTCGCCCTCGCCGCGGCCCACGAGCTCTTCGTGCAGCTTCTCGCCGTGGCGCAGACCGGTGTAGACGATCTCGATGTCTTTGCCGGACTGCGCGATCATGCGACGTGCGACGTCGACGATGCGCACGGGGTCACCCATGTCGAGGATCAGCACCTCGCCGGGTCGCCCGATGCCGCCGGCCTGCACGACGAGCTGGCAGGCCTCGGGGATCGTCATGAAGAAGCGGGTGACGTCGGGGTGAGTGACGGTGAGCGGGCCTCCGGCCTCGATGAGCTTGCGGAAGGTGGGCAGCATGGACCCGCGGCTGCCGATCACGTTGCCGAAGCGCACGGAGAGGTAGCGCTGCCCCGTCTGCTCGGCCATCCAGGCGGTCAGCTTCTCGGCGACCCGCTTCGAGTGGCCGAGCACGCTCGTGGGGTTCGCGGCCTTGTCGGTGGAGATGTTGACGAACGTGCCGACGCCGGCGCTGCGGGCGGCGCGCAGCACGTTGAGCGTGCCGATCACGTTGGTCTTCCAGGCCTCATCGGGGTACTGCTCGAGCATCGGCAGGTGCTTGAGCGCCGCCGCGTGGAACACGACCTCGGGGCGCCGCTCCGAGAAGATGCGCTGCAGCGTGGCCTCGTCGCGGATGTCGGCGAGCACCACGTCGTTGGTGTCGAGCAGCCCGTGCCCGCTGATCGAGAGCTGCGTCTCCTGCAGGGCGGTCTCGTCGCGGTCGAGCATGATGAGCTCGCTCGGCGCGAATCTCGCGAGCTGGCGGCAGAGCTCGGAGCCGATGGATCCGCCCGCGCCCGTCACGAGCACGCGCCGGTCCTGCAGGTACTCGGCGATCGACTCGGTCTCGAGCCTCACGGGGTGGCGCCCGATGAGGTCCTCGATCGAGAGTTCGCGCACATCCGAGATCGCCGAGGCGTTCTGCAGGATCTGCTCGAGCGGGGGCAGCACCATGGCGGTGACGCCGGCGCGGTCGGCCGCCTGATCGACGCGCCGCATCATCGTCGCATCGGCGTCGCCGATGCAGACGATGAGTCGGGCGGCGCGGGTCTGGCGCACGATGTCGGCGAGGTCGCTGAAACCGCCGAGCACGCGCACGCCGCGCACCTCCTGGTGCCGCTTGGCGGGGTCGTCGTCGATGAACCCGACCGGCAGCACCGCACCCTTGGCGTCGGTGAGCAGACGCTTGGCGGTCTGCACGCCCAGGTACCCCGCGCCGTAGAGCAGGGTCCGCTCGGCCTCGGCGCCGGGCTTCAACTGCCGCTCGTTGTAGAGCCGCAGCACGTATCTGGCGACGCCCATGAGGCTGAACGTGATGGGGGCGGCGATGATCATGGTGCTGCGCGGGATGCCGTTGCCGTAGCCGACGAGGAACGCGAAGACCCAGGCCACGACCATGACGGCGATCACGTCGAGCACGATCGCCCGAACCTCGTCGAAGCTGCCGACCTCGTAGCGGCTGCGGTACAGCCAGAACGCCCAGCCGCCCAATAGCTGCAACAGCACGGTGACGCCGATCACCGCGAGCGTCCAGCCCCAGTGAATGCGGTTCAGGTTGAAGTCGAAGCGCAGCACGAGCGCCGCGAGAATGCCCACCGCCCAGGAGGCGGCGTCGAGCAGGAACAGGAGCCCGTACTGCCTGGTGAAGTGGGCGACGCGCTCACCGAGGGTCTGCGGCACTCGTACTCCATTCGCTCTGCTGAAACGACCCGAGAAAGAACCTCAGGAACACCTTCGAGGATACCGCGCGCCGCGCGCTCCCCAGCCGACCCGGCCGGGTGCGCCGCGGATCCTGCGCGGCCCCGACGCACGAGAGCCCGCGCCTCGCACCGCTCCATTTCGGTGCGGTGCGAGGCGCGGGCTCTGCTCGGGTGCCGGGAGGCGGTGGGGTCTCAGCACCCGAGCCGGGGCTGCAGGGGGTGAAGACTAGCCCCGGGCCTGGGTCCGGTCAGACCGGGATCGGCGGCGGGGCCGCGAAGCTCCTGCCGCCCGGCGGCCCGAGCGACGCGACGCCGCTCGCGTCACCGCCGTACTCCCACTCGTCCGACCAGAAGACGAACTTGAACTTCTTCTCGTTGATGGTGTGGTCCCACTCCTTGGTGAAGAGTTTGAGCTTGACCTTCACCGCGTAGCCGAGTTCGGCGAACACCTCGGCCGAGAGCACCCACTTGTTCTTCGCCACGCTGTATTTGATCTCTCCGGCTATGCCGGCGCGTATCGAGATGTCGAGCTGGGGGCCGGCCACACCGTAGAGCGCGGTGTTGGGGGCGAACACCGGGCCGACGGCCAGCTCGCCCTCGAACTCCGCGTTGATGTCGGCGATCGGGCTGAACCCGAGCGGCAGGCTCGACGACTTGGTCGGCTTGTTGAGCGATTCCCACCCCTTCTCGGGTGTGTACTGCGTTCCGACCGTGTCGGTGCGGGAGAATCCGATCTTCGCGGTGGCGGTCGCCTTCAGCTCGAGGGTGGCCTTCATGACGAGCTCGATCGTGTTCTGCAGCACGATCGGCACGGGACCCGCCATGATCGTGGTGATCGGCAGGTTGATCGACATCACTCGCTGCGACAGCGTCAGCGCTCCCTCGAATTTGATGAAGAGCGATATCGCGGCCTGCGCCTTGAGCGTGTTCGACACCTCGATGGCGAACTTGGTGACGGTGATGCCGGTGGGGATCACCCGCCACTTCCAGGTGATCTCGGTCTCGAGGGTGAATTTGAGCGACGGCAGAGCCTGCGCGGCGAGCGAGATGCCGACACCGCCCTTGACGCTGCCCTCCTTCGCCCATTGCTTCACCTCGTTCGCCACCTCGGCCTCGGGGTCGGCCGAGGACGCACCGACATCGGTGATGCCCCAGCTCTTGTCCCTCTTCACCAGCTTGGTGTTGACCTTGATGCCGAACGCGGTCGAGAGCTCTGCGCTGACCGCCGGTCGAATGCCGCCGGGCGCGCCGTTCTTCAGCACGGCCGACCTGATGTCGGGCCGGCCCGCGGTCGCGCCGACCGTCTCGATCGGCGTCGGGGGGCACGGGATCGCCGAGGTGTCGGTGCCGGTCGGGTCGCACTCGTCGGGGAAGGGATCGAGGTCGACGTCGTCGCCGGTCACGATCTCGGCGGTCTCGTAGCCGACATCACCCGGCAGCCGCTCCGCTTCGACCTCGACGGGGGCTCCGTTCTCTTCGAGACTCGCCTGGAAGTTGGACTCGTCGAGTTCGCTCTCGCCGAGGTTGTCGTAGTCTTCGTCCTCGTCGATGTCGACCTGCAGGAAAACGTCTTCGATCTTCGCCATGACGGTGCGCACGCGCCACTCGTCGCCGACGCGGTCGAACGACTCGACCTCTGCGAAGAGGCCGCTCGGCGTGGCCTCGGTGGCTCCGGAGATCAGCGTGTCTCCCGGCTTGACGGTGCGGCTCGCCGAGACGTAGACCGTGTCGGGCTCCTCTGCGACGACGCGGCCGTCGAAGACGCCCGGAGTCTCGTTCAGCACGTGGATCTCGGGGTCGATGACCGTGTCGTCCTCGGTGAAGCGGTGCACATCCAGGCTGACGTCGGCGCGCTTCGAGTTGTCGCCGCGGTCGAAGGCCTCGACCGAGTAGGCGAAGGTGCCGCTCTGCGGCGCCGAGAGGTCGGCCTCCCAGCGCAGCACGCCCGCTTCCTCCCACACGTCGGCGTAGCCGAGGATCCCGTCGACGGCGTCGACGGAGATCTCCACGCGGTCGAGGCTCGGGGCGACGCCCTCGCTCGTGATCGTGCCGCCGAGGGTGAAGTAGCCGTCCTCGGAGAGATCGACGCCCTCACCCTGCTGATGCGTGTCGATCGAGATCTCGAAGTTCTTCGTGGCCTGTCGCTGCTCCTCGCCGAGAATGTCGCCGACCGGCAGCCACGACAGCTGCGCCTCGCCTCGCCGCAGCGTGTAGCCGTCGCCGTCGTCGTCGCTGCCGGTCGAGGCCGGCACGATCACGAGCTGCGGCGCGGCGCCGCGCGCGGGGTCGACCACGGCGCCGCGCGCCCGGCCGCTGTAGGCGGGCCCGAACTCGAAGAAGCTGCGCTCCGTGGATGTCGTGGGCGCGAGGGTCACCAGACCGATCGAGTAGGCCGCGTCGGAGTTGCGGGTGAGGGTCGCGAAGTCGTCGCGCCGTTCGGTGACCTTGTCGGTGAAGGTCTCGTCGAGGCTCGAGGTGGGCACGAAGCTGCCCGGCAGGCTCAGCTGGGTGCCCTGGTCGGGTGCGTCGGCCATCCAACCGATCACGTGCAGGCTGAGGTGCCCGGTCGCCCCAGCGAGGCTCGCGGGCACTCCCCCGTCGGCGTCCGGCGAGAGCACGGTGGTGAAGGTGCTGACGCCGGCGGGCAGCGGCACACGCTGGGTGCCGATGTCGAGCGTTCCCGCCCCGTCGAGCTCCGCGGTGATCGTGACGTAGGCGCCGCGCACGCGCTCAGTCGGCACGCCTCCCTGGCCGGTCAGGCCGACGTGGATCGGCTCCGATCCGATTCCCGTTCCGGCGAGGCCGCTGCGGGTGTCGGCGCGGAGCACCGGCTCGGGGAGGGCGATCGTCGATCCCGGCTGCGCCTGCGAACCGTTGAACGCCGCGAGCGCCTCGACGCGCACCTGCACCGGCGCGTTCGCCCAGAGCTGGGCGCGGCCCTCGGCGTCGATCGGCACGAGCACGGTGGTCGACGCCGACACGCCGGCCGGCGTGCGCAGCGATGCGACACCGCCCGCCTGGAACACGACCGTGTCCTGCGCGGGAGAGAACACCGAGACCCGCAGCAGCGCCGAACCGTAGCCCAGCGCCGACTCGCCGAGCGCGACGAGAGACCCCGGCTCGGTGCCGAGCACCGCACCGATCCCGACCTCGGAGTCGACTTCGGGCAGACGATCACGGTCGTTCACCCGGTACCCGATCTCGCCGGAGACCGGTGTCGGATCGAAGTCCTCGGGCGCGATCGGTTCGGCGTTCGCCGCCGTCGCCGACCCGAGCACCAGCAGGAACGCGGTCGCCGAGGCGATCGCGAGACGCATCATATTCCTCATCGTGCCGCCTCCTCTCGCGAGGCGCGGGTGCGGCGAAGCACGTAGACGGTGCCGCCGGCGATCACGAGCAGCGCGCCCGCGACGATGAGCCACGTCGGCTCGTCACCGCCCGTGCGCGCCATGTTCTTCTTCGCTCCGCGGTTCTGATCGCCGTCGGGATCTTCGGCATCGGGCCCGGCGGGCTGCGGCTGTTCGCCGTCGCTCTCGGGCCCCTTCGGGATCGCGATGCGCATGTTCACGCCCTGCAGCACGAGCCCGTTCGGGTCGAGCACGGTGAGCGCCAGGTCGGGCCTGGCCGCCGGCGCCCCGACCCCGGGAAGGATGGTCAGCGTCACCTGGCCCTGAGTCGCGGCGAACTCGCCGTGCAGGCCGAATGTGGTCGCCGTCATCGGCACGTCGAGCGTCGATCCGCCGATCTGGGCGCGCACGGACACCGCGTTCGCCGCCAGACCGCTCTGCTCCAGTTCGACCCAGACCCGCGCCGTGCCGGCGGGCAGCGTGAACTGGCCGAGCCCCTCCGGCTCGGCGGCGTGCGCCGCAGCACCGCTGCCGAGCAGCAACGCCACGAGCAGGCTTCCTATCGCCCCAAGGCGCAATCGTCCTCGCATCCCCATCTGCTTCCCCTTTTCCGGGCCCCGCGAGCGCAGGCTTCGTCCACTCGACAATATGGAACACCGCGGAAGAGGAGAAACGGAGTAGGCGGAAATGCCTACCGCGCTGCGACTCGGCCGGGATCGTGTGCTGCCGGGGCAACCGCAACGGGGGCATCCGAGGCCTTTTCGAAGCGCTTTTGGCGTGGGCATCGCAGCCGGCATGGAGTCGCTGCAGGCCCTCACGAGCTTCACTGCGGGCTTCGGCTCCACCGTCGGCGGCGTCGGCGTNTGCAGAAGGTGGAAAACGCCTTCGAAAACGAGAAGAACCCCCGGGATCTCTCCCGGGGGTTCTTCGTCAGCTCGCTGGCGAGACTTACTCGACGACCTTGGTCACCGTGCCGGCGCCGACGGTGCGGCCACCCTCACGGATCGCGAAGCCGAGGCCCTCCTCCATGGCGATCGGCTGGATCAGCTCGACCGACATGTCGGTGGTGTCGCCGGGCATGACCATCGGCTTGTCCTCGGGCAGGGTGATGACGCCGGTCACGTCAGTCGTACGGAAGTAGAACTGCGGACGGTAGTTCGTCTCGAACGGGTTGTGGCGGCCGCCCTCTTCCTTCTTGAGGATGTAGGCGGTGCCCTCGAACTTGGTGTGCGGGGTGATCGAACCGGGTGCGACCACGACCTGGCCGCGCTCCACGTCCTCGCGCTTGGTGCCGCGGAGGAGGAGGCCACAGTTCTCGCCGGCCCACGCCTCGTCGAGCTGCTTGTGGAACATCTCGATGCCGGTGACGGTGGTCTTCTGCGTCGGGCGCAGACCCACGATCTCGACCTCGGAGTTGATCTTCAGCGTACCGCGCTCGGCGCGGCCGGTGACGACGGTGCCGCGGCCGGTGATGGTGAAGACGTCCTCGACGGGCATGAGGAACGGCTTGTCCTTGTCACGCACCGGATCGGGGATGCTGCTGTCGACGGCCTCCATGAGCTCGAGGATCGAGTTGACCCACTTCTCCTCGCCCTGGAGCGCCTGGTAGCCCGAGACGCGCACGACGGGAGCGTTGTCGCCGTCGAAGCCGTTCTTGGTGAGCTCCTCGCGGACCTCCATCTCGACGAGCTCGAGGATCTCCTCGTCGTCGACCTGGTCGCACTTGTTGAGGGCGACGAGCAGGTAGGGGACGCCGACCTGCTTGGCGAGAAGGATGTGCTCCTTCGACTGAGCCATCAGGCCGTCGGTCGCCGCGACCACGAGGATCGCGCCGTCCATCTGAGCGGCGCCGGTGATCATGTTCTTGATGTAGTCGGCGTGACCCGGGGCATCAACGTGAGCGTAGTGGCGCTTCTCGGTCTCGTACTCGACGTGCGAGATGTTGATGGTGATACCGCGCTGGCGCTCCTCGGGAGCCGAGTCGATCGTGTCGAAGTCGCGCTGCACGTTGACGTCAGACGGGAACTTGTCAGCGAGGGTCTTCGAGATCGCCGCGGTAAGGGTGGTCTTACCGTGGTCGACGTGACCGATCGTTCCGATGTTTACGTGCGGCTTGGTCCGCTCGAACTTGGCCTTCGCCACTATGGTCCTCCTCAGGACATCGTTGCACCCGCTTCCCCCCGACGGTTTCGAGGGCGCGCGGGCGCGGGGTGTGTGTACCTATGTTACAAGCTCTGGCCTGCGATCGCGACCTGAGCAGTGATTTGGGCTACTGCCCCGTAGGCGGGTTCCCGGCCGGAGCCGGAGCGGGAGAAGCCCCGTCTCCGACGCCGACCGGGAACCGCCCGATCAGCGGAGCAGTTACTCGCCCTTAGCCTTCTGAACGATCTCATCGGCCACGGCCTTCGGCACCTCAGCGTAGGAGTCGAAGGTCATCGAGAACACCGCGCGACCGCTGGTCTTCGACCGCAGGTCGCCGATGTACCCGAACATCTCGGAGAGCGGGACGAGGGCGCGCACGACCTTGACGCCGCTCGCGTCCTCCATGGACTGGATCTGTCCACGACGGGAGTTCAGGTCGCCGATCACGTCGCCCATGTACTCCTCGGGAGTGCGCACCTCGACCGCCATGAGCGGCTCGAGGATGACGGGCTGAGCGAGACGCGCGGCCTCCTTGAAGGCCATCGAGCCGGCGATCTTGAACGCCATCTCCGAGGAGTCGACGTCGTGGTACTGGCCGTCGAGCAGGGTCGCCTTGACGTTGACGACGGGGAAGCCGGCGAGGATGCCGTACTGCATGGCGTCCTGGATACCGGCGTCCACCGACGGGATGTACTCGCGGGGAACGCGACCGCCGGTCACCTTGTCCTCGAACTCGTAGGTCTTCTCGCTGCCCTCTTCGACCTCGAGCGGCGCGAGCGCGATCTGCACCTTCGCGAACTGACCGGAACCACCGGTCTGCTTCTTGTGGGTGTAGTCGTACTTGTCGACCGCGCGGCGGATCGTCTCGCGGTAGGCGACCTGGGGCTTGCCCACGTTGGCCTCGACCTTGAACTCGCGCTTCATGCGATCGACGAGGATGTCGAGGTGCAGCTCGCCCATGCCGGCGATGACGGTCTGACCGGTCTCGGCGTTGAGGCTCACGCGGAACGTGGGATCCTCTTCGGCGAGCTTCTGGATCGCGACGCCGAGCTTCTCCTGGTCGCCCTTCGTCTTCGGCTCGATGGCCACCTCGATCACGGGCTCGGGGAAGGTCATCGACTCGAGCACGACCTGGTTGTTCGGGTCGCTCAGGGTGTCACCGGTGGTGGTGTCCTTGAGGCCGATCACGGCGTAGATGTTGCCCGCAGTCAGCTCGTCGACCGGGTTCTCCTTGTTGGCGTGCATCTGGAAGATCTTGCCGATGCGCTCCTTCTTGCCCTTGGTCGAGTTGACGACCTGGGCGCCCGACTCGGCCTTGCCCGAGTACACGCGCACGTAGGTGAGGCGACCGAAGAACGGGTGCACGGCGATCTTGAACGCGAGCGCCGAGAACGGCTGGTCGGCCGACGGCTTGCGCTCGATGACGACCGACTCGTCGCGGGGGTCGTGCGCCTCGATGGCGCCGACGTCGAGCGGGTTCGGCAGGAAGTCGACGACCGCGTCGAGCATCGGCTGGATGCCGCGGTTCTTGAACGCCGAGCCGCAGTAGACGGGGTAGATCTCGTTGTTCACGACGAGCTTGCGGATGCCGGCCTTGAGCTCGTCGATGGTGAGCTCCTCGCCGCCGAAGAACTTCTCGAGCAGCGCGTCATCGGTCTCGGCGACGGTCTCGACGAGCTGCGCGCGGTACTCCTCGGCCTTGGCCTGGAGGTCGGCGGGGATCTCGCGGGTCTCGTAGTTCGCTCCCATGGTGACGTCGCCCTTGGCGTCGCCCTCCCACACGAACGCCTGCATCGAGAGCAGGTCGACGACGCCGGTGAAGTCCGACTCGGAACCGATGGGCAGCTGCATCACGAGCGGCTTGGCGCCGAGGCGGCTGACGATGGTGTCGACCGTGAAGTAGAAGTCGGCGCCCATCTTGTCCATCTTGTTGACGAAGCAGATGCGGGGCACGCCGTACTTGTCGGCCTGGCGCCACACGGTCTCGGACTGGGGCTCGACGCCCTCCTTGCCGTCGAACACCGCGACGGCGCCGTCGAGCACGCGGAGCGAGCGCTCCACCTCGACGGTGAAGTCGACGTGGCCCGGGGTGTCGATGATGTTGATCTGGTTCTTGTTCCAGAAGCAGGTCACCGCGGCACTGGTGATGGTGATGCCGCGCTCCTTCTCCTGCTCCATCCAGTCGGTCGTCGCGCCGCCGTCGTGGGTCTCGCCCAGCTTGTGGTTGACACCCGTGTAGAACAGGATGCGCTCGGTCGTAGTGGTCTTGCCGGCATCGATGTGGGCCATGATGCCGATGTTGCGGACCTTGCTCAGGTCGGTGAGCACGTCTTGTGCCACAGGGGTCTCCTCCGAATAGGGGGTGAAAAATGTGTGCGGATCGGTGGTGCCGATCGTTCATCGAGCTTGTCGAGATGACGGGTCCGCCATCTCGACAAGCTCGATGCGCGGATGACTACCAGCGGTAGTGAGCGAACGCGCGGTTCGACTCGGCCATCTTGTGAGTGTCCTCGCGGCGCTTCACCGCGGCGCCGAGGCCGTTGGACGCGTCGAGGATCTCGTTGGTGAGGCGATCGGTCATCGAGTTCTCACGACGAGCCTTCGCGTAGCTGGTGAGCCAGCGCAGCGCGAGCGTGTTCGCGCGGTGCGGCTTCACCTCGACGGGCACCTGGTAGGTGCTGCCGCCGACGCGGCGCGAGCGGACCTCGAGCGTGGGACGCACGTTGTCGAGCGCCTTCTTGAGCACGGTCACGGCGTCCTGGCCGGACTTCTCCGCGACGTTCTCGAGAGCACCGTAGACGATGCGCTCGGCGAGACCCTTCTTGCCGTCCAGCAGGATCTTGTTGACGAGCTGGCTGACGACGGGCGAGCCGTAGACGGGATCGGCGACGACGGGGCGCTTGGGAGCGGGACCTTTACGGGGCATTACTTCACCTTCTTCGCACCGTAGCGGCTGCGGGCCTGCTGACGGTCCTTGACCGCCTGCGTGTCGAGCGCGCCGCGCACGATCTTGTAACGGACACCGGGGAGGTCCTTGACACGACCACCGCGCACGAGCACCAGCGAGTGCTCCTGCAGGTTGTGGCCCTCGCCCGGAATGTAGGCGGTGACCTCGGTGCCGTTGCGGAGCTTCACACGAGCGACCTTGCGCATCGCCGAGTTCGGCTTCTTGGGCGTGGTGGTGTAGACACGGGTGCAGACCCCGGCCTGCTGCGGGTTCGCCTTCAGGGCGGGCGCCTTGGTCTTGGAGACCTTCGGCGTACGGCCCTTGCGAACCAGCTGCTGAATAGTAGGCACTGATTCTCCTCATTCGTCCTGCACGGTGACAGGAATGCTTCTATGGTCAAGCATGTACGGCTGCTTGCGCGACCGCTGAGCTGCTGTCGTCGGCGACGCGCGAACGCGCCTCGACGACCGAGTGCAGCTATGCCGTGGGGGTGTCAGCTCTGTTGAGCGAGGGACCCTGCTCGGTGATACTCCCCCGCTCGCAGCGCCGTGTGCACGACGAAACCACCGGTGGAGGGCACCAACATGCAACTGTACGCCCTGCATCCGCGCAGCGCAAGGGCGCGGCGCTACTGCGGAGGCTCGAGGTGCTGGGAGAGCTCGTCGAGCATGGCCTGGATCTGCGGTTCGACGAAGCGGTGGATCGCGGCCTCGATGCGAGTGCGATGCGCCACGAGCGCGAAGCAGACCTCGCGCCCCGTCGCCTCGGCCTGCGCGTCGGCGAGTTCGATCTCGCGGCGCAGGCGCTGCTTCTCCTCCTGGCTCAGCGGCGGCCGCGGGAGCGGCGGTGCGGGGCGGCTCTCCTCGGCGAGGCCGGCGAGGGTGAAGAGGAACGGCTGCTCGGTGTCATCGGGATCGGGATCGGGATCCAGCCCCTCGTACTCGGGGGCGAGACCCTCGGTGGGGTCGTAGCCGCCCGCGCTCCACAGCTCCTCCCCCGCCAGCTCGCCGTGCAGCGCGGGGAGCTGCTCGGCGGTGAACTCGTCGACGCGCCGGTCGATGATGCGCTGCATGCGCGAGACGAGCGCGTGGGTCACCTGGTGGGGAACATCGCTCGTGAGGCCGGCCGCCGCGAGCAGCGGCGATCCGGTGCACCTGCGGCACAACCGCGCCCGAGCCCGATGCGTGCCCGGCGACCAGCTCGGCACCCAGCGCAGCCACGCGTCGACCGCCGCGTTCACCCGTTCGTCGATCGCGCCCGCCACGATCACTCGTCCTCTCCGGCACGCTCCCAAGGCCACTTCGGAACGGGTCGATCCGTGTAGACGCGACGCGCGAGCACCGCCCAGAACAGCAGTGACGCCACGGCCCAGATGAGCGGCAGCGCAGCCGCGAACGGGCTCACCCAGGTCTCGTCGACCGAGAGCCCCGCGAGCACACCCCCGAGGCACCACAGCAGGTACACGCCGCCCGCGACGGCGACGATGACGCCCCACGCCGGGCCGCGGCGGCCCCGCAGCAGCACGAGGGCCTGCTGCCACAGCGCACCGGCGAGCAACGCGAGCCCCAGGAACAGCAGCAGCGGCGAGGCCCAGCGGGGCACGCCGTCGCTCGACACGGGCTCCCGCTGCATGGCGAGCGAGAGCAGCCCCCAGATCGCGATGAGCAGCGCTGCCGCGACGATCACGGCGGCCAGTGCCAGGCCCGCGACGTAGCCGCGCGTCACGCCGCGACGGGAGCCGTCGGTCACGACTGCTTCGCCCGCTTCCGCGGCTTCTCGGGCTTCGAGACGGCGATCGGCTGCTCGGGCTTCGAGTGCTTCTCCTGCACCTCGGCGAGGGCCGCCTCGTACTCGGCGAGGGCCACCGCGTTCCGCTGCTTCATGCGGCGGCCGCGACCGCCGATCCACGCGCCGAACCAGATCGCGGCCTCGCGCGCCGCGAGGCCCGCGACGATGGCGGGGATGGTGAGGCCGAAGCGCTCGGCGATGGCGACCGGGGCGATGTTCAGCAGCGCGCGGAAGCCCGCCTCGTCGACGAGCAGGCCCGCGGTCGCCGCCATCCAGACGACGAGGCCCACGAGGAAGCTGCCGAGTACGTACGCCCACCAGCCGGCGCGCCCCACGATCAGCACCAGCACCGCGAGGCCCACGAAGAACGCGCCCGCGGCTGCCGCGGTGCTCCACGAGACGAGCTCGGCGGTGAGGCCGTCGACGAACTGCGACGGGGCGAGGGTCGGCGCGAGCCAGAGGGCGATCACGCCCGCGTAGAGCAACACGAAGCCGACGGTCGCGAGCAGCGCGATGAGCACGCCGGCGCCGCGGTTGCCTCGGATCTCGGGGGGCATCGGCGTCTGCATGTAGAGCGCCGCCATCGGGTGGTCGGGGCTGATGCGGATCTCGCCGTCGCGCTCGGGCGACAGCTGCGCGTCCGCGGCGGCCGACGGAAGATCGTCGAGCGCCGGGAGCACCGCGAAATCGGTGGCCTCGGCCGCGGGCCGCGAACCGGACTGCAGGTCGAGGTCGAGCTGCGTGTCGACCTCGGACGCCTCCTGCCGGCGCGCCTGCTCGGCGGCCGTCGCATCGTCGGCGAGAGCATCATCCGCTGCGGGATCCGCCACCACCGTCTCCTCGACCACGACGAGCTCGCGCTTCGCCTCGCCCTCGTCGGCGTCGGAGGTCGCGCCCTTCGAACGCTCGACGGCCGCCAGCACCTCGGTCTGGCTCGCCTCGGTCTCCTCCACGGGCGCCCCCGGATTCGCCGACGTCTCGGGAGCCTCTGCTGCTCTCGATGCGGGGGTCTCGCGGTCGTCGCTCATCGCTGCACCTCTCGTCGTGGGCGCTCGTTGCCGAGCACATACTCTGGCCGCCACAATACAAGCCGCCGGCGACAATGCCGGGATCACGCGCGCAGGAAACACGAAAAAGGGCGCCCGCACCGAAGTGCGCGCGCCCTTCGCCAGGCCCTCGGATCCCGCGCATCGCGCGGGATCCGAGGCCCGAGCCCTAGCTGTAGTTGCCCGGGTTGAACTCGTCAGCGGTGAAGCTGTCGAAGTCCACGAACGACAGGTCGTTCTCATCGAAGGTGCCCTCGGTGGCGAACAGGCGGTTCGGGTACCGCTCCGCCTTCGCCTCCTCGGTGGCCTCGACCTCGACGTCGCGGTAGGTGCTCAGGCCGGTGCCGGCCGGGATGAGCTTACCGATGATGACGTTCTCCTTGAGGCCGATCAGCGGATCCTTCGATCCCTCCATCGCCGCCTGCGTGAGCACCCGGGTGGTCTCCTGGAAGGAGGCCGCCGACAGCCACGACTCGGTCGCGAGCGAGGCCTTGGTGATGCCCATGACCTCGGGGCGGGCGGTCGCGGCGCGCTTGCCCTCGAGCAGCGCCTCGCGGTTGATCCGCTGGTAGCGCGAGCGGTCCACGAGCTCACCGGGCAGCAGCTCGGTCTCACCGTGATCCACCACGGTCACCTTGCGCAGCATCTGGCGCACGATCACCTCGATGTGCTTGTCGTGGATCGGCACGCCCTGCGAGCGGTAGACGCCCTGCACGCCCTCGACGAGGTACTTCTGCACCGCGCGCTCGCCCGGGATGTGCTTGCCCTCCTCGGTCGAGCCGACCTGCAGGATGTCCTTCGGGTCGAGCGTGCCCGCGAGGAACGGCTGGCCGAGCTCGACGTGGTCGCCGTCCTCGACGAGCAGCGTGGCGCGCTTCAGCACCGGGTACTGCTTCTCCTCGGTGCCGTCGTCCGGCGTGAGGAGGATCGAGCGGCCCTTCGGGGTGTCCTCGATCGTGATGCGGCCCGCGGCCTCGGCGATCGGCGAGGCGCCCTTGGGGGTGCGCGCCTCGAAGAGCTCCTGCACGCGGGGCAGACCCTGGGTGATGTCGTCGGCCGAGGCCGACCCGCCCGTGTGGAAGGTGCGCATCGTCAGCTGCGTGCCGGGCTCGCCGATCGACTGGGCGGCGATGATGCCGACCGCCTCGCCGATGTCGACGCGCTGGCCGGTCGCGAGCGAACGGCCGTAGCAGGTGGCGCAGACGCCCACGGCCGAGGCGCAGGTGAGCACGGAGCGCACCTTGATCTCGGTCACGCCGGCGGCGACCAGCTGGTCGATGAGCACATCGCCCACGTCGTCGCCCGCGCTCGCGACGACGGCGCCCTCGGGCGAAACGGCGTCGGTGGCGAGGGTACGCGCGTAGACCGAGTTCTCGACGTTCTCGTCGCGCACGAGCACGCCGTTCGCGTCGGCCGCGGCGATCGGCAGGTCGAGGCCGCGACGGGTGCCGCAGTCCTCTTCACGGATGATCACGTCCTGCGACACGTCCACCAGACGACGGGTCAGGTAGCCCGAGTCGGCGGTGCGCAGAGCGGTATCGGCGAGGCCCTTGCGGGCGCCGTGGGTGGCGATGAAGTACTCCGCCACCGACAGGCCCTCGCGGTACGAGTTGATGATCGGACGGGGGATGATCTCGCCCTTCGGGTTCGACACCAGACCGCGCATACCCGCGATGTTGCGGATCTGCAGCCAGTTACCGCGGGCGCCAGACGACACCATGCGGAAGATGGTGTTGTCCTCGGGGAACGACTCGCGCATCGAGGCCGCGACCTCGTCGGTCGCCTCGGTCCAGATGTCGGTCAGCGCCTTGCGACGATCGCCGTCGCTGATCATGCCGCGATCGTAGTCGCGCTGCACCTTGGCGGCGCGCTTCTCGTGCTCGGCGATGATCTCGCCCTTGTTCGCGGGAGTCACGATGTCCGAGAGCGACACGGTCACGCCCGAGCGCGAGGCCCAGTAGAAACCGGCGTCCTTGACGCGGTCGAGGGTCGCGGCGACCTCCACCTTCGGGTAGCGCTCGGCGAGGTCGTTGACCAGGCCCGACAGGCTGCCCTTGTCGGCGACGCGCTCGAAGTAGGGGTAGTCGGACGGCAGCGCCTCGTTGAAGATCGCGCGGCCGAGAGAGGTCTCGACCAGCACGGGCTTCTCGTTGGTGACGCCGTTCGCATCGGTGTAGCCGGTGAGACGGATCTTCACCTGCGCGCCGAGGTCGAGGGTGCCCTCGTCCATCGCCAGGATCGCCTCGGCGATCGAGCCGAACGCGCGGCCGGTGCCGACCGCGTCCTGCTTGACCGTGGTGAGGTGGTGCAGGCCGATGATCATGTCCTGCGAGGGCAGGGTCACCGGGCGGCCGTCCGACGGCTTCAGGATGTTGTTCGAGGCGAGCATGAGCACGCGGGCCTCGGCCTGGGCCTCGACCGACAGCGGCAGGTGCACGGCCATCTGGTCGCCGTCGAAGTCGGCGTTGAAGGCGGCGCAGACGAGCGGGTGCAGCTGGATCGCCTTGCCCTCGACGAGCTGCGGCTCGAACGCCTGGATGCCGAGGCGGTGCAGGGTCGGTGCGCGGTTGAGCAGCACGGGGCGCTCGCGGATGATCTCCTCGAGCACGTCCCACACCTCGGAGCGGGAGCGCTCGACCATGCGCTTCGCGGCCTTCACGTTCTGCGCGTGCGACAGATCCATGAGGCGCTTGATCACGAACGGCTTGAACAGCTCGAGCGCCATCTGCTTGGGCAGACCGCACTGGTGCAGCTTGAGCTGCGGGCCGACCACGATGACCGAACGGCCCGAGTAGTCGACGCGCTTGCCGAGCAGGTTCTGACGGAAGCGGCCCTGCTTGCCCTTGAGCATGTCGCTGAGCGACTTCAGAGCTCGGTTGCCGGTGCCCGTGACGGGGCGGCCGCGGCGGCCGTTGTCGAACAGCGCGTCGACGGCCTCCTGCAGCATGCGCTTCTCGTTGTTCACGATGATCTCGGGGGCGCCGAGATCGAGCAGGCGGCGCAGACGGTTGTTGCGGTTGATCACACGACGGTAGAGGTCGTTGAGGTCCGAGGTCGCGAAGCGACCGCCGTCGAGCTGCACCATCGGGCGCAGCTCGGGCGGGATCACCGGCACGACGTCGAGCACCATCGCGGCCGGGCTCGCACCCGTCTGCAGGAAGGCGCTGACGACCTTCAGGCGCTTGATGGCGCGGATCTTCTTCTGGCCCTTGCCCTCGGCGATCTGCAGGTGCAGCGTCTCGGCCTCGGCCTCGAGATCGAAGCCCTCGAGGCGCTTCTTGATCGCCTCGGCGCCCATGTACGCCTCGAAGTAGTCGCCGTAGCGGTCCATGAGGTCGGCGAACACCGCATCCTCGGGCTTCAGGTCGCCCACCTTGAGGTTGCGGAAGTCCTCCCACACGCGCTGCAGCCGAGCGATGTCGTCGTCGAAGCCCTTGCGGATGGCCGACATCTCCTTCTCGGCCGAGGCCTCGGCGCGGCGGCGCTGATCGGCCTTCGCACCCTCGGCCTCGAGCGCGGCGAGATCCGACTCGGCCTGCTGCTGGCGCTGCGCGATCGCGATGTCGCGCTGATCCTCGAGCGCCTTCAGCTCGAGACGCAGCTCGGCCTCGAGCTCGGCGAGATCCTCGTGGCGGCCCTCCTCATCGATGTCGATGATCATGTACGCGGCGAAGTAGATGACCTTCTCGAGGTCCTTCGGCGCCATGTCGAGCAGGTAGCCCAGGCGCGACGGGACGCCCTTGAAGTACCAGATGTGCGTGACGGGCGCGGCCAGCTCGATGTGGCCCATGCGCTCGCGGCGCACGCTCGACTTCGTCACCTCGACGCCGCAGCGCTCGCAGACGATGCCCTTGTAGCGCACGCGCTTGTACTTGCCGCACGCGCACTCCCAGTCGCGGCTGGGACCGAAGATCTGCTCGCCGAAGAGGCCGTCCTTCTCGGGCTTCAGCGTGCGGTAGTTGATGGTCTCCGGCTTCTTGACCTCGCCGAACGACCAGCTGCGGATGTCGTCGGCGGTGGCCAGACGGATCTGCAGCTCATTGAAACTCGTACCCTCGAGCAAAATGTTCTCCTTGGGATGGAAACTGTAAGTCTGTGGCCCCTGTCATCCCGAGCAGTCGCGGCTTACGCGGCGGCTGCTCGGGATCCCGCGACTGCGAGCGGGAGGACGGGGTGGGGTCGGCTCAGATCTCGTCGACCGACGAGGTCTCGAAGCGGCTGGACAGGTTGATGCCGAGCTCCTCCGCGGTGCGGTGGGCCTCATCGTCGTTGTCGCGCAGGTTGACGGCGTTGCCGTCGGCGCCCAGCACCTCGACGTTCAGGCAGAGCGACTGCATCTCCTTCATGAGCACTCGGAACGACTCGGGCACGCCCGGCTCCGGGATGTTCTCGCCGCGAACGATCGCCTCGTACACCTTGACGCGGCCGAGGATGTCGTCGGACTTGACCGTGAGCAGCTCCTGCAGCGCGTAGGCCGCGCCGTACGCCTCGAGGGCCCAGACTTCCATCTCACCGAAGCGCTGGCCGCCGAACTGGGCCTTACCGCCGAGCGGCTGCTGGGTGATCATCGAGTAGGGGCCGGTCGAGCGCGCGTGGATCTTGTCGTCGACCAGGTGGTGCAGCTTGAGGATGTACATGTAGCCGACCGAGATCGGGTACGGGTAGGGCTCGCCCGAGCGGCCGTCGAAGAGACGGGTCTTGCCGCTGGAGTCGATGAGCCGCTCGCCGTCGCGCGTGGGCAGCGTCGAGTCGAGCAGCCCCGCGATCTCGGCCTCGGACGCGCCGTCGAACACGGGGGTGGCGACCTTCGTGTTCGGGGCGGCCTCGAGCGCCGCCTTCGAGAGCTTCGCAGCCCACTCGGGGTTGCCGTCGACCTTCCAGCCCTGCTTGGCGATCCACCCGAGGTGGATCTCGAGCACCTGGCCGAAGTTCATGCGGCCGGGGATGCCGAGCGGGTTCAGGATCACGTCGACCGGCGTGCCGTCGGCGAGGAACGGCATGTCCTCGACCGGCAGGATCTTCGAGATGACGCCCTTGTTGCCGTGGCGGCCCGCGAGCTTGTCGCCCTCGGTGATCTTGCGCTTCTGGGCGATGTACACGACCACGCGCTGGTTGACGCCCGAGCCCAGCTCGTCGTCGTTGTCGTTCTCGGCGTCGAACACCTTGACGGCGGTGACCGTGCCCGAGACGCCGTGCGGCACCTTGAGCGACGTGTCGCGCACCTCGCGGCTCTTCTCGTTGAAGATCGCGCGGAGCAGGCGCTCCTCGGCGCTCAGCTCGGTCTCGCCCTTCGGCGTGACCTTGCCGACGAGGATGTCGCCCTGCTTGACCTCGGCGCCGATGCGGATGATGCCGCGCTCGTCGAGATCCTTCAGCGCCTCCATGCTGGCGTTGGGGAGGTCGCGGGTGATCTCCTCCTTGCCGAGCTTGGTGTCGCGGGCGTCGATGTCGTACTCCTCGATGTGGATCGAGGAGAGGGTGTCGTCCTTCACCAGGTTCTGGCTGAGGATGATCGCGTCCTCGAAGTTGTGGCCCTCCCACGACATGAACGCGACGAGCAGGTTGCGGCCGAGCGCGAGCTCGCCGTTCTCGGTGGCGGGGCCGTCGGCGATGACCTCGCCGGCCTCGATGCGCTCGCCGGCCTTCACGATGACGCGGTGGTTGTAGTTCGTGCCCTGGTTCGAGCGGTCGAACTTGCGCATGAAGTAGCTGCGGGTGCCGCCCTCGTCCTCCTGGATGGTGACGAAGTCGGCCGAGACCTCGGCGATCACGCCGGATTTCTGCGCAGTGATCACGTCACCGGCGTCGATCGCGGCGTAGCCCTCCATGCCGGTGCCGACCACGGGCGACTCGCTGCGCACGAGCGGCACGGCCTGGCGCTGCATGTTGGCGCCCATGAGCGCGCGGTTCGCGTCGTCGTGCTCGAGGAACGGGATGAGCGAGGTCGCCACCGACACCATCTGGCGCGGCGAGACGTCCATGTACTGCACGCGGTCGGAATCGACCAGCACCACCTCGGAGCCGCGGGGGCGCGCGAGCACCTGCTTCTCGGCGAACTTGCCGTCCTTGGTGAGCGGGGCGCCGGCCTGCGCGATGAGGTACTCGTCCTCTTCGTGGGCGGTGAGGTAGTCGACCTGATCGGTGACCTTGCCGTCGACGATGCGGCGGTAGGGGGTCTCGATGAAGCCGAAGGCGTTGATGCGCGCGAAGGTCGCGAGCGCGCCGATCAGGCCGATGTTCGGGCCCTCAGGGGTCTCGATGGGGCACATGCGGCCGTAGTGCGACGGGTGCACGTCTCGCACCTCGACGCCCGCGCGATCGCGCGACAGGCCGCCAGGGCCGAGCGCCGAGAGGCGGCGCTTGTTGGTCAGACCCGCGAGCGGGTTGTTCTGATCCATGAACTGCGACAGCTGCGAGGTGCCGAAGAACTCCTTGATCGCCGCGAGCACGGGGCGCGTGTTGATCAGGGTGTTCGGGGTGATCGCCTCGATGTCCTGCGTGGTCATGCGCTCGCGCACGACGCGCTCCATGCGGCTGAGGCCGGTGCGCACCTGGTTCTGGATGAGCTCGCCCACGGCGCGGATGCGACGGTTGCCGAAGTGGTCGATGTCGTCGGTGTCGAGACGCAGGTCGATCGGCTGGCCGTCGCGAACGCCGGGGAGCGTCTCGGTGCCCGCGTGCAGGCCGACGAGGTACTTGATGGTCGCGACGATGTCCTCGAGCGACAGCACCGAGTCGGTGATGGGGGCGTCGAGGCCGAGCTTGCGGTTGATCTTGTAGCGGCCGACCTTGGCGAGGTCGTAGCGCTTCGGGTTGAAGTAGCTGTTGTCGAGCAGGGCCTTGGCCGCCTCGATCGCCACCTGCTCGCCCGGACGCTGCTTGCGGTAGATGTCCTTGAGGGCCTCCTCCTGGGTGAGGATGCCGTCCTTCTCGAGGGTGAGCGCGATCGACTCGTAGCCGGCGAACTCCTCGAGGATCTCCTCGCTGGTCATGCCGAGCGCCTTGAGGAACACCGTGACCGACTGCTTGCGCTTGCGGTCGATGCGCACGCCGACCTGGTCGCGCTTGTCGACCTCGAACTCGAGCCACGCGCCGCGGCTCGGGATCACGCGGGCGGTGAAGACGTCCTTATCGCTGGTCTTCTCCTGCGCCCGCTCGAAGTACACGCCGGGGCTGCGCACGAGCTGCGAGACGATGACGCGCTCGGTGCCGTTGATGATGAAGGTGCCCTTGTCGGTCATGATGGGGAAATCGCCCATGTAGACCGTCTGACTCTTCAGCACCTGAGTCTCGGTGTTGTAGAAGGCCGCCTCGACGTACAGCGGGGCGGCGTAGGTCTTGCCGCGCTCCTTGCACTCCTCGATGGTGAACTTCTGCTCGTCGAGGATCGGGTTCTCGAACGACAGCTGCATGGTGCCGGCGTTGTCCTCGATCGGAGAGATCTCGTCGAAGATCTCCTCGAGACCGCTCTTCAGCGCGATGTCGTCGCGCCCTTCGGCCTGAGCCTCGGTGACGCGCTCCTTCCACGCGTCGTTGCCGACGAGCCAGTCGAAGCTCTCGAGCTGCAGTGCCAGCAGGTTGGGCACCGACAGCGTGTCGGAAATCTTGGCGAAGGAGAGCCGCGAGTGGTTGCGACCGTTCTTCGGTTGGGTGGTTGACGATGCGTTGCGCGCAGCAGCCAAGGAAACTACCTCCGTGGGCCCCGTCGGGCCGGTTGACCTGGTCTTGCGAGAGATGCATCGGATCACGCGGGCGAGGCTCATCTGCGCTTTCGCGCCAGCTCCCGGGGCCTACCGCTATATGAAGGCATACTGGTGTCCGTAGTGCAACTATCGACTGTAACACCATTGTTACCGACTGTCTACTGCGCCGGACGTCGTTCGCAAGGATCGCGGGTCGCTCCCAGCATATTCCCCGGCGGCCCGATCCGCCCAATCGACTGCGGGCCGATCCGTCGCGTCCCGCACCGCTGTTCCGCGAAGCACCGATCGGCCTCTCGCACCTCGCCGACCCGTCATCGGGTGCGTGAACGTCGATCGGTGCTGAGCGAGCGCGGGGAGTAACCCCGCGAGGTCGTTCGCAGGAGGCCTCGCCGGGTCGTTCGCAGGAGGCCGGGCTACCGTAGAGCGCATGTCGATCCCTCCGCGCACCGCCTCGCTCGCGCGCACCGCGACCCCGTGGGCGGTCGCGGGCCTCGTGCTGATCGCGGCGCTGGGCGCCTACCTGCGGCTCGTGCATTCGGGACCGTTCGGCGTCGAGGAGTGGTGGCACGGCGTCGCCGGGGCGACCCGGGGATCCGCGCCGCACGCGGTCGCGGTGTTCATGGCCGAGGCGGGCAGCGGGATCGGCGCCGCGGCGTGCACGGCGATCGCCGCGGCGCTGCTGCTCGCGCTGCGACGGCCCCGCGACGCGGCCTCCGTCGCGACCGCGATGGTGATCGGCATCGCCGCCTCGGAGACCCTGAAGGCGCTCGTCATGCGACCCCGGCCCTGGGACCCGCTCTTCCACGCCGCCGGCAGCTCGTACCCGTCCGGGCACTCGATGGGCGCCGCCGCCCTCGCGGTCTCGCTCGCGCTCGTCGCGGCGGAGTCGGGCCGGCT
This sequence comes from Leucobacter sp. UCD-THU, assembly GCF_000349545.1. Lineage (NCBI taxonomy): Bacteria > Bacillati > Actinomycetota > Actinomycetes > Micrococcales > Microbacteriaceae > Leucobacter > Leucobacter sp. UCD-THU. Next base: position 240,143 of record NZ_KB714605.1, read on the forward strand.
CTCCCGCTCGGCGAGCGGGTGGGCGTGGGCGCTCGCAGCGGGCTGGGTCGTCGTGATGATGTGGAGCCGCACCGCCCTGCACGTGCACTGGCTCAGCGACACCCTCGCCGGGGCGCTGCTCGGCGTCTGCGCCGCGGTGCTCTCGCGCCGGCTCTGGGAGCGCTCGGCGAAACCGGGATCGGCCCCGCCGCCTAGGCTGGACGCATGAGCGAGACCATCATCTTCGGAGCCGACTGGTGCGGCGACTGCCGGCGCGCCAAGCTGATCTTCGAGCGCGCGGGAGCCCCCTACCGCTACGTCGATCTCGTGCAGGATCCCGCAGCCGTCGACGTGGCCCGCGACATCAGCGGCCGCACCAATATCCCCGTGATCGTCTACCCCGACCGCAGCCACCAGGTCGAGCCGTCGAACGCCGACATGCTGCGGAAGATCTCCGAGCTCGGGCTCGGTGCGACGCAGGCGGAGGGCGCGGCGCGGCTCGACCCGCCGCACGATTCGGCGGAGACCGCCCCGTGATCCTGCCCGAACCGATCGTGCTGACCTCGGGCCTCACGGCCGAGTTCGAGGAGGACCGCTGGGTGCCGGGCGCGATCCAGCTGCTCGTCGACGGCACTCCGCAGTCCCATGTCGACCTGCGCGACCCGTCCCAGCTCTTCTTCGAGTATGTGCGCCGCATCGGCCACGTGATCGACCTGTTCCGGCCCGAGGGCGCCCCGATCTCAGCGCTACACCTGGGCGGCGGCGCCTTCACCCTGCCCCGGTACGTCGAGGCGACACGGCCCGGCAGCCGCCAGCAGATCATCGAGCTCGAGGGCGCCCTCGTCGATCTCGTGCGGGAGGCCGCTCCCCTGCCCCGTCGCGCCAGCATCCGCGTGCGACGCGGCGACGCCCGAGAGGTGCTCGGCAAGCTGCCCGAGGGCATGCGCGGAGCCATGGATCTGGTGGTCGTAGACATCTTCGCGGGAGACCGCACGCCCGCGCACGTGTCGAGCACCGAGTTCTACGAGCTTATCCGCCCGCTCCTCGCGCCCGCGGGCGTGGTGGTGGTGAACGTGACCGACGGCTCCGGGCAGGCGTTCACACGCGGCCAGACCGCCACGCTCGCATCCCTCTTCCCCACGGTGGCCGCGATCGCCGAACCGCAGGTGCTGAAGGGCCGGCGCTTCGGCAACGTCGTGCTGCTGGCCTCCGGCGAGACCGACGGCTCCCCCTCGCCCGACGCCCGCGCCGACGACCTCGACTGGCTGCCCCGCCTGCTCGCGAGCGGCCCGCACCCCGCCCGCATGCTCGCCGGGCGCGAACTCGACGAGTGGCTGCGCGGCGCGAGGCCCGTGTTCGACGCCGACGCCGCCCCCAGCCCCGAGCCGCCGCCCGAGGTGTTCGGTCGTGGCTGAGCTGGGACGCGTGCGGGTGTGGGCCGACGCCCTGATCCGCATGCATCTCGAACCGCGCTTCGGCGCGGGCTCGTGGAGCTTCGACTTCGACCGCGCGAAGCGGCGTGCGGGCCTCTGCAACTACACCGAGCGCCGTATCACCGTGTCGCGCTACCTCGCGGAGAAGTTCGACGACGACGAGATCCACCAGGTGCTGCTGCACGAGGTCGCCCACGCGATGGCGGGGTCCGAGGCGGGTCACGGCGCCGCGTGGAAGCGCGTCGCGGCCGAGATCGGCTACGTCGGCGGGCGCACCCACGACGGGGAGATCGCGCACGAGCGCGCACCGTGGGTGGGTTCGTGCCCGGCCGGGCACGAGCACTACCGCTTCCGCAGACCGACCCGCGTCACCTCGTGCGGCAGGTGCGCCCGCGGGTTCTCCCGCGCGCACGTGATCGCGTGGAGGCAGCGCGCCTGACCCGGCGGGATCGGCGGATCGCTTCCCGTGTGCCTCCCCGTCAGCAGCCGACGGCGGCGAGCGCGTCGCGCAGCAGCCGCCCGCGCCCGTCCGGCAGTTCGTCGAGCGTGTCCGGCGAGAGGGCCTCGTCGGGAGACATCCAGCTCACCTCGAGCGCGTCCTGGCGGGGGTTGCAGGTGCCCGTGACCGGCACCACGTAGACCAGCGAGACCGCGTGCTGGCGCTCGTCGACGTAGGGAGAGATGCCGGGCATCGGGAAGTACTCGGCGACCTGCACCGGCACCAGGGCGGTGGGCATCTGGGGGAAGGCCATCGGGCCGAGGTCGTTCTCGAGGTGACGGAAGAGGGCCTCGCGCAGCGTCTCGCCGAAGCGCACGCGGCCCGACACCAGCGATCGCGTGATGACCCCCTCGGGGGTGCTGCGCAGCAGCAGCCCCACCTCGATGATCTTGCCGAGCCCGTCGAGCCGCACCGGCACCGCCTCGACGTACACCACCGGCAGGCGACCCCGCACGAAGCGCAGCTCGTCGTCGCTCAGCCAGCCGGGGTTGCCGGCCGGGGCGGGGCGATCCTCGGGGCCCTCGGGCTCGGGAAGCTCTGCCGTGTCGATGCTCATGCTGCCATTCTTGCACCGCCGCGTCGGCCGCGTCTGCCCCTTCCCGTCGGCTCGCCGGTCTCCCGCGTCGCCCTCCCGGGCGGGCGCCGGCGACCCCGGGTCGAAACGGCCGGGCGAACGCGAGGCACTCGTTAGGGTGGGGGTATGAACGCGACGACTGCTCAGACGGAGAGCCCCTCCGCGATCCGCCGCATCGCCCTCGTGCAGGTGGCGAGCCCCGACGCCGAGAGCCCGGCCGAACGCATCGAGCGCGTCGAGCAGCTGCTGCGCCAGCACGAGGGAGTCGACCTGTTCGTGCTGCCCGAGCTGTGGAGCGCCGGCTACTTCGCCTTCGACCGCTACGACGAACGCGCCGAGACCCTCGACGGGCCGACCGTCGAGATGGGCCGGCGCGTCGCCCGCGACCTCGGTGCCGCCGTGCACCTGGGCAGCATCGTCGAGCGCGGCGCCGACGGCGCGCTGCACAACACGGCCGTGCTCATCGACGCCCGCGGCCGCATCGCCCAGACCTACCGCAAGATCCACGTGTTCGGCTACCAGTCGCTCGAGTCGCAGCTGCTGCGGCCCGGCGGCTCGCTGAGCGTGGTGCCCGGCCCGCTCGGCGAGACCGCGAGCACCACCTGCTACGACTTGCGCTTCCCGGGCCTCTGGCAGGAGCTCAGCGCTCGCGGCGCCGAGACCGTCGTGGTGCCCGCCGCGTGGCCCGCCGCCCGCCGCGAGCACTGGCGACTGCTGACGCAGGCGCGAGCGGTCGAGCATCAGGTGTGGGTGCTGGCCTGCAACGCCTGCGGCACTCAGGGCGAGGGCGCGGGCGCGGTGGCGCTCGGCGGCTTCAGCCGCGTCGTCGACCCCTCCGGTCGCGTCGTGGCCGAGTGCGGCGACGGCGAGGAGGTGCTCGTCGTCGAGGTCGACGCCTCACGGGTCGCCGAGGTGCGCGCCGAGTTCCCGGTCATCGCCGACCGGCTGAGCGGCGAGGCGTACACCGCGCTCTCAGCCGATCCCGGAGCCGAGGCGCGGGGTTGATCCCGCGCCGACCCTCGGCTGCGGCGCCTGCTCGACCGGGTCGGCGAGCGCCGCTACTCGGGCAGGATCGTCACCTCAGCCCCGAGGATCGCGGCCGAGTCGGCCGCCTGCTGCTCGGCGGTCACCCCGAAGCGCGCGGCCTGCAGCAGCTCGCCCGACGCGGCGAGCGGCGTGATCGACAGCCCGTGCCGCGCCATGAGGTCGCCCGCCGCCTCCTGCTCGGGCGTCCACTCGTAGTGCATGTAGGTGAGGATCGCCGTGGGGTTCTCCACCCGCACCGCGCCCGCTTCGTCGCGCACGAGGTCGAAGCCGGCGATCACCCCCGTGCGCTGCGCGAGTTCGAGCTGCGTGCTGAGCATGTTGCCGATCGAGTACCAGACGAGCGTGCGCCCGCCGTCGGCGCGCGGAAGCCAGGTCACCGGCTGCAGCACGTGCGGCCCGGTGCCGACGATCACGTCGGCCCCGAGGTCTGCGACCCGCTGCGCGAACGCCGTCTGGGCGCCGTTCACCTCGTGGGAGTCCTCGGTGCCCCAGTGCGCCGACACGATCACCACGTCGGCCTGATCCCGAGCCTGCGCCATGAGGTCGGCGACGAGCGCGTCGTCGCCCATCAGGTTGAGCGAGACGCCGTCGATCGGCGCGTTGGAGTACTCGGCGAACGAGACGAGCGCGATCCGCACCCCGTCCTGCTCGAAGACCTGCACGGCTCGCTGCTCCTCGGGGCTGCGGTTGGCGCCGCTCAGTGCGGCGGGGGCGAGCCCGTCCCACGCCGCGCGGGTGGCGGCGATGCCCGCCGCACCCTTGTCGGCGGCGTGGTTGTTGGCGAGGTTCACGAGGTCGCAGCCGACCGCGCCGTGCAGGTCCCGGGCGAACTCGGTCGGCGCGTTGAAGACGGGATAGCCGCTGATGCCGAACTCGGCCCCCGCACTCGGCACCTCCTGATTGCAGAAGGTCGCGTCGGCGGCGTCGAGCTGCGGCCGGATGCCCGCGAAGAACTGCCCGTAGTCCCAGCCCCCGTCGGGCAGCTGGGCGTTGGCGTTGACGGAGTCGTGCGGCAGCATGTCGCCCATCGCGATGACGTGCAGGGGCCGGTCCGGCTGCTCGGGTTCGGCGGGCGGCTCCTCGGCGGGGGCGGGCTCGGGGGCCGGGGCCTCGGCGGTGGGCTCGGGATCCTCCCCGCCGCCCAGCCACAGCGCGGCAGCGGTGCCCCCGCCGAGCAGCACGAGCGCGGCGACGACGATCGTGATGGTGAGCCTGGCCCTGCGCGACAGCCCGGTCCGCGCCCGCTTCTCCTGCGTCATGCCCTCCACCCTATGCGGTGGGGCAGGCCCTCCCTCCCCACCCCCGCGAGAGGCGGATCTTGCAGCCTAGCACCCCAAGAAGCATGCGAAATCCGCCTCTCGCCGGGTATACGGGCGGCACGGGGCACGGGCGTCGAGGCCCGCGAGCGCGGCACCGCATAGGGTGGAGGGCATGTCGGTTAGGATCCCGCGCCCCGCACTCGCCGCGCTGCTGGTAGGCGCCCTCGCGCTGCCCCTCGTGGGCTGCGCGCCCGAACCCGAACCCGCCGCCGAGGCCTCGGCGGCCCCCTCCCCCGAGCCCGCCCCCGCCCCCGCCGAGGAGCCGCCCGCCGAACCCGAGTTCGACCGCGCCGCCCACTCCGTCGACGACCCCATGTCGATCTGGGTGGTCAGCAACAAGCTGCGCCCCCTCTCGCCCGCCGACTTCGCACCCACCGACCTCGTGATGCCCGAGGGGGTCGAGAACGAGTTCTCGCAGCCGCTGCGCGAACCCGCCGCGCGAGCCGTCGAGGCGCTCGTCGCCGCGGCCTCGGCCGACGGGCACGCGGTGCGCATCATCAGCGCCTACCGCGACTACGCCACGCAGGTGGCCCTGTACGACGGCTACACGGCGCGCGACGGGCAGGCCGCCGCCGACACGTACTCGGCCCGCCCCGGCCACTCCGAGCACCAGACGGGCCTCGCGGTCGACTTCGACGACCACGGCGCCTGCTACCTGGCCGCCTGCTTCGGCGAGACGCCCGCGGGGCTGTGGCTCGCCGAGCACGCCGCCGACCACGGCTTCGTGGTGCGCTACCCCGAGGGCAAGCAGGAGGTGACGGGCTTCATGCCCGAGCCCTGGCACTTCCGCTACGTGGGCCCCGAGCTGGCGCAGCAGATGCGCGCCACCGGCACGACGACGCTCGAGGAGTTCTTCGGGCTGCCCGCCGCGCCCGGCTACGCGCAGTAGGCCCACCGGCGTTAGGCTCGACGGGTGACCGCTGCAGCAGAGACCCTCCTCATCCGCGTGAGCGCCGTCGTGATGCGCGACGAATCCGGCCGCGTGCTCAACGTGCGCAAGCGGGGCACCGGCTCGCTCATGCTGCCGGGCGGCAAGCACGAGACGGGCGAGGATCCTCGCGACACCGCCGTGCGGGAGTTCGAGGAGGAGCTCGGGATCGCGCTCGACCGGGATCGGCTGCGCGAGCTGGGCGTGTTCCGGGCCGTGGCGGCGAACGAGCCCGGCCACACCGTCGAGGCCTCGGTGTTCGAGCACCCGCTCGTCACGGCGGCCGCCACGGCGGAGCCCCGGGCCGAGATCGAGCACCTCGAGTGGGTGCATCCGTCGGCCGAGCGCGCCGATATGGCGCCCCTCAACACCGACTTCGTGTTTCCGGCGCTGCTCGCGGGCTGAGCGCCCGCGCTCCCTGAGCACGTCGCAGGCAACCGCCGCCCCCTTCAGCAGGCTCGGGGAACGGACCGCGCCCTGCCCCTTCGACGGGCTCGGGGAGCGGATACGGCCGCCCCGTCGGGGAGAACCGCGCTCCTCGACGACCTCGGGGCGGGTCCGTCAGAGCGCGTCGCCCCTCGGCACGTCGAGGCCGAGCAGCGCGTTCTCGACGACCTCCATGAGGGCCGGGTGGATCCAGTACTGGCCGCGCGCCGCCGTGTGCGCGTCGACGCCGAAGCTCATGGCCATCACGACGACCTGGATCAGGTTGGAGGCCTGATACCCCATCGCGTGCGCCCCGAGGATGCGCCCGTCGCGGCGGTCGGCGACCACCTTGAACACGCCCGTGCCGTCTTCCATCGCCCAGCCGTAGGCGGTGTCGCCGTAGCGCTGCACCTTCGCGGTGACGTGCTCGACCCCGATCGACTCGGCCGCCTCGGCTTCGGTGAGTCCGACCTGGGCGAGCTCGGGGTCGCTGAACACGGCCGCGGGCACGGCCTCGTGCCGGGATCGCCGCAGCTCGTTCGGGTGCTCGAGGTTGTGCGCGACCACCCGCGCCTCGTGGTTCGCGACGTGCTTGAGCTGGAACGGCGAGCACACGTCGCCGAGCGCGTAGACGCCCTCGACGGGCTCGCCGCCCGAGAGCACCCGCTGGTACTCGTCGACCGCGATCCGCCCGTCGTCGTGCAGGTCGAGGCCCGCCTGGGCGGCGCCCACCAGGTCGGAGTTGGGCCGGCGCCCGGTCGCCACGAGCACGATGTCGGCGCGGATCGCCTCCGTGCCCGTCTCACCCGAGCGCCCGACCTCGGCGACGAGCCCGCTCGCGCCGCCCGCGAGCGCGGCGTCGACGCGGATGGCGCGCACGGAGCACTCGAGCCGCACGTCCCAGCGACGGCCCGCCTCGGCGGTGAAGCACCCCGCGATCTCGTCGTCGAGGCGGCGCAGCAGACGGTCTCCGCGCACGACCTGCACGACCTGCGAGCCGAGGCCCGAGAAGATGGCGGCGAACTCGCACGCGATGTAGCCGCCGCCGATCACGACCACGCGCGCGGGCAGCTCGTCGATGCGCATCACGGTGTCGGAGGTGTGCACGCCCGGCAGGTCGATGCCGGGGATGTCGGGCATCACGGGCCGCGAGCCGGCGGCGATCACCAGCTGCCCGGCCTCGACGCGCGCGACCGCGTCGCGGGCGTCCGCATCGGATCCCGTCTCGCCCGCGCCCGTCTCGCCCGCGTCCCGCTCGGACGCGTCCCGCTCGGACGCGGCTCGGCCGCCCGGGCGACCCGGCCCGTCGACGACGAGCGCCCGCGGCCCGTCGAGGCGCACCCGCCGGGAGATCAGTTCGACGTGGTCGAGCTCCTCGGCGCGATACCGCTCTCCGGCCTCGGAGATCGCGTCGATGCGCGAGAAGATGCGGTCGCGGATCGCGCGCCAGTCGACCGACTCGGTGCGCATCTCGACGCCGAGCCGTGCGGCCTCCTCGGGGGTGCGCGCGAGCGCGGCGGGCCGCACGTACATCTTGGTGGGGATGCAGCCCACGTTGAGGCAGGTGCCGCCGAAGACGCCCTGCTCGGCGATCGCGACCCGCTTGTCGTCCCAGAAGGGGGTGACGAGCGAGTTGCCCGATCCCGAGCCGATGATCGCGAGGTCGACGCTGATGGTGCTCATGGAACGTATCCTCTCAGAACCCGCGGGCGGATCGAGCGGCGCCCCCACCGGACCAAGCGGAATCGGCCCGACTTCGTCCCATGAACGACACTGAATTCTCCGGTTCTCATGGGACGAAGTCGGGCGGATTCGCGGACCCGCCGCGCCGCCCGTCTCAGACGAGGCCCTTCTCGGCGAGCCAGTCGCCTGCGATACGGTCGGCGGCCAGCTCGTCGTTCACGCTGCGACCGTTCATCGCCACGAGGTCGTCGGCGGTGAGCGCGGCGCTGACCTCGTCGATGATCTGCTCGGCGCCCTCGTCGACGCGGTCGCTCGCGAGCGGCACGACGTGGGAGGCGAGGAAGAGGCCCTTCGTGTCCTCGAGGGCGACGAGGTCGTTCTCGGCGACGGTCGGGTCGGCGGTGTAGATGATGGCGAGCTGGATCGAGCCGTCGCGCAGCGCCTTCACCGTGAGGGGGCCTCCGCCGTCCTCGATGGGCGTGAACCCGACACCCTCGACGCCGTAGACCTCGGCGAGGCCGTCCGGGCCGTAGGGGCGGCTCTCGGCTTCGGAGTTGGCTCCGAGTGTGAGCGGCTCGTCCACGCCGGCCAGGTCGTCGACCTGGGCGAGGTCCCACTGCTCGGCGAACTCGCGGGTGACGGTGTACGAGTCCTGGTCGGTGGCGGGCGACTGCTCGAGCACGCGCAGCCCGTCGGGGGCGGCCTGCTCGAGCGCGGCGTAGACGTCGTCGCTCAGGCGAGCCTCGGTGTCGGGCTCCCAGTACTGCAGCAGGTTGCCGGTGTACTCGGGGAACAGGTCGATGGTGCCGGCCTCGAGTTCGGGCAGGTAGACCTCGCGCTGCCCGATGCGGTACTGGCGGTCGACCTCGTACCCGCCGGCTTCCAGCGCCTGCGCGTAGAGCTCGGCGATGATCTCGTTGGAGTAGTAGTCCTGCGAGCCGATCACGATGGCGTCGCCGGTGGCGGGTTCGGCGCCGGGCTCGGCGAGCGGGTCGCCGCCTCCTCCGCAGGCGGTGAGCAGCGCCGCCGAGAGCGCGAGCGCGCCGGCGGCGAGCGCGGTGCGGCGCCAGGGGCGGCGGCCGAGCGGCCGGGCGGGGGTGTGGGGCTGAGGGCGAGCGGTCATGATCGGGCTTCCTCTCGGTGAATGGTTGAGGTGGTTGGGAGCGGAGCGGCGGATTCGCCGTCGGCGGTTCGGGAGCCCGGGGCTCGGAAGCGCGGGGCGCGGGATCCGGGGCGCCCGAAGCGGGCCGTCGCGACCCGCTGGCAGGCGGCGAGCAGCAGTTCGAGCAGCAGCGTGATCACGACGACGAGCAGCGCGCCGGCGAGCATCTGGGCGTAGTCCCTCGATTTGAGGCCGGCGAAGAGGTAGCGGCCGAGGCCGATGTCGGCGGTGTACGCGGCGAGCGTGGCGGTGGACACGACCTGCAGCGTGGCGGCCCGGATGCCGCCGACCATGACGGGCAGCGAGAGCGGCAGCTCGACGCGCAGGATCACCTGCGCCGGGCTGAAGCCGACGGCCTTCGCGGCGGCGGGCACGGCGGCGTCGATCGCCTGCACGCCCGCGTAGGCGCCGGCGAGCAGCGAGGGGACGGCGAGCACGACGAGCGCGAGCAGCGGGGCCGTGAGGCCGATGCCGAACGCGAGCCCGAAGAGGGTGAGCAGACCGAGTGTGGGGAGGGCGCGCGCGGCTCCCGTGAGGCCGCCGACGAGGCCGGATCCGCGCCGCGTGTGCCCGATGAGCACCCCCGCGGGCAGAGCGACCGCCGCGGCGATGACGAGGGCGAGAGCGGTCACGCCGAGGTGCTGCAGGGCGCGGTTCGGGATGCCGCCCGCCCCGCTCCAGTGCGCGGGGTCGGCGAGCCAGGCGAGCGCCTCGCCGAACAGCCCGAGCGCCGCGGGCGTCACGATCGCACCCTTCGCGTCCAGGGCGCGAGCGCGCGCCCGATCCCGAGCACTGCCGCGTCGAGCAGCAGCGCGAGCACCGCGGTCGTGATGACACCGGTCCACACCTCGGCGGCGATGCCGCGCTGGAAGCCGTCGGTGAGCAGCGTGCCGAGGCCCGGCACACCGATCAGCGCCCCGAGGGTGACGAGGCTGATCGTCGACACCGTGACCACGCGCACGCCCGAGACGAGCACGGGCACCGCGAGCGGCAGGTCGACACGCCAGAAGAGACCGCGCGGCGAGTAGCCGGTGGCCACGGCGGCGTCGCGCAGCTGCGGGTCGACCGCGGTGAAGGCGTCGCAGGCGGTGCGCACGAGCAGCGCGACGCCGTAGACCGTGAGCGCGGCGACCATCGTCTGCCACGAGCGCAGGGGCGTGCCGGTGACGGCCGGGATGATGATGAGCAGCGGCAGCGCCGGGATCGCGTACGCGAGCGTCGCGACCGAGAGCAGGGGCCCGCCGATGCGGGGCCGCCGGAACGCGAGGCGCCCGATGGGCACGGCCACGAGCACGCTGACGAGGATCGCGGGCAGGCTCAGCAGCAGATGGGCGAGCGCGAGCCCGGCCACCTGCTGCCAGTTGGCGAGCAGCCAGCTCACCCGCCCAGCACCCCCACCGGTCTGCCGTCCTCGTCGACGGCGACGCGCCTGCCCCCGACCTCGACCGGGCGCAGGCGGCGCTCGGCGCGGTCGGCGCCGACGAAGTCGCGCACGAAGTCGCTCGCGGGATCGGCGAGGATCTCGGCGGGCGCACCCCGCTGGGCGATGCGCNCGACCGCGAGGTAAAACACGTGCGAAAACTCGTCGCCGAGCAGGAACGCCTCGTCGACGTCGTGGGTGACGAACACGATCGTCTTGCCGAGCTCGGCCTGCAGCTCCAGCAGCTCGCGCTGCAGCTCGCGGCGCACGATCGGGTCGACCGCGCCGAAGGGCTCGTCCATGAGCAGGATGTTCGGGTCGGCCGCGAGCGCCCGCGCCACCCCGACGCGCTGCTGCTGGCCTCCGGATAGCTGCGCCGGGTAGCGGTCGCCGAGGTCGGGATCGAGGCCGACGCGCTCCAGCAGCCCGTCCGCCGCGGCTCGCGCCTCGCGCCGCGAGCCACCGGAGAGGATCGGCACGGTCGCGACGTTGTCGCGCACGGTGCGGTGCGGCAGCAGGCCTCCGTGCTGCATCACGTAGCCGATGGAGCGGCGCAGCTCGACCGGGTCGCGCTCGCGCACGTCGTCGCCGTCGATGAGCACGCGCCCCGCCGTCGGATCGACCATGCGGTTGACCATGCGCAGCAGGGTGGTCTTGCCCGAGCCCGACGAGCCCACCAGCACGACGGTGCGGTGAGAGGGCACGACGCAGGAGAAGTCGTGCACCGCCGTGGCGCCGCCCGGGTAGACCTTGGACACGTGCTCGAACTCGATCACGTCGACACCTCCCTGAGGTCGGGTGCACGGTGGCTGCGTTCACCCCACCCTAACGGTCGCCCTCGCGCGACGCGCGGGGGCTTGCCAGCCGCGGCTGCCCCGGTGTATGCGGCGGGCGCGGCGCTCACCCGAGCGCGAAGACGCCGTTCGCCCAGGCGATCCCGAGCCACACGAGACCGGTGATCACCGCGGGCAGCAGCGTGACCAGCCACCTGCCGGTCTTCAGCCTCGCACCCGATCGGTCGACGAAGGCGGCGTCGTCGCTGCGATCGTCGCGGTAGCGGGCCGACTGCCGCGCCGTCGTGCCGCCGAGCGTCGCGGCGAGCCGCTGCGCGAAGTCGAGCACGCGTGCGTCGGCCATGTCGAACGGCTCGCGCGCGACGACGAACATCCAGTCGTCGATGATCTCGATGTCGAAGCCGGGCGCCTCGTCGATCATCAGAGCCATGACGTCGGGCGTGATGACGTAGAGGGCGTCCGTCTCGTACTCGCGGGGGCAGTACAGGCGGAACCAGCGGTCGAAGTCGCCCTCGAGCGACAGGCGCTGGTCTGCCGAGAACTGCGGCACGTACGCCCTCGGCCGGCCGCGCTGGGCGGCTTCGAGGTACATGTGCGGCAGTCTGCGATCGAGCCCGATGCCCACGAATCCGACTTCGCGGCGGCCGGATGCCCGCTCGGCGGTCTCGAAGGAGTAGTTGCCGACCTCGATGTAGCGCGGCTCGTGCAGGTGCGCGGCGTTCTCGACCCACGCGCGAGATCCCGTGCGGAAGAGCGTGGCCGGGTAGGCCCGCGGATCCCACTCGACGTTGTAGTGCCAGCCGCGGGAGATCGCGAGCTCGGCTGCCGCGCGACGGCGGCGCCACTTGCGGGCCAGAACCCAGACGCTGTACCCGATGGAGGCGAAGAAGAACACGGCGCCGACGATCGCGAGCAGGCTCACCCAGAACTGCTCGCGCCGCTCCGCGGCGGTCTCGGCCTGGTCGAGGGTGGTGAGCATGAACACGGCGATCGCCGCGAACACCCCGCCGAGCGTGCCGAGCACGAGCGAGAGCGGCAGGATGCGCTCGCGCTCGCTGATGCGCGGTGCACTCGCCCGAGCGCGGCGCCGGAAGGCCTTCGTCGATTCGATCCCGGTCATGCGTCGAGCCTAGGGGATGTCTCGCGCACCCTCGCCGGATAGGGTCGAGGGGTGAGTTCGTCGATCGTCGCGGCCGCGCGGCCCGGCCCAGTGTTCTTCATCGGTCGCGCCGTGCTGCGACCGCTGCTGCGCCTGCGCTTCCGACCCCGCGTCTCGGGTCGCGCGCACGTGCCCGCGGCTGGCCCCGTGCTGCTCGCCAGCAACCACCTCTCGGGGCTCGACACGATCCTCATCCCGTCGTTCTCGCCGCGCAAGGTGCAGTTCCTCGCGAAGGCGTCGCTCTTCGAGTCGCGCATCGGGGGCTGGTTCTTCCGGCAGATCGGCGCGATCCCCGTGCACCGCGAGGCCTCGTCGGCCGCGCAGAGCGCGCTCGACGCGGGCCGCGAGGTGCTCGCAGCGGGCAACGTGTTCGCGGTGTTCCCCGAGGGCAGCCGCTCCCGCGACGGCCGGCTCTACCGCGGCCGGGCGGGCGCGGCGTGGCTCGCGCTCGAGACGGGGGCGGCCGTGGTGCCCGTGGGGCTTGTCGGCACGAACCGCGCGCTGCGCAACCCCGAGACCGGCAGGCCCGACCGCGTCGAGGTGCGCTTCGGGGCCCCGGTCCCGCTCGACGACCTCGCGGGGCTGCCCGCCGGGCGGGCGAGGCGGGAGGCGACCGAGCGCATCATGGCGGCGATCCACGCGCTCACCGGCCAGCAGCTCGCCGACGACCACGCGTCGGGCGGACGCGGCGCCTGACGTCGGCGCAGTCCTCCCCTGGTCGTGAAGCGGCGGGTCAGCCGGGGTCCGCGGCCTCGAGCTCAGACGGGGCGGGGCGCGCCCTGCGGTTTCGGTCGAGGCGGTCGAGGCTCCACTCGTAGCGCTCCAGCCAGACGAACGCGTGCACCCAGGTCTCGACGAGGCGCACCCCGGGGTGGGCGCGGATCATGCGCACGATGTCGGTGTAATCGGCGAGCGAGCGCGCCGCGATCGTCGCGATGAGGCCGTAGCGGCCGAGGGTGCGCGCCGCGAACTCGATGGTCGGGATGCCGAGCAGCAGCTCTTCGGCCGAGGCCGCAGCATTCGGATCGCCCCCGAGCACGATGCCCACTCCCGAGAGCACCGAGCTCGTCGCGCTGCGGCGGCTGCGCACCGCGCCGATCCGCATGACGCCCGATCCGAGCAGTCGCAGCACGCGCGCGCGGCACGCCGAGGCGGACCGGCCGGTGCGGCGCGCGAGCTCCCCGAACGTGAGCCTGCCGTCGAGCTGGAGCTCGGCGATGAGCGCGATGTCGAAGTCGTCGAAGGCGAGGTCGGTCATCTCGGGGTCCTCGCCGAGCCGCAGCCGGCGCAGCACGCGGTCGTAGAGCGAGAACTGCATGTCGAGCACGCCGTCGATCGCCTGAATCTCGCGCAGGGAGCGGGCGACGTCGTCGCGGTCGGCCGCCCAGACCTCGACGACCGCCTGCGTCTGACCGCTGATCTCCGACAGGAAGACGACGTTGGTGAGCTCGCGGATGCGCTCGAATACGGGCGGGGTCGGCCCGCTGATGCGCAGCTGCAAGTTCGCCTGGACGGGAAGCCCGACGACCCGCGGGTGCACCGCCGCGAGGATGCGGATCTCGCCCGACGCGAGCAGGTCGTGCACGCGCTGCGAGACGACGGTGCGGTGCACCCCGAGCTGCTCGGCGAGCGCGGAGAACTGCGCTCGCCCGTCGAGCTGCAGGGCTCGGATCAGGTCTTCATCGAACTCGTCCACGCTCCGATCCTGCCAGATCACCGCGGGCGATTCCACCAGATCATCACCGACATCGGGCTCATCTGAGCTTCTCCACGAGAAAATGGCGACCTTGATCGACATATCATCCGCTCTCGCGATTTCAACGATTTTTCTGCTGTCGCGGCCGTTCGAAAGTGCGTACTCTCGTAACGATTCGAGACGAAGGAGTTCACCGTGCGCAAGCTCGCGTTCACCCAGGCCCCGACCCCCGCCGCGCCGAAGATCGTCACGGCCGAGCGCATCGACGCGCTCGACGAGGCCGGCAGCACCCCCGAGGCGTTCCTCGTGATCGGCGACCGCTTCGCGCACGTCGGCTCCGTCGACGAGTGCCGCGCTGCCGCCGCCGAGGTGAGCGCGCTCGCACCCAAACTCGTCGACCTCGGCGACGCGACGGTCGTGCCCGGCTTCATCGACGCCCACGCGCACCCCCTCATGCTCGGCCAGATGATGAGCTGGGTCGACTGCGGGCCCGACCAGGCCGGATCGATCCCCGAGATCGTCGCGCTGCTGCGCGACGCAGCGCGGACGCTGCCCCCCGGCCGCCCGATCCGCGGCTACGGCTACGAGCAGCGCAACCTCGCCGAGCGCCGCCACCCCACCCGCTTCGAGCTCGACGAGGTCGCCACCGACCGCGAGGTCTACCTGATGAACGCGTCGGGCCACGGCGGCGTCGTCAACAGCTACACCTTCGAGCTGCACGGCGTGACGCGCGACACCCCCAACCCGAAGGGCGGCGAGTTCTTCCGCGACGCCGACGGCGAGCTCACGGGCGAGCTCTCCGACGCCGCCTGCAACGTGCTCACCGGCCTCGAGGGCGTGAAGATCGGCCACCACGGCCCCAACTTCCATCTCGCCGACGAGCCCGAGGAGCACAAGCGCCAGCTCGCCGCGGCCCAGCAAAACTTCCTCGAGGGCGGTGTCACGACGATCGGCGACGCCCAGGTGAGCCGACGCGAGTTCGACATGTACCTGCGGCTCGCCGAGTCCGGCGACCTCAAGGTGCGCGTGAGCATGTACCTGCTCTCGCACCTGCTCGACGAGGCCATCGAGATGGGCCTGCACGGCCAGTTCGGCAACGAGCACCTCAGCTTCGCCGGCATCAAGTTCTACTCCGACGGCACGCTCGGCGGCTGGACCGCCTACTTCCCCGACGGCTACGTGGGCGACCCCTGCCGCACCGGCCAGCTGTACCACGAGCCCGCCGACTACGCCGAACTCATCAGGAAGGCGCACCGGGTCGGCCTGCAGACCGCCACGCACTCCCAGTCGCCGACCGCGCTCGAGATGGTGATCGGGGCGATCGAGGCGGCGCTCGAGGATCGCCCCGATCCCGACGCCCGCCACCGCATCGAGCACTGCGGCCTGCCCACCCCCGAGCAGATCGCCCGCATGGCGAAGGCCGGCATACACCCCGTCAACCAGCCGCAGCACCACTACAACTGGGGCGAGGGCGTCGAGCAGGCCGTCGGCACCCCCGGCGAGCGCTTCAACCCCCTCGGCGAGTTCGAGCGCGCTGGGGTGCCGGTCACCATCTCGTCCGACGCCCCCGTCGCCGATCCCCGCCCGATGGAGGCCGTGCAGGCCGCCGTCTCCCGCATCACTCGACGCGGCACGCAGCTCGGCCCCGACGACCTCGCCGTCTCGCTCGACACGGCGCTGCGCGCCCACACCATCTCGGCGGCCCGCGCCCTGGGCCGCGAGGACGAGCTCGGCAGCATCGAGGCCGGCAAGCGCGCCGACTTCGCCGTGCTCGACCGCGATCCGCACATGACCCCCGTCTCGGAGCTCGCCCGGATCGGCGTGACCGAGACCTGGGTCGGCGGCGAGCGCGTCTTCGCCCGCTGATCCTCCCCGGGGCGGGTGCGACCGCATCCGCCCCTCCCTTCCCCGCCAACCCCGCATCCACCCCCTGTCGGCATCCAGCAAAGGAGCTCACATGTCCACATCAACGGCCGCCGCGCCGAACTCCCACAGGCGCGCGCTGAGAGGCGGCATGGCCGCCCTCGTCGGCACCTCGATCGAGTGGTACGACTTCTACGTCTACGCGACCGCGGCGGCGATCATCTTCCCGCACGTGTTCTTCCCCGAGGCCGACCCGGCGCTCGCGACACTCGCCTCCTTCGGCACCTACGCCGTGGCCTTCTTCATGCGGCCGATCGGCGGCATCATCTTCGGTCACGTCGGCGACAAGCTCGGCCGCAAGCCCGCCCTCACCATCACCCTGATCCTCATGGGCGTCGCCACGACCCTCGTCGGTGTGCTGCCCGGCTACGCGACCATCGGCATCTGGGGCCCGATCCTGCTCATCCTGTGCCGCATGGCCCAGGGCCTCGCCGTCGGCGGCGAGTGGGGCGGCGCGAGCCTCATGGCCGTCGAGAGCGCACCCGCCAAGTGGAAGACGTTCTACGGCGGCTTCACGCAGGTGGGCAACCCCCTCGGCGCCATGATGGCCACCGGCGCGTTCTGGGCCCTCTCTGCGCTGGGCGAGGACGCGCTGCTGAGCTGGGGGTGGCGCGTGCCGTTCCTCTTCAGCATCGTGCTCATCGGCGTCGGCTTCTGGGTGCGCTACCGCGTCGAGGAGACCCCCGTGTTCGAGGCGAAGATCGAGGGGCAGGAGCAGTCGACGCCGCTGCTGTTCGCGCTCAAGAACAACTGGCTGCCGATCCTGCTCGGCTTCTGCATCATCGCGATGTCGTCGGGCGGCTACGTGATCGCCACGACCTTCGTGCAGAACTACGCCGACACCCCCGAGATCGGCCTCGACCCGTCCATCATCCTCGGCGCCATGACGATCGCCTCGCTCGTCGAGCTCATCGTGACGCTGCCGATCGCGGCGCTCGGCGACAAGATCGGGCCGAAGGCCGTCATGTACCTCGGCATCATCCCGTCGTTCCTCGTCATCATCCCGCTGGTGATGTCGATCCAGGCGAAGAACGTGGCGCTGATCTGGCTGTTCGTGATCCTGATCCGCGTCACGCTGAGCGGCGCCTGGGCGCCCCTCTCGACCCTCATGGCGCAGATGTTCCGCCCCCAGTCGCGCTACACCTCGATGTCGCTCTCCTACGGCATCGGCGCCGCGGTCTGGGGCGGCCTCTCACCCGCGATCGCCTCCACCCTGCTCATCGTGACCGACGGCAACTTCTGGTCGGTCGTCGGGTTCTTCGGCGTGCTCGCGCTCGCGGCGTTCATCGGCGTGCGCTTCGCACCGCAGCACTCCGACGCGGCCCCGGTCACCGGCTCCTTCACACCGCGTCTCGACACCACCGCGATCGACACGCGGGACCCCGAGACCCGCTGACCGCGGCTCCCCCCGGGGCTCCCCCACCCGCACCACCCGCCTCACCCCGCATCACCCCGGCCGAGAGGTGGATTTCGCCGCAGCATCTGACGATCCCGCGGCAGAATCCGCCTCTCGGCGCACACCACGAACTCGAGGAGCAGCATGGAAACCACACCCAAGCGCACGACCGGCTGGGTCGTCATGGAAACCCTCCGCGGCTACGGCGTCGACACCGTCTTCGGCATCCCCGGCACCCACAACCTCGAGCTCTACCGACCCCTCGGCGCGCTCGGGATCCGCCCCGTCACGACCCGCCACGAGCAGGGCGCGGGCTACGGTTCCGACGGCTGGTCGCTGCAGACGGGTCTGCCGGGCGTCGTGATCACGACGAGCGGGCCGGGCCTGCTCAACGCGCTCTCGGCGGCGGGCACCGCCTACTGCGAGTCGCGCCCCATGATCATCGTCTCACCCGGCCCGGCTCTCGGCGCCGAGTTCGCCGATGTCGGCACCCTGCACGAGACCAAGGACCAGCTCGGCGCCGCCTCGGCGATCGTCGAGTGGGGCCGGCGCGTGACCTCCGCCGAGCAGGCCGTCGCGGCCGTCCACGACGCGTTCGAGCTGTTCGCCACGACGAGGCCGCGCCCCGTCTACCTCGAGATCCCCCTCGACGTGCTCGAGCGCGAGACCGAGCTGCCGGCGACGGCGACGGCGCCGCGGCCGCTCCCAGACCCGGCCCGGCCCGCCGCCGGGGACGTCGCCTCGGCCGCCGCACTGCTCGCCCGGGCCGAGCGCCCGGCGATCCTCGCGGGCGGCGGATCGCGCGGGGCAGCTGCGCAGCTGCGCGCTCTCGCCGAGCGGATCGCCGCCCCCGTGGTCACGACCCTCAACGCGAAGGGCGTGCTCGACGAGCACCACCCGCTCGCGGCCGGCTCGAACCTGCGGCTCGCCGCGGGGAGGCGGATCGCGCAGGAGGCCGACGTGCTGCTCGTCGTCGGTTCGAAGGTCGGCGAGGCCGAGCTGTGGGTGCCCCGACTCGAGGCCGGGGGCACCGTGATCCGCGTCGATCTGCTCGAATCGCAGATCGACAAGAACCAGCGCGCCGACCTGGGGATCGTGGGCGACGCCGCGACCGCGCTCACCGCGATCCTCGAGGCGCTGCCCGAGACCGAGGCCGACGCCGGTCGCGGCGACCGGGCCGCCGACCGGGTGCGCGAGAGCCTCGAGGCCGCCCGGGCCGAGTCGAGCGAGCTGTCGGCGCCCAACGCCGCGCTCGCCGAACGCATCGCCGCGGCCCTGCCGCAGCACGCGATCGTGGCGACCGACTCGTCGCAGATCGCCTACTGGGGGCTGCTCAACGCCCTGCGGGTGTCGCAGCCGAACTCGACGCCCTACATGGCCACCTACGCCACGCTCGGCTACGGCCTGCCCGCCGCCCTCGGCTCGCGCATCGCGGCCCCGCACCGCCCGGCGTTCGTGGTGACCGGCGACGGCGCGCTGATGTTCTCGATGAACGAGTTCATCACCGTGGTCGAGCAGGGCGAAGACGTCACCGTGATCGTGGTCGACAACGGCGGCTACGCCGAGATCAAGCAGAACGAGGCCGACGCGGGCATCGCGCCGGTGGGCGTCGACCTCGCCCAGCCCGACTGGGTCGCCGTCACCGACGCGTTCGGCGGCCGCGGCCGCCGCGCCGGCGGCCCGCGAGAGCTGGCGCAGGCCGTCGAGGCGGCCGTTCGCGAGGGCGGCCTGCAGCTGATCCACATCGATCAGGCCGCGTTCGATCTCTCCGAGGAGGCCGCCTCGTGAGCGCCGACGGCGGGCGGCCGATCGCCGTCTACACCGACGTCGACGACACCGACCCCTCGGCCGGCATCCGCCTGCTCGAAGAGCACGGCTTCGAGGTGCGGGTGCTCGGCACCCGCGATCCCGCCGAGATCATCGCGGGCGCGCAGGGCGCGGTCGCGCTGCTGCCGGGCTACGCCGCCGTCACCCGCGAGATCGTCGAGGCGCTGCCGTCGCTCAGGATCGTGTCGCTCATGTCGATGGGATTCGACTACGTCGATGTCGAGGCCGCGAGCGAGCGAGGCGTGTGGGTGACGAACGTGCCCGGCGCCGCGACCGAGGAGGTCGCGACCCACGCCCTCGCGATCCTGCTCAGCAGCGTGCGCCAGCTCCCGTTCTACACGGCCTCCGCGAACCCGGCCGATTGGAACGACCGGGCCCCCGCCGCGCCTCCCCGCCTCAGCGAGACCACGCTCGGCGTCATCGGTCTCGGCAAGATCGGACGCGAGCTCGTGCGGCTCGCGGCGCCCCTCTTCGGCTCGGTCGTCGGCTACGACCCGATGCTGCCGGACACTCCAGAGGTGCGCGCAGAGCTCGACGCGCTCGGAGTGCGGCGCGCGGGCCTCGAGGAGGTGCGCGCATCGTCGGACGTGCTCTCCCTCCACCTGCCGCTCACCCCGCAGACGGAGCGCATGGTCGACGCCGACTTCCTCGCGGCGATGCCGCGAGGATCCGTGCTCGTGAACGTGTCGCGGGGCGGGCTCATCGATCCCGACGCGGTCGCCGCGGCGCTCGACTCGGGGCGGCTCTCGGGGGCGGCGCTCGACGTGCTCGATCAGGAGCCGCCCGAGCCGGGTCATCCGCTGCTCGGCCGCGACGACGTGGTGCTCACCCCGCACATCGCCTACTTCTCGGCGCGCACCGAGATCGAGTACGTGAGAATCCAGGCGCAGAACGCCGTCTCGCTGCTCGAGGCGGGTGCGCCCGNCTGCTCGGCCGCGACGACGTGGTGCTCACCCCGCACATCGCCTACTTCTCGGCGCGCACCGAGATCGAGTACGTGAGAATCCAGGCGCAGAACGCCGTCTCGCTGCTCGAGGCGGGTGCGCCCGACTCGCCGGTCAACCGCCCGGCCTAGGCTGCGTCCCGCCTCGCTCCTCGACGGAGCGTCTGGCGACGGCCGGCGGCCATGGTCGCCGCCGACCGTCGCCGCCGGGGGTGCCGGTCTCCTCGGGCGCTCCCGGAGCCGCGCTGGCTCAGCCCGCGACGGATCAGCCCGCCGCGGCCCAGCCCGTCGCAGCTCAGCCAGTCGCAGCTCAGCCCGTCTCGGCTCCGGCGAGCGGCGACTCGTACGCCGGCTGACCCGGGCAGCTCGTCAGCACGCGCCGCATCGCATCGCGCTCGGCAGCCGTCACCCACAGCCCGTACGAGGCTTTCACCGAGATCTGCCGGGCGACGTATTCGCAGCGGATGCCCCGCTCGGGCGGCAGCCAGGTCGCCGCGTCGCCGTCGCCCTTGCTCGAGTTCGCCGCGCCGTCGACCGCCAGCAGGTTGAGCGGATCGTTGGCGAACACGACCCGCTGCTCTCGCGTGAGCGCCTGCGCGCCCTTCTGCCAGGCGTCGGAGAGCGCGACGACGTGGTCGATCTGCACGGCCTGGGAGGTGCGCTCGCCGCGCACGAAGTCGATGCGCGCCCCGGTGTACGGGTCGAGCAGCACCCCCGACAGCACTGTGCACGGGCCGTCGAGTCGGGCATCGGCGAGGTCGCGCTGCAGCGTGTCGTTGCGGGCGTCGCAGCCGTTGCGGTCGGGATCCTGCCACCCGCTCCCGAATCCCGTCCTGCGGTCGTAGCCGGTCTTCGGCGCGCGCCCCTTGACGGGGAGTGCGTCGAGCGCCTCGGCGGCGGTGCGCTCCGCGGCGGGCGCGGGCGCGGGAACGGGCGCACCGGCCGATCCGGGATCCGCGGCCGACGGCCCGGGATCGCCCGCGGGCGGATCAGCCGCCGCCTCGCCCGCGGCAGGATCGCCGCTCGCCCCCTCGTCGGCCTGCCGCGACGAGCCCGTGTCCGGAGCCGCGCCGCTCCCCTCGGGGGCGTCCACGCCCTGCATCGCGAGCGCGCCCGCGAGGGCGAGCGCGCACACCGCCAGCGCCGCCAGCGCGAGCGATCGCCCGCCCCTCCGGGATCCCGCCCCGCCTGCGCGGCGACCCGCGCCGCTCAGCCCTCGCCCCCGAGAGTGCCCGTGAGGCGCGCGTGGAAGTCGCTCGTGCGCGCGTTCATGCCGACCAGCTCGACCCGCTTGCCCAGTCGCTCGTACTTCGTCACGACCGCGTCGAGCGCGGCCACCGTCGATGCGTCCCAGACGTGGGCGCCCGACATGTCGATCACCACGCGCTCGGGATCGCGCCGGTACTCGAACTGCGTGGTGAGGTCGTTGCTCGACGCGAAGAACAGCTCGCCCGAGACGCGGTAGCCGGCCACCTCGGCGTCGCCCTCCCCCGTCACCTCGCGGTCGACCCGCGCGAAGTGCGCGACCCGCCGCACGAACAGCACCGACGCGACGAGCACGCCCCCGATCACGCCGATCGCGAGGTTGTGGGTGGCCACCACGAGCGCGACGGTGGACAGCATCACGAAGGTCTCGCTCTTCGGCATGCGCCGCAGGGTCGAGGGCGCCACGCTGTGCCAGTCGAAGGCCTCGATGGAGACCATGATCATCACGGCGACGAGAGCGGCCATCGGGATCATCGCGACGAGATCGCCGAGCACGACCACGAGGATCAGCAGAAAGACGCCGGCGAGAAAGGTCGAGATGCGGGTGCGCGCGCCCGACGCCTTCACGTTGATCATCGTCTGACCGATCACCGCGCAGCCGCCCATGCCGCCGAAGAGGCCGGAGAGCAGGTTGGCGACGCCCTGCGCCCAGCCCTCGCGCGTCTTGTCGGAGTGGGTGTCGGTGATCTCGTCGACGAGCTTCGCGGTCATGAGCGATTCCATGAGGCCGACGAGCGCCATCGCGAAGGCGTAGGGCGCGATGGCGGCGAGCGTGCCCCACTCGATCGGAACGCTCGGGATCACCAGCTCGGGCAGGCTGCGGGGCAGCTCGCCCTGGTCGCCGACCGTGGGCACGTTGATGGCGCAGACCACCACCACGATCGTCACGATGATCACGGAGACGAGCGGCGCCGGCACGGCCTGCGTGATCCGGGGCATGAGCAGCAGGATCAGGATGCCGCCCACCACCAGGGGGTACACGGCCCAGGGCACGCCGATCAGCTGGGGCAGCTGCGCGATGAACACGAGGATCGCGAGCGAGTTCACGAAGCCGACCATCACGCTGCGCGGGATGAACCGCATGAGCTTCGCCACGCCGAGCACGGCGAGCAGGATCTGGATCAGCCCTGCGAGCAGCACCGTCGCGATGAGGTATTCGGGCCCGTGCTCGCGCACCACGGGCGCAACGACGAGCGCCACGGCGCCGGTGGCGGCCGTGATCATCGCGGGCCGGCCGCCGAGGAAGGCGATGCTCGTCGCCATGATGAACGAGGAGAGCAGCCCCATGCGCGGATCCACGCCCGCGATCACCGAGAACGCGATGGCTTCGGGGATCAGGGCGAGCGCGACGACGATCCCGGCGAGCACCTCCCGCGTGAGCAGTCGAGGGCTGCGCAGCGCCGTGAGCACCGAGGGGTCGGGACGGTATCGGGCGCGCTCGGCGGCGTCCGTCTGGGGTGCGGTCAATTCGATTCCTTCGGGCGGATCGGGTGCGGGCGGCGCGGGCCGGCGACAAGGGCGGGTCTCGCAAGTCCTTGCGGTTGCGAGACACGCCCTAGCAGCCTAGCGACCTCGCCGGAGCGCGGGAGGATCAGCCGATCGACGAGTAGACTGATCTACCTAGTCAGTCTCGAGAGGACCGCATGAGCTCCGCACCCGAACCCCCCGTCGGCCCGCGCCGGCCGGCACGCGCCCGCCTGCTCGAGGCCGCCGCGCGACTCTTCTACGCCGACGGCATCACCGCGACCGGCATCGACACGATCACCGCCGAGGCGGGCGTCGCGAAGCAGAGCCTCTACAACAACTTCTCGTCGAAGCAGGATCTGACCCGGGCCTACCTCGGCGCGAGGCACGACGAGTGGCTCGGCCTCTACCGCGCGCGCCTCGCGCACGCGCGGACGCCGGGCGAGCGGGTGCTCGCCGTCTTCGACGCCTACCTCGACCACGCCCGAGCCGCGTACCATCGCGGCTTCCGCGGCTGCGGACTGCTGAACGCCGCCGCCGAGCTGCCCGTCGGCAACCCCGCCCGCGACGAGGTGCGGCGCCACAAGGAGGAGGTCGAGTCGATCCTCGCCCAGCATCTGCACGCCGCCGGCGCGCCCGACCCGGCCGGCACCGCGGAGCACCTCTCGTTCCTGCTCGAGGGGGCGATGAGCCGGGCAGGACTCGAGGGCGGCCCGGAGCGACTGCTGCGCGCCCGCGGCATCGCGACATCGCTGTTGGGCGCCCGGTGACCCCCGCCGGCGCCCGGAGCACCGCCCGCGGGCGCAGACTCGCTGGCATCGCCGCGATCACCGCGACCTCGCTGCTCTGGGGCACCACGGGTACGGCCGCGACCTTCGCGCCCCAGGCCGGACCGCTCGCCATCGGCGCGGCCGCGCTCGGCGTCGGCGGCCTGCTGCAGGCGGCCGTCGCGGTCCCCGCGCTGCGCGCCGCACGCGGCCGACTCCGCGACCGGCGCGGGCTCGTGGCCACGGGGGCGATCGCGGTCGCCGTCTACCCGCTGGCCTTCTACAGCTCGATGCACCTCGCGGGGGTGGCGATCGGGTCGGTCGTGTCGCTCGCCTCGGCGCCCCTCGCCTCGGGCCTGCTCGAACGGGTGGTGGAGCGCCGGCCCCTGAGCGGCTGGTGGGCGCTCGCCGCCGCGCTCGGGATCTCGGGCGCGGCGCTGCTGTGCCTGTCGAAGCTCGGGCAGCCGGCGTCGACCGCCTCATCGACCGTCACGGGCGTGCTGCTGGGCCTCATCGCGGGGGCGGCCTACGCCGCCTACTCATGGGTCGCGCACCGCCTCATCGCGAGCGGTGTGAGCAGGGCCGCCTCGATGGGGGCCGTGTTCGGGTGCGGCGGGGCGCTGCTGCTGCCCGTGCTGGCGTTCACCGGGGCGCCGCTGCTCGCCTCTCCCCAGGCCGCGCTCGTGGCGGCCTACATGGCGCTCGTGCCGATGTTCCTCGGCTATCTGCTGTTCGGCTACGGCCTCGCCCGAGTGCCGCCGAGCACGGCGACGACGGTGACGCTGACCGAGCCGGCCGTCGCCGCGATCCTGGCGGTCGCGATCGTGGGCGAGCGACTCACCGCGCTCGGCTGGATCGGCCTCGCGGTCATCGGCGCCGTGCTGATCCTGCTCGCCCTCGCGCCCGCGAACGAGGTGATCGCGCCGCAGCCGCGCCGCTGACCCGTGCCGCTCAGCGCTGCGGGTGCCGTGACTCGGGGCCCGTGCGCTGGCTCAGCAGGTGCTCGAGCACTCCCCCGAGCACGTCGAGCCCGTCCGCCACGCCGCCGGGCGAACCCGGCAGCGTGATGACGAAGGTGCCGCCCGCGAACCCGGCCACGCCGCGCGTGATGAGCGCCAGCGGCGAGGAGGCGAGGCCCCGTCGGCGGATTTCCTCGATCAGCCCGGGCACCCGCGTATCGAGCAGCGGGTCGACCGCCTCGGGCGTGCGGTCCGTGCGCGAGACCCCGGTGCCGCCGGTGACGATGACGACCGCGCACCCGGCGGCGACGGCGTCTCGCACGGCCGTCGCGACGGGCCGGCCGTCGGGCACGACGGCCGGCGCCTCGGTCTCGAAGCCGCGCGACCGCAACCACTCGGCGATCACCGGGCCGGTGCGGTCGACCGAGCGACCGGCCGCAGAGCTCGTCGACGCGACCACCACGACGGCACGGCCCGGCGGCCGCACGCTCACGAGGCCTCCCAGTCGCCGCTCTTGCCGCCGGATTTGGCGAGCACCCGGGTGCCGGTGATCTCGGCGCGCTTGTGCACCGCCTTGATCATGTCGTACAGGGTGAGGGCGGCCACGCTCGCCGCCGTCAGCGCCTCCATCTCGACGCCCGTGACGCCGCGCGTGCTCACCTCGGCCAGCACGCGCACCCGGTCTCCCTCGGCCTCGAAGTCGACGGAGACGCGGCTGATGGGCAGCGGGTGGCAGAGCGGGATCAACTCCCACGTGCGCTTCGCCGCCATGATGCCGGCCACGCGGGCGGTGCCGAGCGCCTCGCCCTTCGGCAACCGCCCCTCCATGAGCTGCTGCACGACCCCGGGGAGGGTCACGAGCACCGCCTCGGCGCGCGCGGTGCGCTTGGTGACGGCTTTGTCGCTCACGTCGACCATGTGGGCGCTGCCGTCCTCGCGCAGGTGGGTGAGCCGCGGGTCGGCGGGGTCGGGAGCGGGGCGGGCTTCAGTCATGGATCCTCCAGACGACGACGGGGGCGTTCTCGGCGAGGAAGCCGATTCCGAGCGGGATCTCCGCGATCACCTCGGCGGTGGCGAGGCCCCGCAGCAGGTGGGAGCTGGGGCCGCTGAGCACGACCCTGCCATCGGGCGCGATCGTGCCGCGGCGCAGCTGCAGCTTGCCCTCCGGCGACTCCGCGTCGTGGGCGAGCGGGCGCTGTTCGCGCGGGCGCTCCGCCGGGAGCCCGGCGTGCTCCCGCAGCGTGGGCAGCAGGAAGAGCTCGGCCGAGAGCATCGCGCTCACCGGGTTGCCGGGGAAGCAGAGCGCGGGCAGCCGCGGGCCGGCGGAAGCCGCATCGGCCCCGCCCGAGGCGTCGAGGGCGAGCATCCCGAGCCCCTGCGGCCCTCCCGGCTGCATGGCGACCTTCACGAACCGGGCCCCGAGCGGTGCGAGGGCTTCGCGCACCACTTCGAACGCGCCCGCGCTGATGCCGCCCGACGTCACGAGCAGATCGGCCCACCGCTCGTGCGCTCGCAGTGCGGCCCGCAGCGCGCCGGGGCTGTCGTCGCAGCGCACCACCCGCACCTCGGCGGCGGCGGATCGCAGCGCGGCGGCGAGCATGGGCGTGTTCGCGTCGTGGATCCGGCCGGGGGCGAGGCCTCCGGGCCCTGCCTGCGGTGTGATCTCGTCACCGGTCGAGCAGAGCAGCACCCTCGGGCGGGGCGCGACCGGCACCTCGGCGATCCCGGCGGCCGCGAGCGCGCCGATGCGGGCGGGGGCGAGCCGCACGCCGGCGGGCAGGATCTCGGCGCCCGCGCCGAGATCGGAGCCGGCGCGGCGCACGAACTCCCCCGTCGCCACCGGCGCCGCGAACGCCACCGCCCCCTGCGGCGCCCCCCGGCCGGCCCGTGCGAGCGGCGGGAACTGCGGCGGCAGCGCGCGCTCGACGGGCACGACCGCGTCGGCGCCGGCCGGGATCGGCGCCCCGGTCATCACCGGAGAGGCGGTCCCCGGGGCATGCGCGACGGGGGCGTCGCCCGCGGCGGTCGCGATCCCGATCTGCAGCTCGACCGGCGCGCCCGGGGCGGCTCCGGCGAGGTCGGCGGCGCACACCGCGTACCCGTCCATCTGCGAGTTGTCGAACGGCGGCAGGGGCATGTCCGAGACGAGCGCTCCCCCCGTCATCCGCCCGAGCAGCTCGGGATCGTCGAGCGCGACCGTCTCGGGCGCTCGGGCGCCCGCGCGCTGCAGCGCCTGCCGCAGCACGACGCGACAGGCGGCCGCGTGCTCGTCGGCGGTGCGCGCAGCCGCGCCCTCGACCCCCATCCCGTCGGAGCCGTGCCCCGGCTGCGATTCGGTCATCGTGCCGCCCGTCATCCGCCGGCGAACGGCGGCAGCACGTCGACCACGGATCCGCCGATCTCGCCGCCGTCGCGCCGCACCGTGCCGTCGACGAGGAAGGAGCCGCTGCGCAGCACCCGCCGCATCGGCGCGCCGTGGCGCT
This sequence comes from Leucobacter sp. UCD-THU, assembly GCF_000349545.1. Lineage (NCBI taxonomy): Bacteria > Bacillati > Actinomycetota > Actinomycetes > Micrococcales > Microbacteriaceae > Leucobacter > Leucobacter sp. UCD-THU. The sequence goes on from NZ_KB714605.1 coordinate 267,290, forward strand.
GCTCGAGCTCGGCTCGAAGCGCGTCGATCGTCGCCGCGCCGATCGGCTGCCATTCCTCCTGGTCGGCGCCCGCGGCCTCGGCCGCCGCGGCGAAGTACCGAACCGTGATGCCCGTCATGCTCTCCATCGTAGCCCGCGCCCGCCCCGCCCCCCAGATCTACAATGGCCCCATGACCCCCGCCGACCACGACCGCCCGGCTCCGCTCGTCGAACCGGGCGGTCCGCTCCCCGAGGAGCGGCTGCGCCGCGCACAGCGCCAGCTCCCGCTGCCCGGCTTCGGCGCGCCCGCTCAGGCCCGTCTGCACGCCGCCCGCGTGCTGGTCATCGGGGCGGGCGGTCTCGGCAGCGCGAGCGTGCCCTACCTCGCCGGGGCGGGGGTGGGCGTCATCGGGGTCGTCGACGACGACGAGGTCGAGCTCTCGAACCTGCACCGGCAGATCGCGCACGGCACCGCCGACCTCGGCCGCCCGAAGACCGAGTCCCTCGCCGACGCGGTCGGCAGACTCGACCCCGGCGTGCGGGTCGAGCAGCACCGCATCCGACTCGACTCCTCGAACGCGATCGAGCTGTTCGAGCGCTACGACCTGATCATCGACGGCAGCGACAACTTCGCCACCCGGTATCTCGCGAACGACGCCGCCGAGCTCACGGGCCGGCCGCTGGTCTGGGGGGCGATCCTGCAGTACCACGGGCAGGTCGGTGTGGCCTGGCACCGCCACGGGCCCGGCTACCGCGACCTCTTCCCCGCTCCCCCGCCACCCGAGGAGGTGCTGAGCTGCGGCACCGGCGGCGTGCTCCCCGGCCTCTGCGGCACGATCGGCTCCCTGCTCGCGACGGAGGCGTTGAAGCTCATCACCGGGCTGGGGGAGCCGCTCATCGGGCGGGTGCTGCTCTACGACGCGCTCGCGTCCCGGTTCCGCGAACTGCCCTACGGGCGGGATCCGCAGGCCGCCCCCGTCTCGGCGCTCGTCGACTACGAGCTCTTCTGCGCCGGGTCGGAGCCGCTGCCCGCCTCGGTCTCGGCCGAGGCCCTCGCCGCGGAGCTGAGCGGGGGCTCCCCGCCGCGGCTGGTCGACGTGCGCACGCCCGGCGAGCACGCCGCGCGCCGCATCGCGGGGTCGGCCGGGCTGCCTCTGGACGCGCTCGAGGGCTCGGAGGCGGCGCTCCCGTGGCATCCGGCGGAGGGGCCCGTCACGGTCTACTGCGAGCGGGATCCGCGCTCGATCCGCGCCGCCCGGGTACTCGCGAGCCGGGGCGTCGAGGCCCGCTACCTGCGCGGCGGGGTGGTCGCGCTCGCGGCGGTCGCACCCCAACTGCTGGAGGGCGGCGATGTCTGACCCGCTCGCCGGCCTCACCGACCGACCCATCGACGAGGCGGCGGTGCGCGCGGCCGTCGAGGCGGCCGAGTGCGGCGCGGTGGTCGTCTTCCACGGCGTGGTGCGGGATCACGACGCCGGCGAGCGAGTGCGCTCGCTCGACTACAGCTCCCATCCCGACGCCCCGCGCATTCTCGCGGCGATCCTCGCCGAGGAGCAGCGCGGTTCGGGTGTGCGGCTCGCCGCCGTGCACCGCGTGGGCGCGCTCGGCATCGGCGACGCGGCCCTCGTCGCCGCCGCGGCCTCGCCCCACCGGCGGGAGGCGTTCGAAGCGATCGAGCGGCTCGTCGAGCGCATCAAGCGCGAGGTGCCCATCTGGAAGCGTCAGCACTACGCCGACGGCGTCTCCGACTGGGTCGGCCTCTAGGGTCTGTCTCGCCCGACGGGGAAGTTGCCGGCCGACCGGCGATCTCGCGGGCCGGTCCCCCGACGCCTCCGAGGCGCGGTCAGTCGCCCCTCGCGGCCGCGATCAGGGTCGCCGCGACGGCGTCGACGTCGCTCTCGGTGGTCGCGCGGCCCAGCGAGAGGCGCAGCGCGCCGAGCGCGAGATCGGGGTCGAGCCCCATCTCGAGGAGGGTTTGCGCCGGGGTGTGCACCCCCGAGTGGCACGCGCTGCCCGTGGAGGCGCCGACCCCCGACGCGCGCTCCAGCACCTCGCCGCCGACGCGGCCCGGCATGGCGACCATGAGCGTGTTCGGCAGGCAGCCGTCGACGGGGCTGATCCGCACCAGCTGCGGCAGCCCCGCGACGAGCCGGTCCCACAGCAGCTCGCGCAGGCGGAGCTGGCGCGCCGACTCGTCGGCGAGCAGCTCTCCCGCGAGCTCGGCCGCCGCGCCGAGAGCCACGATCCCCGCCACGTTCTCGGTGCCCGGGCGGAGTCCTCGCTCCTGCCCCGCGCCGACCAGCACGGGCGCGATCTTCGTGCCGCGCCGCACGTAGAGGGCGCCGACCCCCTTCGGCGCGTAGAGCTTGTGGCCGGCGATGCTCAGCAGGTCGACTCCGAGCGCGTCGACCGAGACCGGTATCTTGCCCACGGCCTGCGCGGCGTCGGCGTGCACGACGCCGCCCGCCGCGCGCACCCGTTCGGCGACCTCGGCCACGGGTTGGATCGTGCCGACCTCGTTCTGCGCGAGGATCAGGGTGCCGAGCCCGAGCGGCGCCCCGGGCACGGCGCCCGGATCGACCCGGCCGTCGGCGTCGACGGAGAGCCGGTGCACCGCCCATCCCTCGCGCTCCAGCACGGCGATCGGCTGCGCCGTGGCCGGGTGCTCGACCACCGAGGTCAGCGCCGCACGCTGCTCGGCGAGCTGCGCCGCGCCCCTGATCGCGAGGTTGTTCGCCTCGGTGCCGCCCGACGTGAAGGTGATCTCGTCGGGGTGCGCGCCGATCAGCGCGGCGAGCTGCTCGCGGGCCGTGTCGACGGCGCCGCGCGCAGCGAGGCCCTGCGGGTTGGAGCTCGAGGGATTGCCGAAGTGATCGGTGAGGTACGGGAGCATCGCGTCGACCGCCCGCGCCGCGATCGGGGTGGTGCCGTTGTGATCGAGATAGACCTGCTGCGACATACCCGCAGTGTAGCGGGGCGAAGCGAACTCGCCACGCAGCGGTCTGAGGCGTATTCATCGGCGGTCTCCCTATCCGCAGGGCAGCGGAGAACCACCGGCGAGTCCTGAGGAGAAACTGCTGGTGAGCGAGGTCCGGCTCCCGCGCCCGACGGACGGACGGCAGTCCCGTTCAGCCGCCGATGTACGACATCTCGATGCGCGCGGGAGCGGCGGCGGGCGCGGCGCGGCCGCGCAGTTCGGAGTAGCGGTCGGCGCGCCGCGACCACACGCCCCCGAGCGCTCGCGCCACGTCGTCGTCGGACGCGCCGGAACGCAGCACCGCGCGCAGGTCGAAGCCGCTGGAGGCGAACAGGCACGTGAAGAGCTGACCCTCGGCCGAGATGCGGGCGCGCGAGCAGTCGCCGCAGAAGGCGCCGGTCACACTCGAGATCACCCCGATCTCTCCGGCGCCGTCGCGATACCTCCACCGCTTCGCAGTCTCCCCCGCAGCGGCGGGGGCGACCGGCTCGAGCGGGTGCGCCTCGTCGATGCGGCGCACCACCTCGGCCGAGGGCACCACGTCGTCGAGGCGCCAGCCGTTCGAGGCTCCCACGTCCATGTACTCGATGAAGCGCAGCGGATGACCGGTGCCGCGGAACCGCTCGGCGAGCGGCAGGATCTCGTCGTCGTTCACCCCCCGTTTGAGCACGGTGTTGATCTTCACCGGAGCGAGCCCCGCCGCGTCGGCTGCGGCGATGCCCTCGAGCACCCGCTGCACGGGGAAGCGCACGTCGTTCACGGCGCGGAACCGCTCGTCGTCGAGCGAGTCGAGCGAGACGGTGACGCGCCGCAGGCCCGCGGCCCGCAGCGCCTCCGCCTTCACGGGCAGCGCCGACCCGTTGGTGGTGAGCGCCAGGTCGAGGGGCTGCCCGTCGGGGGTGCGGATCGCGGCGAGCGCGGCGACGAGATCCTCGATGCCGCGCCGCAGCAGCGGTTCGCCGCCCGTGAGGCGCAGTTTGACGACGCCGAGGGAGGCGCCGATCCTGGCCACCCGCTCGATCTCCTCGAAGCTGAGGATCTCGGAACGGTCGAGGAACTGGTAGTCGCGGCCGAAGATCTCCTTCGGCATGCAGTAGACGCAGCGAAAGTTGCAGCGGTCGGTCACCGAGATGCGCAGATCGCGCAGGGGCCTGCCCCGGGCGTCCGAGAGCCCGATCGAGGGAAGCCGACGCGCTCCCGCGCCGCCCGATCCCCGCTCTTCCGGTCGCATCGCAGTCCTCACTCCGATCCTCACCCTAGCACCGGCGCCCGTGCGCCGAGGCGGGAGAAGGAGCGAGCGGGCCGAGCGCGGACGAGCGGCGGCGGGCGCGACGCCGAGGATCGAGCGGCGGGCCCGCCGCCTCAACCGTCCGGGAGCGGCACCGCGAAGGTCACGTCGGCCGCCCGCAGTTCGAGGCGCACCCGGGAGCCGGGGGCGATCTCGGGATCGAGCGCGCGGCTCACCGGCACCTCGGCGACGAACTCGGGCCACTCCGCGAACGCGAGGCGCACGCCCGTGCGGCTCGCGGAGAGCGCCGAGACGGTGCCGGCCCAGACGGTGCTCGACCCATCCGAGTCGCCGCGGTCGCCGGGCATCGGTGCCTCACCGGCCCGCCGCCCGTGCGAGCTCACCCGCACCGCGGTCGGGTCGAAGCTCGCGACCGCGGTGAGGCCCGGTCGCGGCAGGGGCCCGGATCCGCGGATCCGGTCGACGGGTGCTCCCTCGAGTCGCAGCGAACCGCCCGCCGAGGCGACCCCGGCCACCAGCACCCTGCCCGCGAACTCGGCCGCGAAGCCGGTCGCCGGGGCCGAGAGCACCTCCGCGACCGCGCCGCTCTGCGCGATCCGCCCGCCCTCGAGCACCAGCACGCGGTCGGCGAGCGCGATGAGATCCACCGGGTCGTGGGTGACGAGCAGCGCGGGCACCCCGAGCCTGCGGATCTCGTCGGCGACGAGACGGCGCAGATCCTGGGCGCTCGAGACGTCGAGCGCCGCGAAGGGCTCGTCGAGCAGCAGCGCCCCCGGATCGGCGGCGAGCGTGCGCGCGATCGCCACGCGCTGCTGCTGCCCGCCCGAGAGTTCGTCCTCGCGGGCGGAGCCTCGGCCTGCAAGGCCCACCCGCTCGAGCCAGTCGTGCGCGACGCGCACGGCTCGCGTGCGCGGCACCCGCTGAGAGCGCGGCCCGAAGGCGATGTTGGCGGCGGCGTCGAGGTGCGGGAAGAGCCGGGCCCGCTGATCGAGGTGGCCCACGCGCCTCGCGGATCTCGGCAGGAGCGTCGTCGGCGATCCCGGCTCCCGGCGGCTCAGCGTTCGCCCGCCCAGCTCGACGCGGCCGGCGCTCAGCGGCAGGGTGCCCGCGACCGCCCCGAGCAGCGTCGACTTGCCCGCACCGTTCGGGCCGATCACCGCGACGATCTCGCCCGGGGAGACCTCGAACCGGGCGTCGAGGCGGAAGTCGCCGCGCGCCACCTCGATCCGGCATCGCAGTGCACCCGCGATCCCGCGGCCCGAGCCGCCGCTCACAGCGCGGCTCCCGAGCCTCGGGAGCGCATGCAGACGAGCGCCACGATCGCGACGAGCACGAGCAGCAGGGAGAGGGTGAGCGCCGCATCCTGCGTGACCCCGGCGCCGTTGAACGCGGTGTAGATCGCGAGGGGCATCGTGCGGGTGGTGCCGGGCGCGTTGCCCGCGAAGAGCGCGGTCGCCCCGAACTCGCCGAGGGCTCTCGTGAAGCAGAGGATGCCGCCGGCGGTGAGGCTGGGCGCGAGCAGGGGCAGCGTCACCCGCCTGAGCACGGTCCAGGGCCGGGCGCCGAGGCTCTCGGCCACCCGCTCGTACGCGCTCCCCTGACCCCGCAGCGCGCCCTCCACCGCGATCACCAGGAACGGCAGTGCGACGAAGGTCTGCGCGATGACCACGGCGGCCGTGGTGAACGGGATGCGGATCCCGAGCCCGAAGAGCCAGTCGCCGAGCAGGCCCCCGCGCCCCAGCAGGCTCAGCAGCGCGAGGCCGCCGACGAGCGGCGGCAGCACGAGCGGCAGCGTGACGCAGGCGCGCAGCGCGGCGGCGACGGCGCCCTCGGTGCGGGCGATGACGAGCGCGAGCGGCACCCCGAGCGCGAAGCAGAGCATCGTCGCCATCGTCGCGGTGCCGAGCGACAGCCCCAGCGCGCTGAGGGTGCCCGGGGCCGAGAGTGTCTCGGGCACCGCCCGCCAGTCCACGCGCAGCAGCAGCGCAGCGAGGGGAAGCAGCAGGGTGGCCGCGCCGATCGCGGCCGGCACCAGCACCCCCGCGGGCAGCCGCACACGCCGCGCGTCCCGGTCCGCCGCGGAGCGCGGGGCCGGGCGCCGCGCAGCCCGATCGGTCACGGCTCAGCGCGCGGGGCCGAAGCCCAGGTCTGCGAGGAGCTGCTGCACGCGGTCGGTGAGCAGGAACTCGGAGAAGGCGGCAGCCGCTTCGGGGGCGTCGGATCCCTCGATCGGCACCGCCAGGTAGTCGCCGGCGGCGTCCGAGGCGTCCTGGATCTCGATGCCGTCGACCTCGCCCTCGGCGCGCAGGATGTCGGAGAGGTAGACGAGCCCGGCGTCGGCCTCGCCCTCGCGCACCTTGGTGAGCACCGCCGTCACGTTCTGCTCCTCGCTCGCCGGCGCGAGCTCGACCCCGTCGCGCTCGAGCAGCGCGCGCGACGCATTGCCGCAGGGCACCTCCGCCGCGCAGATCACGGTGACCGGGGCGCCGGCGCCCGCTCGGGCCAGGTCGGCGAGCGTCTCGATGCCCAGCGGGTTGCCCGGCGCCACGGCGATCGCGAGCTCGCTCGTGGCGAAGGCCGTGGGCTCGCCGTCGTTCCGCGCCTCTGAGGTGATCTTCTCCATGTTCGGCGCGTCGGCCGACGCGAACACGTCGACCGGGGCGCCGCTCAGGATCTGCGTGGCGAGCACCGAGGAGCCGTCGTACGAGAACTCGATCGACACGTCGGGGTGCTCGTCGACGAACCAGTCGCCGATCTGTTCGAAGGCGGGCTCGAGCGAGGCCGCGGCGTAGACGGTGAGGTCGCCGCCGATCTGCGATGCGGGCGCCGGGTCGGGAGTGCTCGCGGGCCCCGACGGCTGGCCCGAGCCGCAGCCCGCGAGCGCGGCGGCGAGGCCCGCGGCGAGTGCGAGCGCGCCGATGCGGGTCGCGTCTCTGAGCGTCTTGGGATTCATGCCGCATCCTTCCGAGGGGTCTCGATGATCACGTTGGTGGCCTTCACGATCGCCGTGGCGCGCGAACCGACCTCGAGGCCGAGCTCGTCGACGGCCTCCCGAGTCATGATCGACACGAGGCGGTGCGGCCCGCACTGCGCCTCGACGACGGCGACCACGCCGTCGGCGTCGACCCGCGTCACGATGCCGGTGAAACTGTTTCGGGCGCTGCGCAGCACCGGGCCGTCGTCGCCGGTGACCGGTGCGAGCTGCTTCGCCCGCCCGGCGAGCGAGGCGCCCTCGATCACCTGCACTCCGGCCTCGTCGACGCTCGATTCGAGCAGCCCCTGCGTCACCCAGCGGCGGATCGTGTCATCGCTGACGCCGATCAGACGCGCTGCCTCCCGGATCCGATAGTGCGACATGCCCCGATCCTACATCCGCACTTCCGCAGGCGCGGATTCCGAGCCCGGTTCGCGCACGCGGCAGCGGGCGGAAATCGCCCGCAGAACCGCACACGAGGCTGCCTCTCGCGCCGCCGCTACCGCACCACGATCCGGTTCACCCCGTCGATGCGCCGCGTCCACCCTCGCGCATCGAGGTGCTCGAGCAGCGGGATCGCGACCCGACGCGTGGTGTCGAGCGCGCGCCTCGCCCCGCTCGTGGTGAAGGGCTGCTCGAGCGACGCGAGCCGGCGCATCGCCTCGGCGGGGGCGGTGGGCAGCAGCACGATCCCGTCGCGCAGCCGCAGCAGCCGACCGGCGCGCTCCGCCGCGGCCAGCTCGCGTGCGCCGAGCCGCAGCCGCGAGAGGTCGTCGGCCTCGGGCGCCGCGAACGGGTGCTCGCGCAGCCGTCGCTCGAGCTGCGCCACCCCGGCCTCCGCCGCACCGAGGTCCACGCCCGTGCCGGGCGGTCTGAGCACCCCCGACCGCGATTCGAGCCCCGCCCGGCGCACCGCGAGCGGCAGCAGCGAAGCGTGCGGCAGCGGCGGATCGGCGCGCAGCAGCGCGTCGGCGGCGGCGCCCTCCGCGAGGCCGGGCGTCAGCGGATCCGCGCGCAGCTTCTCGGCCACCGCCTCGCGCAGCAGGCTCGCCCAGCGGTCGAGCGTGGGCGGATGCACCCACCAGGCGCCCGCGCGACCGACCGCCGAGAGCCCCTCCGGCACCGCCTCGAGCCCCGTCAGACCGAGTCGGCGCAGCTGCTCGACCGGCATCGCGCCGCGTCGCTCCACCTCGGCGAGGGCGTCCCCCGTGTCGGGGCGCGCGGCGAGCACGGCGGCCCGGCGGGCGCCGTCGCCCCGCCGCGTGAGCGCGGGCGGATCCGCGTCGAGCACCAGCGCCCCCGCGAACACGAAGCGGCTGCCGGGGTTGCGCAGCACGAGTCGGTCTCCGAGCTGCAGCGGCAGCGGCCGCTGCAGAGCGAGCCTCGCGTGATCGTCGCCGAACGGCCGCAGGCGAACGGGCACCGCCGCGGTGCCGATGTGCGCCACGAGCTGCTGCGGCGCATCGGCGAAGCCGGCCCCCGTGGTGCGCCGCACGTCGACCGCGTCGACGATCGGCCACGCGTCCGGCGTGACGAGGGCGTCTCCGCGGTGCGCGGCGTCGGCGGCGACGTCGCGCAGGTTCACGGCGACCCGCGCGTGGGGCGTCACCGCGGTCGCCGCCTCGTTCCGGCTGTGCAGCCCCCGCACGGCCGTCGGGTGCGCTCCCCCGTCGCCGATCAGCTGCAGGCGGTCCTCCTGGCGCAGCGTGCCCGCCGTCAGGCTGCCCGTCACCACGGTGCCCGCCCCCCTGATGGTGAAGGAGCGGTCGACCCAGAGCCGCACACGGGCCCCGGCATCGGGCTCGGGCACGGCCGCGAGCACGTCGTCGAGCCGCTCCACGACCTCGCCGAGACCGGTGCTCGGCGCCGCGCCACCCGACTCGTCGAAGCCGGCGGGCAGCGCCGAGACCACCACCGGTGCGCGCTCGAGCGGGGTGCCCGCCAGCGCGATCCGGGTCTGCTCGATCGTCTCGGCGACCCGGTCCGGCGCGCGATCCGCGCGCGTGATCACCACGAGGCCGTGCTCGATGCCGAGCGCCGCCACCGCGTCGCGATGATCCGACGACTGCGCCTGCCAGCCCTTGTCCGCCGCGACCACGAAGCACACCGCGGGGGCGGGGCCGACACCCGCGAGCATGTTCGCGAGGAACCGCTCGTGGCCGGGCACGTCGACGAAGGCGACCTCGCGGCCGGAGGGCAGCCGCGTCCACGCGAAGCCGAGGTCGATCGTCAGGCCGCGCCGCCGCTCCTCGGCGAGCCGGTCCGGCTCCATCCCGGTGAGGGCGCGCACGAGGGTCGACTTGCCGTGATCGACGTGGCCGGCGGTGGCGACGACGTACATGTCAGCGGGACCCGAGCCCCCGCGGCGCGGAGCGCGGGGCGGCGCCCGCGTCGCCCAGCGCCTCGATCAGGCACTCCAGCAGCAGTTCGTCATCCGACTCGGGAATGCAGCGCAGATCGACCAGGCAGCGCCCCCGGTGCACGCGGGCGACCACGGCGACGGCACCGGCCCGCAGGCGGGGCGCCATCGCCTCGGGCAGCTCGATCGCCCACCCCGGCAGCGGCACCCCGGGCGCTCCCCCGCCGCCCACGCGCCCCTCGTGGGGCACGACCTCGCAGGGCCCCTGCACCGCTGCGGCCAGGCGGGCGGCGAGCCCCTCGGTGCGCTCGCGCAGACGGGCGGGGACGGCGTGCAGCGCCGCCTGCACAGGCGTCTCGGGGCCGCGCAGGGTCGCCTCGATCGCCGCGAGGGTGAGCTTGTCGCTGCGCACGGCGCGCGCGAGGGGATGCTTCGCGAGGCGCCGGATCGTCTCGGCCCGCCCCACCAGCAGCCCCGCCTGCGGGCCGCCGAGCAGTTTGTCGCCGCTCGCGATCACCACGTCGGCTCCGGCGCGCAGGGCGCCCGCGAGGTCGGGCTCGTCGGGCAGCAGCGCGTCGGGTCGCAGCAGGCCGCTGCCGAGGTCGACGACGAGCGGCAGCCCGTATGCGTCGGCGAGTCGGCGCAGCGCCGCCACGTCGACTCCGGAGGTGAACCCCTGCACGCGGAAGTTGCTCGGGTGGATCTTCAGCAGGCAGCCGGTCGCGGCGCCGATCGCGGCTTCGTAGTCGGAGAGGTGCGTGCGATTGGTGGTGCCGACCTCGCGCAGCCGGGCACCCGTGGTGACCAGCAGGTCGGGCAGCCGGAACCCGGCGCCGATCTCCACGAGCTCGCCCCGGCTCACGATCATCTCGCTCGGGATCGCCCGATCCCGTTCCGACGCCCCGGCGCAGACCGCGGTGACGGCGAGCAGCAGTGCTGCCGCGCCGTTGTTCACGATCAACGCGTCCTCGGCCTCGGGACAGGCCTGCAGCAGCGCCTCGCGCGCACCCGCGCCCCGGGCGCTGCGCTTGCCGCTCACGAGATCCATCTCGACGTCGACGTAGCCGGCGGCGGCCCCGATCGCCTGCCTGGCGCCCTCCGACAGGGGCGCCCGGCCGAGGTTCGTGTGCACGATCACGCCGGTCGCGTTGAGCACGGGCACGAGTGACGCGGGCCGCTCGGCGCGCAGCGCGTCGACGACCGCCTGCTCGACCTCCTCGACCGGCACCCGGCCCTCGCGGGCCGCCCGCTGCCGCTCCTCGACGATGCGGCGGATCGCGGCGTCGCCGATCCGCTCCCGCGCCTCGCGCACCGCGGGGAGCGCCAGCAGCCGGTCGGTGCGGGGAATGCGCCTGCGATGGTCCTCGTCGCTCATCGCGCCCCCTCGCCCGCTCGATATTCCCCGGTCGGCATATTGGCGGAGGCGGACGGGAATCGAACCCGCCAGCCCGAGATGCTCGGACTCACCGGTTTTGAAGACCGGGGGGCCCACCAGGAACCCTGACGCCTCCACCGACGAGCCTACACTCCCGCGAAAGCGATGCGCGGGGTAGTCTCGGGGCATGGCTACCGAGCTGGATCCCGCACGACTCACCTCCTACGCGCACGGCGGCGGCTGCGCCTGCAAGATCCCGCCGGGCGAGCTGGAAGACGCCGTGCGGGGGCTCGTCGGCCAGACCGCGCCCCAGGTGCTCGTGGGGCTCGACGACGGCGACGACGCGGCGGCGGTGCTCGTGCGCGACGACCTCGCGGTGCTCTCGACCGCCGACTTCTTCACCCCCGTGGTCGACGACGCCTACGACTGGGGCCGCATCGCCGCCGCCAACGCGCTCTCGGACATCTACGCGATGGGCGGCACCCCCATCACGGCGATCAACCTCGTGGGCTGGCCGCGCGAGGTGCTGCCCATGGAACTGCTCACCGAGGTGCTGCGGGGCGGGCTCGACGTCGCCGCCGAGGCCGGCTGCCCCGTCACCGGCGGCCACTCGATCGACGACCCCGAGCCCAAGTACGGCATGGCGGTCACCGGTGTGGTCGATCCCGCGCGGCTCATGCGCAACGACGCGGCCGAGCCCGGCCTGCCGCTCACCCTCACCAAGCCCATCGGCGTCGGCGTGCTGAACAACCGGCACAAGCGCACCGGCGAGGTGTTCGAGCACGCGATCGCGCAGATGGTGCAGCTCAACCGAGACGCCTCGATCGCCGCCGTCGCCGCGGGTGCTCGCGCCGCCACCGACGTGACCGGCTTCGGCCTGCTGGGGCACCTCTACAAGATGTGCCGCGCCTCGGGCGTCGGCGCCGTGCTCGACTCGGGCGCGGTGCCGCTCATCGAGGCGGCTCGGGAATCGCTCGACGAGGGGTTCATCCCCGGCGGATCGCGCCGCAACCTCGACTGGGTGCGGCCCCACCTCGACATCGAGCGCCCCCTCTCCGAGGAGGAGCTGGTGCTGCTCGCCGACGCGCAGACCTCGGGCGGGCTGCTGGTCGTGGGCGAGGTGCCGGGTTACCCGGTGATCGGCGAGACCGTCGCGGGAGCCGGCATCACCATCCGGTGACGGAGCCGCGGCCGAGCGGGCCCGCCGCCCCTACGAGCACGCCACGCAGCGCTCGCGGAACGGCCGCGCCTCGAGCTGCCCCTCGGGGATCGGCCGCCCGCATGCCGGGCAGATCCCGTACTCGCCCGCCTCGAAGCGCCGCACGGCGGCGTCGGCCGCCCGGGCGTCCTCGCGCGCCGAGGCGAGCAGGCCGGCGAGCATCGACCACTGCGAGGAGAGCGTCACCCCCTCCGGATCGTGCTCGTCGTCATCCGACTCGCTGCGGCGAGCGCGGGTCAGCGCGTCGAGCTCGGCCTCGAGCCGGGCCGCGCGGGCATCGGTCTGCGCGCGCAGCTCGACGAGCCCCGCTCGCACCGCTTCGTCTCGCGTCACCGCTTCCCCCTCGTCCCCGCTACTCGGCCGTGGTGATCGAGTCGTCGACGATCCCCGCGCGGCGGCGCGCCTCGAGCCGGCGCTTCTGCGGTTCGATGACGTATCGGGGATCCTTCGTGGAGTGGAGGCCGGCCTCGAGCACCGCGAAGCGGGTGAGCGCCGAGGCCGCGAGCAGCGCGACCCCCGAGACGACCGCGACCGTGCGGCTGCGCCCTGCGAAGACCGCGCCGACCCCGCCGACCGCGGCGAGACGCTTGCTCCACCGGTGCATCGCACCCGCGCTCCCGCGGTGCAGCGGCTCGGCGGCCACCGGATCCATGCGCCGCTCCATGAGCTCCGACGCGGCGAGCTCGGCCGCCGACCCGGCCACCGCCAGCACCCTCGCCGGCTTCGCATCGGCCACGGGCGTCGTCACCATGCCGAGGCCACCGGCGGCGAGGCTCGCCGAACTCACGAAGACGAACGAGAGATCCTCCTTCGCCGCGTTCCACGTGGGGTTCGCCGTGTTCGAGAGCAGCACGCCGGTGTAGGCGGCGAGCGGCGCCGCGAACACCGCGGAGACCACTCCCGCCGGCTGCTCGGCCAGATCGAGCAGTCGGCGCAGCGGCCCGAGCGGCAGCCGGCGCTTCGTCATGCGGTCGAACTCGGCGGCGGCCGCGACGCCGGCTCCGGCGCTGAACGCGCCGAGGATCCACGAGCCGACGCTCATCGGCGAGGTCACCTTGAGCGTGCGGAACATGTTGAGGAATCGCTCGGGCCTGCCCAGGTCGACGATGAGCGACACGGCGCCCGCGCCGGCCGCGGCGATCGCCGCGAGACGGCTGTTGCGGCGCAGCTTCGCGTTGCCGCTGAACTGCGCGCCCGCGGCCAGCAGCGACGACCCGCCCGCGACGCCGCCGAGAAACAGGTAGATGCCGATCGGCGCCTCCCACGGCGGCGGCTTCACGATGGGCCGGTCGTAGTAGGTGGCGAACTCGACCTCGGGCACCATGGCCATCTCGCGCGAGCCGTCGGTCGCCCCGGCGCCCCTGCCACCGCGGCGCTTGCGCCTGCCCCCGGACCGGCGCGGCTTCTCGGGGGGCCGGTAGCTGTCGAACTCCGAGAGGGTCACGAACGATCACCTTTCCACGCGGCGCGGTTCATCGACGCCCTCCGGTGAGGAACGCGAGCGCGACCGCGCCGATCATGCCGAGCGCGGCGAGACCGGCGCGCTTGTACATGCGGGGCAGATCCTTCGTCGCGACCTGCGGGTCCGGGGGCAGCCCGTACACCTCGGGCTCGTCGAGCAGCAGGAAGATCGACCCCGTGCCGCCCACGCCGTCGCGCTCGTTCGCGCCGTAGAGCCGCGCCTCGGTGAGGCCCTGCTTGTGCAGTTCGCGCACGCGGGCCCGAGCGATCTTCGCGAGCTCCTCGCGACTGCCGAACTTGATCGACGTGGTGGGGCAGGCCTGCGCGCAGGCGGGCGTCTGATCATCGGTGAGGCGGTCGTAGCAGAGCGTGCACTTCTGGGCGACGCCCGCGTTGCGGGTGGGCGCCTGCTCGCCGGGCACGAAGTCGCGGTTCGTCTTGGGCACGGCGATCCCGTCGCTGCGCCGCTCGATCACGCCGAAAGGGCACCCGGCCACGCAGGTGCCGCAGCCGTTGCAGATGTCCTCCTGCACCACGACCGTGCCGAACTCGGTGCGGAAGAGCGCGCCCGTGGGGCAGACGTCGAGGCAGCCGGCGTTGGTGCAGTGCTTGCACACGTCCGACGACATGAGCCACCGGAAGTCGGGGGTGTCGGGCGGGGTGGTGTCGGCGCCCGACAGGTCTGCGGAGCCGTCGGCCCCCGCGCCGGTCGCGGGGCGCACCGTGGGCATTCCGAGGCTCACGAGCCGGCGCCCGCTCTCGCGCGCCTCCTCGATCCGCTCCTGCCCCTGCTCGATGAACGCGACGTGGCGCCAGGTGTCGGCGCCGAGCCCCTCGGAGTTGTCGTACGACGAGTCGGAGAGCTGCCAGTCGGAGTCGGCGGGGTTGCGGTTCCACTCCTTGCAGGCGACCTCGCAGGCCTTGCAGCCGATGCAGATGGAGGTGTCCGTGAAGAAGCCCTTGCGGGGGTGCACGTGCTCGTGGTGGGCGGCGTGCTCGGACTCCGTGAGCCTGCTCATCTCTGCGCCTCCTCGTCGTCGTCGTGCTGCGCCGGCGCCGCGCCCGGCGCATCGCCGGGATCCCCCGGGTGATCGTGCGACGAGTCCGGCCGGCGCTCGGTTCCAGGGTACCCGCGTCCCGCGTCGGAGACCCCGGAGACGTCGGAGGCCCGCATGCCCGTGTCGATCGTCACCCCGGCGCGCCGCCGGTACCGCTCGACGAGCTCGAGCAGCGCCTCGCCGCGGGGCCGCCGCCCCGGGAGGATCGCACAGGATCCGGCCTTCGACTCCTGGATCAGCACGTTCGGGTCCATGACCACCCCCAGCAGATCGTTCGCGGCGTCGCCGCTCACCACGGCGTCGCCCCCCACGCCCCAGTGGTAGGGCAGGCCGATCTGATGCACCGTGCGCCCGCCGGCCCGCAGCGGCTTCACCCGGTCGGTCACGAGCACCTTCGCCTCGATCGCGGAGCGCGCCGAGATGATCGTCGCCCAGCCGTAGGGCTCGAGGCCGCACTCCTCGGCGAGTTCGGGCGACACCTCGCAGAACATCTCGGGCTGCAGTTCGGCGAGGTAGGGCAGCCACCGGCTCATCCCGCCCGCGGTGTGGTGCTCGGTGAGCCGGTACGTGGTGAACATGTAGGGGTAGACGCCCGCACCGGGCTCGTCGTCGCTCGGGGCGCTGAGGTTGTCCTGGCGGGCCATCGTCACGCGCGCGGGCGAGCGCTGCTGGCTGTAGAGGGGGTTGGCGACCGGGGACTCCTGCGGCTCGTAGTGCGCGGGCAGCGGGCCGTCGACGAGCCCCTTCGGCGCGTACAGCCAGCCCTTGCCGTCCGACTGCATGATGAACGCGTCGGTGCCCGAAAGCGCATCGGCTCCCCCGGCTCCGGGCAGCGGCCGCGCGTCGGGCGAGAGCGTCGCCGGGAAGTCGGGCACGTCGTCGCCGGTCCAGCGGCCCCGCTGCTCGTCCCACCAGACGTACTTCTTGCGCTCGCTCCAGGGGCGCCCATCGGGATCCGCCGACGCCCGGTTGTAGAGCAGCCGCCGGTTGGCGGGCCAGACCCACCCCCAGTCGGGGTTGACCGCGTCCTGCTGCTCCTTCGCCGGGCGCAGCGCGGCATGGTTGACGCCGTCGGCGTAGACACCCGTGTAGATCCAGCAACCGCCCTCGGTCGAGCCGTCGGTGCGCATCTCGGTGTAGGAGGAGAGCGGCCGGCCGGCCCGCTCACCGGTGAGGTGCCGGCCGTTGATCTCCGCGAGCACGGCCTCGGGATCGGGGTTGCCGTGCTCGTCGAGCGGGTACTCCCAGGTGAGGTCGAGCAGCGGCCGGTCGCGCGGATCGGTCGATTCGGCGAGCCGCTCGCGGATCCGGATCCCCAGCTCGTAGAAGAAGTCGAGCTCGCTCTGCGCCTGCCCGGGCGGCTGCACCGCCTGATGCCGCCACTGCACCATGCGCTGCGTCTGCGTGAAGGTGCCCGACTTCTCGACGTGGTTCGCCGCGGGCATGAAGAACACCTCGGTCGCGATGTCCTCGGTGCGCAGCTCGCCCGACTCGATCTCGGGGCCGTCCTTCCACCAGGTCGCCGACTCGATCATCGCGAAGTCGCGCACCACGAGCCACTTGAGGTGAGACATGCCCAGCCGCTGCATGCGGCCGTGCGCCGATCCCACCGCCGGGTTCTGCCCGAAGACGAAGTAGCCGTCGACCTCGTCCTCGAGCATCCTCGCCACGGTCTGGTAGGTGCCGTGCGGGCCGGTGAGGCGCGGCAGGTAGTCGTAGGCCCAGTCGTTCTCCTCGCGGGCGGCGTCGCCCCACCACGCCTTGAGCAGGTTGATCGTGTAGGCGTCGGCGTTCGCCCAGTAGCCCTTCTGATCGGGGGACGCGATGCCGTCGAGGTAGTCCTGCAGCGTCTCGGCCGACGCGGTCGGCATCGGCAGGTAGCCGGGCAGCAGGTTGAAGAGCGTGGGGATGTCGGTGGAGCCCTGGATGCTCGCGTGCCCGCGCAGCGCCATGATCCCGCCGCCCGGTCGCCCGATGTTGCCGAGCAGCAGCTGCAGGATCGCCGCGGTGCGGATGAACTGGGCTCCCATGGTGTGCTGGGTCCACCCCACCGCGTATGCGAAGCAGGTGGTGCGGTCGCGGCCGGAGTTCTCGGTGATGGAGCGCGCGAGGTAGGCGAAGTCCTGCTCGGAGATGCCGCACGCCTCGCGCACCATCTCGGGGGTGTAGCGCGCGTAGTGGCGCTTCAGGATCTGGAACACGGTGTGCGGATGCTGCAGCGTCTCGTCGGTGAGGAAGCGGTCGCCGACCGACGGCCCGCCGTCGCCGAACTGGTCGCCCATGCCGGGCGCCTCCTGCAGGTCGTCCTCGCCCTCGTCGGAGCTCTGCTGCCGCCCGGTGCGCTGGTAGGCCCAGCTCGACGGGTCGTAGGTGCCGGTCTCGGCGTCGTACCCGGAGAACAGCCCGTCGAGATCCTCGGTGTCGCGGAACTCCTCGCCGACGATCGTCGCCGCGTTCGTGTACGCGAGCACGTACTCCCTGAACCAGAGGTTGTTCTCGATCACGTGGTTGATGAGCGCGCCGAGCAGCACGATGTCGGAGCCGGCCCGGATGGGCACGTGCTTGTCGGCCACCGCGGAGGTGCGCGTGAAGCGGGGATCGACGTGGATGATCTTCGCGCCGCGCGCCTTCGCCTCGGAGACCCACTGGAACCCGACGGGGTGGCACTCGGCCATGTTGGATCCCTGGATCACGATGCAATCCGCATTGGCCATGTCCTGCAGCGGTTGCGTGGCACCGCCTCGGCCGAACGAGGCTCCCAGACTGGGAACCGTGGCGGAGTGTCAGATGCGGGCCTGGTTCTCGATCTGGATCGCGCCCGCCGCGGTGAACAGCTTCTTGATGAGGTAGTTCTCCTCGTTGTCGAGCGTCGCGCCGCCGAGCGCCGCGATGCCCATGGTGCGGCGCACCGGGCGGCCGTGCTCGTCGTGATCCTGCCACCACTTCTTGCGGGCCTCGAGGAAGCGCTCGGCGATCATGTCGATCGCGGTGCTGAGCGAGAGCTTCTGCCACTCGGCGGCGTAGGGGGCTCGGTAGAGGATCTCGGTCTGCCGCGACGCCGAGTTGACGAGCTGCTCGCTCGCCGAGCCCTTGGGGCACAGCCTGCCTCGCGAGATGGGCGAATCGGGATCGCCCTCGATCTGCACCACCCGCTCGTCCTTGACGAACACTTTCTGCCCGCAGCCCACGGCGCAGTAGGGGCAGACGCTCTGCACGACGCGGTCGGCCGAGCTGGTGCGGGGCACGATCTCGCGCGTCTTGCGCGACACGACCGAGTCGCCCCGCCCGAACCGGTCGGGCGAGGAGAACTGCCGGAAGACCGGCCACTCCAGTGGGCTGAACCTCGCCATGCCCCCACCCTAGCCGATGGCGGAGCGGCCATCCAGGGCGAGGCGATCCTCGCGGCTGTAGACCACCATGGAGGGGCCGCGCAGGAAGCCCACGAGGGTGAGACCGGCCTCGCTCGCGAGCTCCGCGGCGAGCGACGAGGGCGCCGAGACCGCCGCGAGCATCGGGATCCCGGCCATGAGCGCCTTCTGCGCGAGTTCGAAGCTCGCGCGGCCCGAGACCATGAGCACGCAGCCCCGGGCGGGGAGGCGGTCGTTCAGCAGCGCCCAGCCGATCACCTTGTCGACGGCGTTGTGCCGGCCCACGTCCTCGCGCAGCACCAGCATCTCGCCGGTGCCGCCGTCGAACAGCGCGGCCGCGTGCAGGCCGCCGGTGCGCTCGAACACGGCCTGACCGGCCCGCAGCGCGTCGGGGAAGCCGGCGAGCGTCGCCGGGTCGATGCGCAGCGGATCCTCGTCCACGGTGTAGCGGGAGACCGTCGCGACGGCGTCGATGCTCGCCTTGCCGCACACGCCGCACGAGCTGGTCGTGTAGAAGTTGCGCTCGATGCTCGGATCGGGCGGCGCGACGCCGGGGGCGAGAGCGACGTCGAGCACGTTGTAGGTGTTGGTGCTGACGCCGTCATCACCGGTGGTCACCGCCCCGTCGCAGTAGCGCGCCGTCGCGAACTCGTCGGCGGAGTGGACCACCCCCTCCGAGACCAGGAACCCCGCCGCGAGCTCGACGTCGCTGCCCGGTGTGCGCATCGTCACGGTGAGCGCCTTGCCGCCGACCCGGATCTCGAGCGGCTCCTCGGCCGCGAGGAAGTCGGCGCGGCGGCGCGGCGGCTCCCCCACGGTGATGCGGGTGACCCGGCGGCGTGCTGCGATGCGTGACATGCCTCCATTGAACCTCACCGCGCCGCAGACGCGCCCGTGTTTCGGATCTCGCCGATGCTTCGGAGCGGATCGCGGGGCGCGGTCCGAGGAATGGGCGACGTCCGAGGGTTGGGCGACGTCCGAGGCATCGGCCGGCGGACGGGGAGGGCCGGCGGGCGGCGGGTAGGATCGCCCCATGCGCATGTCGGCTGCGGAGTGGCGGGGCTGGATCCTCGACCGCATCGGGCGCCTCGACGCGGCGCCGCTCCCCCTCGAGCTCGCCCACGGCCGCACGCTCGCCGAGCAGGTGCGCTCCGCCCACGATCTGCCACTCTGGCACAGCTCGGCGATGGACGGCTACGCGTTGCGCGCCGCCGACACCGCGCACGCGACGGCCGAGCGCCCCGTCGAGCTGGTCGTCTCGGGCGAGGTGCTCGCGGGCGGCTCCGCCGACCCGGCCATCGCCCCCGGCGCCGCCGTGCGCATCATGACGGGGGCCCCGGTCCCCTCGGCGGCCGACGCCGTCGTGCCGGTCGAGCTCACCGCGGCACCGGGGCGCGAGGATCCCGGCGCCGACCCCTGGGGTCGCGGCGCGGTGCGGATCGAGGCGCCCGTGGCACCGGGCGCGAACATCCGCCGCCGCGGCGAGGACGTTCGCGCCGGATCGCTCCTCGCCCGCAGCGGCGACCCGCTGACCGCCGCTCGAGTCTCGGCGCTCGCGGCCGCGGGCGTCGCCGAGGTGCGCGCCAGCGAGCTGCCGCGGGTCGCGGTGCTCGTGACGGGGGCCGAGTTGCGCCCCCCGGGCGCTCCGCTCGCCCGGGGCCAGATCGTCGAGTCGAACTCGCTGCTCATCGCCGGGCTGCTGCGCGAGAGCGGCATCGAGCCCTCGGCGGTGCGGCGCTGCACCGACGACGTCGCGGCCGTGCGCGCGCAGCTCGACGAACTCGGGCGCGGCTGCGACGCGATCATCACCACGGGCGGGGTCGGGCCCGGCAGCCACGACGTCGTGCGCCTCGCCGTGCAGGCGGAGCCGGAGGTGCGCGCCGCACGGGTCGCGGTGCGCCCCGGTCAGCCGCAGTGCGCGGGCCGCCTCGCCTCGGGCGCCTGGCTGTTCGCGCTGCCCGGCAACCCCGTGAGCGCGGCGACGAGCTTCGAGCTGTTCGTGCGCCCGGCCCTGCTCGCCTGCCAGGGGCGCGACGATCCGATGCGCCCGCTCGTGCCCGCGGTCGCGGGCGTCGGCTGGCGCGGCGCGAGGGGCCGCCTGCAGCTCATGCCCGTCACGATCGACGACGCGGACGCCGACGGAGCGGGCGACGGGTCGGGCATCCGCGGCGGGCGCCGGCGCCTGGTCTGCCGCCCCGCGGTGAACCCGCGCGGGGTCTCGCACGCGGTCGGCGGGCACGGCGCCGTACAGGCCTACGCGGTGGCGGGCGAGGACCGCGGCGACGTCGCCGCGGGAGAACCGGTCGAACTGCTCCTGGTGGGGCTGGCATGAGCAGCCTCCGGCTCGACGCGATCGTGCTCGCCGGCGGCCGGGGCCGACGTCTGGGCGGCGCCGACAAGGCCTCGATCAGGCTGCGCGACGAACGGCTGATCGACCGCGCGGTCGGGGCCGCGCGGCGCATCGGAGTCGAGCGGATCGTCGTCGTCGGCCCCCGCGGCGCGACCGACGCAGACGCCGTCTCGGTGCGCGAGGATCCCCCGTTCTCGGGCCCCCTCGCGGCGCTCGCCGCCGGCCTCGCCGCGCTCGAGAGCGGCTCGGCCGAGGCCGGTGATCGCGCGGAGTGGGTGCTGCTGCTGGCGTGCGACCTCGAACACCCGGGGGCGGTCTGCGACGCGCTCGCCTCGGCGCTCGCCCGGGCCCGGGATGACGACCGACTGCGCGACGGCGTGCTGCTCGAGGATCCGGGCGGGCGATCGCAGTGGCTGGCCGGCGTCTACCGGAGGTCCGCACTGCGCGACGGCCTCGACGCCGCGGGCGGCGAGCTCGCAGACCTCCCGCTGCGGCTCGCCTTCTCGCGCGCGGAGCTGATCCGGTGCCCCGCCACCGCCGAGGTCACCGCCGACCTCGACACCCCCGAAGACCTCGAACGCGCCCGGCGCTCGGGGCGCACCCCCGAGAAGGAGCGATCATGAGCGAGTCCCGCCACCTGCCCCCCGAAGCGCTCGACGCCTGGCTCGCGGCGGCCGCCGCGAAGCTCGACCTCGATCCCGGCGCCGTCGACATCGCCACCGTGCTGAACGTCGCCCGCGACGTCGCCCACGAGGTCGCGCGCCCGGCCGCCCCGCTCAGCACCCTCCTGCTCGGCATCGCCGTGGGACGTGCGGCGGCGGAGGGCGAAGACGCCGCGACGGCGCTCTCCGAGCGCGCGGCGGCGATCACCGCGCTCGCCGAGAGCTGGCGCGAGCGCTGAGCCGCGGTCGGCGCGCTACCCGCGCTGGCCGGCCGTGAGCACCGCGATGGCCTCGGCCCTCGAATCGGCGCCAAGCTGACGCAGGATGCGCGAGACGTGGAACTTGACGGTGTTCTCGCTGATCCGCAGCTCATCGGCGATGGCCCGGTTGCGATGCCCCGCCACCATGAGCGCCGCCACCTGCACCTCCCGCGGGCGCATGCCGGCCATCGCGGACGAGGCCGGATGGGTGCGTGGCGGGTCGAGCGGCAGCACCACGTCGATCCTCGTGCCCCAGCCGGGGGTGGTGTCGACCCCGACCGTGCCGTTCAGCGACCAGATCCGCTCCCGGATCCGCCCCAGCAGCGTCTTCGCCGCGGCGGATGATCCGGGCCCGTCGTCCTGCATCCGGATGAGCAGGTTCGTGCCGTCGCAGTCCCAGTGGATGCGGATGTGCCCGACCTCCTCGCCCTCGACGAGGGTGAGCACCGCGCGATAGACCACGGCGCGGGCGCCGAGCGACACCTCGCCCGGCAGCGGTCGGCCGTCGACCGGCGGATCCACGAACTGCAGCTGCACCGGGGAGTAGCGCGAGACCGGCCGCAGGTCCTCCTTCAGACGGTCGAAGGAGATCGTCACCGACTCCTCCGTGAGCGTGCGCACCTGATCGACCGCGCCCGACAGCCTCGTGAGCGCGTCGACGGCGCGGCCCACGGCCTCGTCGCGCGCCTGCGCGTCGCTCAGCCGCTTCGAGCGCAGCGCCACGAGCACCGACTCCACCGCTGCGGCGTACTCGTCCTCGAGCTCGGTCAGCGCCTTCAGCCGGGTGCCCGCGATCGCGCGGGCGTGCTGCAGGTAGTCGGGCTTCGCCTCGTCGGCGCGCTCCTGCACGTGCAGCGCCACGATGTCCCACAGGGCGAGCAGGGTGCCCGCCTGCGCTCCGGCTCCCGAGCCCGGCTCGGCGATCACCAGCAGCGCGCCGTTGCGCGAGAGCAGCTCCAGCGTCGGGTGCGCTGCACCGTCGATCGCCAGCACCCCGCTGCGAATCCCGTCGGAGGCCTCGAGGCGCTTGCGCAGCCGGTCGAGCTCGAGGCCGCGCACGCCGCGCACGAACGCCGGATCGCCGGTGCCCTGCACCCGGCCGCCGCCCACATCGGCCGCGAGCATCACGAGCGCCGAGTGCGGCACGAGCGGAGAGATCAGCTCGGAGAGGGCGGGGATCATCAACCCCAGCGGCGAGGCGAGCACGTTCGAGAGCCCCTGCAGCAAGGGCTCGGAGGAGGCACCGTTACCCATGACCCGAGCATAGCCCGAAGACCTACCCGAAGGTATGGCTCCCCTCATCCTCACGGGCAGTTGAGAGGAGCACCGAGCGGGGAGAGGCTGGGGGCAGGTCACCGTCGACCTCCTACAGAAAGGACGCTGATGTCTGGAAACAAAGCTGTTGCGTACAAGGGCCCAGGAGTCGTCGAGGTCATCGACACCGAATATCCGGAGTTCGAGCTGAAGGACGGTCCGGGCGTCAACCCCGCGAACGTCGGGCGCAAGGTGCCGCACGGAGCGATCCTGCGCACCGTCGCCACGAACATCTGCGGCTCCGACCAGCACATGGTGCGCGGTCGCACCACCGCGCCCGAGGGGCTCGTGCTCGGCCACGAGATCACGGGCGAGGTCGTCGAGGTCGGCCCCGACGTCGAGTTCATCAAGGTCGGCGACCTCGTCTCCGTTCCGTTCAACATCGCCTGCGGCCGCTGCCGCAACTGCAAGGAGGGTAAGACCGGCATCTGCCTGAACGTCAACCCGGACCGGCCGGGCAGCGCCTACGGCTACGTCGACATGGGCGGCTGGGTCGGCGGGCAGGCCGAGTACGTGCTCGTGCCCTACGCCGACTGGAACCTGCTGAAGTTCCCCGACCGCGACCAGGCGCTCGAGAAGATCCTCGACCTCACGATGCTCTCCGACATCTTCCCCACCGGATTCCACGGAGCCTACTCGGCGGGAGTGAAACCGGGCTCCACCGTCTACGTGGCGGGCGCCGGACCGGTCGGCATCGCCGCCGCGGTCGGCGCGCAGCTGCTGGGCGCGGGAGTGGTCATCGTCGGCGACCTCAACGAGGACCGCCTCGCACAGGCGCGCTCGATCGGGTGCGAGACCGTCGACGTGTCGAAGGGCGACCCCCGCGACCAGATCGAGCAGATCCTCGGGGTGCCCGAGGTGGAGTGCGGCGTCGACGCCGTCGGCTTCGAGGCCCGCGGCCACGGCTCGGACGCGAGCCACGAGGCGCCCGCGACGGTGCTCAACTCGCTGATGGACATCACCGAGGCGGGCGGCGCCCTGGGCATCCCGGGCCTCTACGTCACCGGCGACCCGGGCGGCGTCGACGAGGCGGCCAAGGTGGGCTCGCTGTCGATCCGCCTCGGCCTCGGCTGGGCGAAGTCGCTGTCGTTCACCACGGGCCAGTGCCCCGTGATGAAGTACAACCGCCAGCTCATGCAGGCGATCCTGCACGACAAGGTGCAGATCGCGAAGGCGGTCAACGCGACGCCGATCTCGCTGGAGGACGCCCCGCGCGGCTACGCCGAGTTCGACCAGGGCGCGGCGAAGAAGTACGTGCTCAACCCGAACGGCTACATCAAGTCGTAGCCGCCCCGCTGTGCGGACCGAGTCCCGATCCGCCGCTTCCCCCCCGGGCGAGGCGGCGGATCGGGACTCGGCGTGCGCGGGGTCGGGCTAGGGCGCCGGCTCCGGCGCCGGCTCGCCCGCGACGACGGCCCGCAGGAAGTCGACGGCCGCCGCGACGGCGGGGTTCGGCTTCCGCCCCGAGCGGAAGCGCAGCGAGATGCGCCGCACCCCGAGGCCCGGCAGCTCGTGCACCTCGACGCCAGGCAGCGCCTGCTCGCGCAGCGCGAGCTGCGGCAGCAGCGTCACCCCCTCGCCCGCGGCCACGAGCGCGAGCGCCGTCTGATGGTTGCCGTAGCGGTGCGGCGCCGTGCTCGAGTGCGGCAGGGACCGCCGCACCCGGCGCACCGCGTGCGACGCGCCCGCGCCGAGATCGACCTCGAGCCACGGCAGCCGCAGGTTCTCGAGCTCCACGACCCCCATCGCCGCCTGCGTGCCCGCCGGGGCGACCAGCACCCACGGATCGTCGAGCAGAGCGACCTCGCGCACGCCCGGGCCGGGCGGCGTCGGCGCGACCGACTCGTCGAACTCCACCGCCACGAGATCCAGCTCGGCGGCGCGAAGCCCCCGCAGCAGCTCCGCCTGCTCGCCCTCGACCAGCAGCAGGTCGACGCCCGACAGCTCGCCGCGCCACTGGGGCAGCGCGGGAGCGAGGAGGCCGCCGATGAAGCTCTGGAACGCGCCGAAGCGCACCCGACCGCTCGGCAGCTCGCTCGCGGCGCCCACCCGCCTGGCCGCCTCGTTGACCTCGCGCTCCACGTTCTCGGCGAGCTCGATCAGCTCGCGTCCCGCCGCCGTCGGCACGATGCCGCGCGGGCTGCGCTCCACGAGCGGCACCCCCACCTCGGCCTCGAGCCGCGCCAGCTGCTGGGACACCGCGGACGGCGTCAGCTTCAGCGCCTCGGCCGCCGCGAGCACCCCGCCGCTGCGCGAGATCTGCAGGAAGTACGGCAGCCGCGCGACGTTGATCCTCATATTCACTCATTCTAAACTCCCGATTCTCAATAATTCGATTGTGCTGAACCGACCGGCGTCCGCAGAATAGTTGCATTCGGCGTCGGCGCGCCCCCTCGGAGACCCGCGGGACACGCGCCCCGAGGCGCCGCCCGTACCCGCTTCGACCGCTCGAGGAGCACCGTTGGAAGACCTCGTCGGAGCCGCCCTGGGGTGGCTCGGCACCGCCGGCACCTTCTCGGCGTACCTGATGATCTGGCGCGGCTGGGTATCGCCCGACGCGATCCGCTACGCGACGCTCAACGCCGTCGGCGGCCTGCTCGCCGCGGGCGGCGCACTCGTCTACGGGGCGTGGCCGGCCGTCGCGTCGAACCTGGTGTGGGGTGTCATCGGCTTCCACGGGCTGGCGTGCGCGCTGCGGAGCCGGTTGGCGAAGCTCGGCACCGCCCTCCCGGCGGTGTCGGACGAGGCCGCGGAGATCCTGCCGCCTCCGCGGCCCCTGCCCCACTCGGGCGGCTGGACGCCGAGCGTGACGGACGCGCTCGCGATCAGCCTGCCCTGGCTCGACCCGGCTCGCGGAGCGCAGCCCGAGGACCCCTCGGCGTTCGACACCATCCCGATCAGCCTGCCGTGGCTGCGCGCGGAAGCGGCGAGCGCCGCAGATCCGTCGGAGGCGGCGAGCGCGAACGGTACAGCGAGCGGGTACGGTGCGGCGAATTCGTACGATCCCGCCCGAGACCCGCGCACCGCGAGCCCTGCGGCGCTGTAGCCTGCGCGACGGCCTCCCGCGTGGGAGAATGGTCCGATGCACGTTCGCGATCGAGCGGATCGGAGATGACCTCCGCAGCGCCTGAGACGATCTGGGATCGAGCGCGGCTCGGCATCACGCTCGGTTCGGTCGCGCTCATCTTCCTGGCGGCCCTCGAAGCGCTGGCGGTCACCACGGTGATGCCCGTCGTCAGCGTCGACCTGAACGGGCAGGCCCTCTTCGCCGTCGCCTTATCCGGCACGCTGGCCACCGGAGTGATCGGCATGGTCGCCGCCGGCGCATGGAGCGATCGCAGCGACCCCCGGGCGCCGCTGTGCGCGGCAGTGACGCTGTTCACCGCGGGGCTGATCGTCTCGGGTGCCGCCCCCGAGATGTACACGTTCATCGTCGGGCGCCTGATCCAGGGTCTGGGGGTGGGCGGCCAGACGGTGTCTCTCTACGTCGTGATCGCGCGGGTGTACCCGCGCGAGCTGCACGGCAGGATCTTCGCGGCGTTCGCGGCGGCCTGGGTGCTGCCGTCGATGGTCGGTCCGTTCCTCGCGGGCGCCGTGGCGCAGTATCTGCACTGGCGGTGGGCGTTCCTCGGCGTCGCGGTGCTCACGGCGGCGGCGTTCCTCATCGTCATGGCTCAGTTGCGGAGCGCGTCGCTGGACCCGGCGGAGGGAGCGGAGCCCCCGGGTTCGAGCGGGATCTCCGAGCCGCCGGGCGGCGGCACGATCGGAGTGCGGCTGCTGCTGGCCACGGTCGTCGCGGTCTCCGCGGTCGGGGCGGGCTTCGCCGCCGAGGCGCCCCCGGCGGTCGGCTGGCCGATCGCGCTGGGGTGCGTCGCCGTCGTCGGCTTCGCGATCACGCCGCTGATGCCGACGGGCACCCTGCGCGCACGCGCCGGCCTGCCGAGCGCAATTCTCATGCGGGGGCTCGTGGCCGGCGGCTTCCTCGCCGCCGAGACGTACGTGCCGAAGCTCCTCATGGACCGCTTCGCCTTCAGCCCGATGATCGCCGGCCTCGCCCTCACCGCCGCGGCGCTGGCGTGGTCGCTCGCCTCCTTCGCGCAGGGCCGGTACGGCGACCGGCTCGGCAGTCGGCGGATCGTCGTGATCGGCGCCTCGCTGCTGCTCGCGGGAGTGCTCGCGCTGCTCGCGGTGTCGCTCGCCGATCGGCTGCCCTCGCTCGTCGTCGTCGCGTGGGGCGTCGCCGGCGGCGGCATGGGCCTGATCTATCCGAGGCTGACGGTGCTCACCCTGGCGTACTCGACGAGCGCGAACGAGGGCTTCAACTCGTCCGCGCTGTCGATCTCGGATTCGACGGGCTCGGCCCTCACCATCGCGGTGGCGGGCCTGGCGTTCCTCACCTTTCCGCTCGCCGGATCCGGGTTCCCCGCCGTGTTCTGCCTCGCCACGGCCGTGCTCGCGCTCTCAGTGATACCGGGCCTCCGGATGGGCGACGGCGCGCGCTGATCGGCGCGCGCGACGACGGAGCCGCACCCGCGCCGCGCCCTCACCCGGGTGTTGTAGGCTCGGCGCGAACAGCGCCCGGCCGGGCGCCCGATCCTCTGAGAGGGGCCGATGCCCGGAGTCGCAGACGTCATCATCCTGCTGCTGCTCGTCATCGGGCNGCGGAGCGCGTCAAAATCATTTCGAAAAGGAGCCGCACCCGCGCCGCGCCCTCACCCGGGTGTTGTAGGCTCGGCGCGAACAGCGCCCGGCCGGGCGCCCGATCCTCTGAGAGGGGCCGATGCCCGGAGTCGCAGACGTCATCATCCTGCTGCTGCTCGTCATCGGGCTCACGGCGGGGTTCCGGGCCGGGCTGTTCTCGGCGCTCGGGGCCGCCTGCGGGCTGCTCGCGGGTGCTGCGGCGACGCCCTGGGTGCTGCCGCTCATCGCGCGCGAACTGCCCGAGACGGGCTGGCGCAGCGCGGCCGTGATCGCGGCCGCGGCGGGGCTGCTCGCGCTCGGCGGCGGCATCGGCGCCGCCGTCGGGGCCCTCATCAGGAGCGGGGCGGATCGGATCCGCCTGCGCCCCCTGGAGCGACTGCTCGGCGGCGCGCTCGGTCTCATCGCGGCCGTCACCTCGGTCTCGCTGATCGGGTCGGCCGTGGCCGCGTCCGGCATCCCCGGAGTGTCGTCGACGGTCGCCTCGTCGTCGATGCTGCGCTACCTCGACCGGGTGACCCCCGAGCCGCTCGTGGAGGCGATGGCCAGGCTGCACTCGGCGCTGCTCGGCGACACGGTGCTGCCCGCCATCGACGGCCTCATCGACGAGAACCTCGTGCTCGCCTCTCCCGACCTCTCGCGCGTCGACACCGACGATCCGGCGCTCGCCGCGGCGGGAGCCTCGGTGGCGCGCATCTCGGGCATCGCGCACGGCTGCGGCACGATGCCGACGGGCAGCGGCTTCGTGGTGGCCGAGGATCGCATCGTCACGAACGCCCACGTCGTCGCCGGCATCGACACGCCCCTCGTCGAACTGCCGGGGCAGCCAGCCCGCGACGGCCGCGTCGTCTACTTCGACCCGGTCGACGACCTCGCGATCGTCGCTGCCGACGTCGACGCCGCGCCGCTGCCGCTCGACGACGCGCTCGCGCCGGGCGGCGTCGGCGCGGTGCAGGGCTACCCGCACGGCGGGCCGTTCCGCACGGTGGCGGCGGGGGTGCTCGCGACGGGCAGCACGACCGTGCCCGACATCTACGGGTCGGGCGGGGCGCAGCGCTCCGTGCACACGCTCGACGCCGTGGTGCAGCCCGGCAACTCGGGCGGCCCGCTGCTCACCGAGGCGGGCGCCGTCGCCGGAGTGGTGTTCGCGCGAGACGCCGTGCGGCCGGGCGTCGGCTACGCGATGACCCTCGCCGAACTGCTGCCGGTGCTCGCGACGCTCGACGCATCGGCCGAGCCCGCGGCGGTGCCCTCCGGCCGCTGCGTCGGGTAGGCCGGGCAGGGGCTCGCCCCACCTCTGCCGCACATGACCCTCTCATCGGAGAAGCCAGATCAGCCCCGGGCGAGAACCCCAGCAACGAAAAAACGGGCCCGATCGGTGACTTCTCACCGATCGGACCCGCCTCTCGTGTGGTGGACGCGGGTGGACTTAAACCGAACACCTGGCAGCGGTTCGAGCGGCTGAGTTCCGCGTGGAATCAGGCGAAACTCCGTATCGTTCACGAGCCAGACGGTGCCACTGACGACGAGCCGGGAGTCGTCTCGAACCCTAGGAGACGAGCTAGAACACCCCTGACCGAGAGGCAAGTGGACGCTATTCGAACTGCACGCGCGAACGGCGAGAGCGTGGTCTCGATCTGTCGGCGGTTCGACGTACATCGGATGACCGTCTGGACGCACACGAGAGACTTGCTCTAACGTCCCCTCGTGCTGCACACCCGAAGTTACCCGTCCACGAGTTGCGCACACGAGCGTTGCTGAGTCCGGAAGCTTGTCGGCTTCACTTGCGATAATGGCACCGTGAAGTTCAAGCGCCGCAACCTCGAAGCCCTTGCTGACCTCATCGTGGGCAACACGGGCCGCGACGACGCTGAAAATGAGGACGAAGCCAAGTACTTCCCCTACCGGTCCAGCATGTACATCACCGAGTTCTTCCAAGAGCTGGAGACGGAGTACCAGCATGACGGTTCAACTCGCCACCGCTGGGTGGCAGATGTGTTGGAACAGATGCTGGCCGAACCGCACGACGGACCCAACCGCCCGCCAGAGATCTTCTGCCGCCTCATCGACCAGCTGATGAGCCCGGCCGATCGGCTCAACGAAGGGTCCGACCGTCCTCGGGCGCTCGCGCAACTCAATGAGGTACTTGGCCGCGAAGGTTTCGAGGCGTTCTATGGCGAGGACAACCACTGCTACCTCCGTCATGTCGGCACCCAGACCGTGACCATCCTTGCCGCCAACCCCCACCGCCCCTTCAGCAAGGCTGAGCTGGAGCGGCGGCAGCTCCTGACGGCGTACCTCGACCAGTGCAGCGAGGATGACCTCATCGAGGAGGTGCTACTCCCGATGTTCAGGCAACTTGGCTACCACCGCATCACCGCCGCCGGGCACAAGGACAAGGCCCTGGAGTACGGCAAGGACATTTGGATGCGCTACACCTTGCCGACGCAGCACATTCTCTACTTCGGCATCCAGGCGAAAAAGGGCAAGCTCGACGCTTCGGGGGTAACCAAGACAGGTAACGCCAACATGGCTGAGATCCACAACCAGGCGCTCATGATGCTGGCACACGAGATCTTTGACCCCGAGACCAACCGTCGCGTCCTGGTCGATCACGCCTTCATCGTCGCGGGTGGTGAGATCACCAAAGCGGCCCGCAACTGGCTCGGCAACGCTCTCGACGCCCACAAGCGCAGCCAGATCATGTTCATGGATCGCGACGACATCTTGAACCTCTACGTCGTCGCAAACCTACCGCTGCCAGAAGGCGCGTTGCCACCAACGCCAAGCAGTCCGTGGTCAACGAACGCCGAGACTCCGTTTTGAATCTCGACGGCGTTCGCCAGCGGAATCGGCGCGACGAAGGCAAATTGACCTATTCTGGCAGCCGCTGCGGGCTAGCAGAATCGAGGAAGGAGTGCGGTGAGCGGTCACTTTCAAAAGGCAGGTGAGTTCCTGCGAGATGCTGCACAAGAGTCTGCTCGACAGGTACTGAGCGATCATCATGATGACGGCCACATAAGGGGTTTCAGCAGCGCTGCTGGTATAGCCTTGCGCCGAATTCAGGAGAAGCTTGATGCGTACAGAGAACAGATGAAGGGTCCAGGTCTGTCCAAGTCTGAGCAAGCGAGTTACGCTCAATTGGACGAGCTGAAGTCTGAGATCGAGGCGGAATATGACCGCTATTGGCGAGGCAGCGGCATTGACTGGAGACCTCTGAAGCCGGTCGCCAAGGGCATCGTTAAGCGAGTAAGCGAATCACAGTCTGACGACTGAAGTGATGTCTCATTTCTAGTTGAGAGGGCTGGGATCCCCCGAGCCCAGTCGTCCGCTGGCATCTCTGTGTCCTCTTCGCGTGCACCTCCAGAAGGGAAGCCAACTCGGCCACCCTGACGGGTTCATCTGCACGCGCACTCCCGAGCAAATGGTGTTAGCGTTCCGTCCATCGACAGACGATTCGAGGTACACCGGAAGACGGTCTAGCAAAACACTAGACGCAACTCCGACTGTGTCGTCTCGACACGAAATCTAGATAATCGCGTCCTGCATAACCAACATGTGATTCATGATCGACAACTCCTTGGCCTTGCCAAGCCCGGGAAAGTGCTGACGCTGATACAGATCGCGGAACCCGTCGATTCCTAGGTTTGTTGGGAGCGACCTTTCGTCAACGAAGTCGATGAGCTTCTCAAGGGCCTCGAAGAACTTCCCAGCCGGGTCATCCTGAGTCTCGTTGCTGTCAGAGCAGAAGTGCTTCAGGCGGACGACATTACCTGATTCATAAGTGAAGTGGATAACTACCGCATAGGCTGGACCGCCGCCTGGTTGATATCCCCTTCCAAGGGTGAGGAAGTCGCTGACGCCGAGGTAGCCTGCGCTCTTGTAGCCGGCAACGCGAGTGCTGAAGATCCCCTCTTCACGTCCGACATACTCTCGATTGCGCGGCAAAGAAGGAAACGGGTCGTTCGCCCAGACCACCGGAAGGCCTCCGAGTGGCAGACCATATGACGCCGGGACCGTCCGATCCTCGGCAATGTTCCATCGAACTCCGTGATACGTCGCCCCTTGCAGAGTCACGGAGAGATCCAGCTCATGAACGATATCGAGCGTGAACTGGTGACCAGCGCCCCTGGCTTCACTGATCCAACGCGACATCGCCGCGTGATCAGCGTCGGCATTGGAGAGGACGGCAAGTCCGTGGTGCTTGAGAAGATCGTTCTCAAGGTAGTAGTCGCCAAGTGCTCTCCAGCTACCCTTCGAACGTAGATCACCGACCGAAGGGTTAAGGACGAGGTCACAACTGGCCCCCTCGTCGGCTATCGCTCCCAGCCTGCGGGTGAAGAGATCGTTTGGCGAGGCCACCGGCTCAAGAATCGGTACGACACGCGAAGATGCAGCAAAACTTGAGGCGCAGTTTCGAACAGCAAAGACCTCATGCTGCCGTGCCCTAAGCCTAGGCATATACATTTGCAACCTCCTGGTTCATCCAATCTTGAAGACTGGATATCTGCTGTCTCGTCGGATCGAGCTTTAAGACGGCGGGCCGCACCGGCTCGGGCAATCGAGCGATCAGTGACCGGCCAGCCCGTGGCTTTCGCTCTCTCAGCTGCTCGGCGACCGCGTTGTGGAAAACAAGCGGGTCCAAATTTCGGGAGGCTGCTAGTGCATATGAGAAAACCCGCGTGTTCGGGAGGTCGGGAACAGTAGAACCAAGAGCAGACAGAACTCTGAGATACTCTGCACGACGAAGTGACCGCATCAAGACCTCTGACTCAAGAAGATCACTTCTAAACTTCGCATCGCGGACAGTCTCCACGCGACCGTTCACATCAAGCCAATGAAGACCAATAGTCTGGAACTCCGGGATTGCGAGCACTCGTTCCACTACGCGCTTTGATGCCATAACAGACACCAAGGGTGCGATTTTGCTGTAATCGTGTAGTTGACTATCGAGCCGGGAAGTGTTGTCGAGGTCGCTCTTGATCTCGACGGCGTGCAACGAGTCTGTGACGGCCAAGAAGTCGACGATGGATCGACCGACCCTGAACTCCGGCAGGAGAATGCCGTCGCTCCAAGGAATCATCTGACCGAGAACGGCTCTACGGTAGACAAGATCGTTACGGTAATGGCGCGAGAGCCATCGGTCACAACGCCAGATCAGGGTTCGAACAGTAGATGCGCCAAGGGCTAGACCACTCTCGACAAGACTGGAAATGGTGCGATTCGCCAACTTCGACGCGGGGCCGTCTCGCATCGCAGAGCGGAGGACGGGTGCCGAAAGCAGTGCCGAGGCTGCTGCCGCCTGGCTTTCCACCACGCTCATGATTTGGCCTCGTTCGGGGGTCCGTACATCAGCCAGTCGAGGGTCACGGCCAACTTGGCGTACTGCGTGAGGTAGTAGGACTGCTGACGATAGCTTCGGTTGTTGTTCAGGTACTCTCGCAAGCCCTCACCGTCGCGGGTCTCGTCGAGCAACGACCAAGGGTGGCCAAGAATCCAGTCCTCTCCTTGACGGTCGAGCACGTCTTGAAAGGTCACACCGGGCGGGAGAGAGCGTTTTCCAAGGTTCTTGGTCTCTCGGGAGATATAGGAATGAATTTTGGATGGGACCTCAACCTGCGGCAACAAGTCCCCCGCCTCATCGAGGAATCCACCTTGCCGGAGATGCTTCCAGTAAGGCACGTACCAGTTGCTGGCGAAGGAACTCCCGAACGCCTCAGTGATCACCTGGTCACTAGGAAGCCCGCGGTCTGGCGAACCGAGCACATCATCAACGAGGTCCCAGCGAGATAGGCCAATGATCCCTTTGACTGTCATCTTGGCGCCAACACCGAACACCACGTCAAGTTGATCCGAGGCCGACTCAATGTCGGAAACCTGCACGAGTCGACCGTCAGGATCGTTGCTTTTTACCAGTTCGTAAATCTGATTCTTGAGCTGACGTAGAACACGAGCCGGAAGAGCCCTCTCCTTGATTCCTAGCGCTCGAAAGACGTCGATGAAGTCAGGGACGACGATCTCAAAGGCCTCGATTTGGCCACCTTCGATCTGCACGGTTCGAGAACGAACCTCTGGGGAAGCTTCCGAGTCCCAGTTGACGAAAAGAAGGCGCTCCTTAAGCTTGCTCGCGTTGGTGCCGCGCATCGCCTTCACCAGCGAACGAAGTATCTCCAGTACGTTGTTGTCACTCAGGCTGTAACCAAGGAAAACGATCGGGTGCTCGACGAAAAAGGTCATCAGCTTGGCGGCGAGGTACGCATCTCGCTCTTGGAAGTCGTCGTAGTCCTCCCCCGTCAGAACGAGTGAGCGCGGCTGTTGCGACGATCCGTGAATCATGTAGATCTCTGCGATACCTTGTGGGTCGGCAAACAGCAACTCATCTTGGCCAGTGAAGACGGTGTAGTCAGGGTAAACAACGGACATCAGCCTGTCGAAATTCGTCGTTATCACTCCCTCGACATTCGCACTCTGCAGGAGCGCGAACTCGGAAGCATACTCGGCCGTCGGCTTGAATCCTTCAATCGCTTCTTCGAAATACCTTGCTACTTCGATCTTTAAGGCTGATGAGGGATCAGTAACCTCAGTGCCATATCTGTCTCTCGAATCTGAGAATCGCTTATCAGACCACCACACAGAGTAAAACTCGTTGGCTAGCAGTGAGGCGGTCTTGGGAAGATCGCCTGAAGCGAGGCCACGGTAGTATTCATACGGGTGGCTAGTAAATGCAGCAAAGTGCCTGAGGAGACCTTCCCAATCGGGCAGGTCAGCGTACCGTCTTGAAATCCCCGAGCCGATAAACAGGTACGGCGCAGCCATCGTCTTCAGATGAGAGCTGAGGAAGTCGTACGCGGTACCCATGCTACATAGGGTATCGTCCGGCACCCTCCCGCGTTGTCGGTTCCGTGGTGCCCCGCCCCGTTCCGCCTGCCACAACGTCGTCGCCGAGTGATTCTCCGCGTGGCGTGTCGTTGCGCGCCTGGTGAGGCCGATGGTCAGAGTCCACGTCGTGGTGTGGTGCGGACGGTCGACTGGTTTGCTCTCTCATCATCGTGTCGAACAATCATCTTGATCTGCCGCAATGCGAGCTGTCCGACTCGGTACTCGGCCGCTTGGTCAGGGCTTCGGACGACATGCGGGTCGCCAAGCGGTGCCGGGCCGGTGATCTCGTAGCGGTCACGGTACAGCGCAACCGTGGCGGCGTGCGCCTCCCACCGCTCTCGCTCCTCGGGTCGTGGACTCGGCTGCCCGAGCCGCGCCACCCAAGCGGCTCTCGCTTCCTGGGCATCGTGCAGGAGTCGGCGCGCGGCGGTCTCGATGAGCGTCTGCCGCTCTGTGAGCGCGGTCCGCATGTCGTCTGCGATTGGCTCGGCAGGTGTCGGGATGAGTCCGGCGACTCGTGCCCTGCCTCGTTTACCTGGCCGGAGTTTCTGGGTGGCTTGGTCGAGCATGTCGGCCAGCTGCGCGGCGGGGTCGGCTTGTTCGTCGCCGGGCGTGAGCCTCGGTGCGAGAGCGGTGAGTGCCGCCGGTGCGAGATGGCCGGCTGCCTCGTGACGTGCGAGTGCGCTCTCCAACTGCTCGTAGTAGGGGCTGGTGAACAGGTCGTCGGCCACGTTCTCGGGGAACGGCGCGATGTCGAGTAGTGCGGCCCAGCGGTCGGTCTGTGCTTCGCGGGCGAGTACGTCGTACTCGGCCAGTAGCGTGGACAGGGAGGCGTGACGGTCTACCTCGAGCGTGAGGGTTTCGGTAGCCGAGAGGTCGGCGTCGGTTCGGGCGAGTACCTTGGCGAGCCGGTCGATCAGGGTCAGCGGCTCGGGTTGGTCGAGATGCCGCTCAACCTCGTGCGGGTCGGGCACGATCACGTAGGCGTGGTTGCGGTGCTTGCCGCGTGTCATCGCCACGTAGAACAACTCCCGTGACGAAGCTTCGGGGTCGACGAGAGCGTGCGCGGTGTCCACGCTGGCTCCTTGGGCGCGGTGGACAGTGGAGGCATAGCCGAGTTCGAGTTCCTCGCGCACGTACTTCGCCGGCAGCACGAGAGCCTTACCGTGGGGCTTGTCGCCGCGCCCCAACCGGCGCACGGCCAACGAGCCGTCGTCGTAGCGGTGCGTGACTTGCCAGCGGTCGCCGTTCTTGACCCATGTCCTGCCGGTGGTGAGGCGGCGGTCGTTGAGCCGGGTGACGACGAGATCACCGACGCCTGCGGTGGTGCCGTCGTGCAGACGCAGCCCGTCTGCCTCGACGCGCCCGGCTTCGATCAGATCGGCGCGGGCGCGCGCGTTGAGCTGGGCGACCATCTCTCCGGTGCCCGCGATCATCAACGTGCGCAGGCCCTCGTCGCGGTCGGTGCGCCATACCTCGTAGATCGCATCGAGCATCGTCTCTGCGTCGCCGTCGATCAGTCTGCCGCGCTCCTGGTACCCGTCGAGCGCGTCAGTGCTTCCGTGCCGCAGTCCTAGGCTGGCGGACTTCTCCCACTCGTTAGCGAAGCGGCGCACATCGGTGAGTTCGGGCACCTGATCGCGGTCGCGCACGAGCATCCCGAACGCCCCGCCCGTCTCCACCGCCGAGAGTTGCGCCCAATCCCCGATCAGGACGACCTTGGCTCCGACCTCAGCGGCGTGCTCGGTGATGCGATCGAGCGCGAGAGTTCCGGCGAGGGAGGACTCGTCCACGAGAATGAGCTGCCCGGCTTCGAGGTTCCAGCGTCCATGATGGTGTTCGTAGAGGAACTTCGCGGTGTTCTCCGCCCGCACGCCGAGCGAGTCGCCGAGCACTTCGGCGGCAACCGCCGACGGCGCGAGGCCGATCACCGAGTCGCGGCCATGCGCCGCCGTCCACGCCCGGTGCAGGGCACGCAGAGCGGTGGTCTTGCCCGAACCTGCGGGGCCGACCAGCAGATCGAGAGTCAGCCCGGAACGGGCGATGCGGGTGATAGCGACGGCCTGGTCGGGGTCGAGCCGGACGCCCCTGATCTTGCGGGAAGTGTGGCGCGCGACGAGCCGTGCCGTCAGTGCTGGCCCGCCGGTCTGCTGGCTATGCGCGAGTAGGCGCTGCTCGGCGTCGAGAATGTCTTGGCTGGAGTACGCGATCTGATCGACAGGCTGGAACCTGTTGCCCTCGCCCTCGATGTAATGAGCAGGTATGGCGCGGTCGTAGTCCGGGGTGAGCCGGAGCGATTCGGCCTCGGCGTGCGCGACGATCTGGTCGAGCACGCGGATACGGTCGTCGATGGTTGCGAACCGGACGCCCATGATCTGCCGCATGGTCTCGGCGTGCAGGTTCCATCGCCCCCAGGTTGCGCGCCGGTTCGCTACCTCCATCAGCACCACGGTGGCGAGATCCTCGATCTGCTCCAGCCCCAGATCGTCTGCACGCAGCCGGGCTTCGGTCGCACCCCGGTCGAGCAGGTGCTGCGCCCAGGTGGTTGCGTCCTCGCCGAGCACGACCTCGGCACGCGCCCGCCAGTCGGCGGTCAGTTCGGCCAGCGAGTGCAGTACCTTCTCGGGCCGGGTCTCCAAGGTCGCCTGCTGCCGAAGAATCGCAATCGTCGCGGCAGAGGGTTGCTGCCCATGCTCGGCCACGTACTGCTCGATCAGCCGGTTCTTGACCTGCTCGATACCCTCCGCGCCGTCGCTACCCCCGGTAGTGCGGCGGGAGAACTCAGCGATCAGCGCCGCCGGTACGCCCTCGATCTCCCAGCCGGTGTTGCGGTCCTTGCCTCGGTCGACCGCCGTCCAGGTCACGCCGAGCAGCCGCGCGGTGTGGTCGGTGATAAAGGCGTTGTACGACGCCGAGAGCGCGACCGTCGCCTTGTGCAGGCGGCGCGAGTCCAGCGACCTCCAACGCCCGTCCTCGCCCTGCACCTTGTTCGAGACCACAACGTGCGTGTGCAGCTGCGGGTCTGCTGCCCTGCTGTCGTAGTGGTCGAACGCTGTGGCGATCACGCCTACGATCGGCATCTGCGCAATACCTCCCGCACCGACGCGGGTTGCGGCGACGCGATCCTCCAGCAACGCGATCGTGTCGCGCATCGCTGCGTGATGTGCCCGCGCGATCAGCGCTTGCGTACCCGCATCGGCGACACCCCAGATCGCGCTGACCGACTTGGGCGGCGAGAACGTGAGATCGAACCCTGCAACGGCAGTACGGGGTTTCTTCGCAAGCTCTTCCTCACGGATGCGCTGCACAGTCTCTTCCCGTGCCTCCCCGCGCGAGCCGGGATCGAGGCGTGCAAGGCGGGCNCCCAGATCGCGCTGACCGACTTGGGCGGCGAGAACGTGAGATCGAACCCTGCAACGGCAGTACGGGGTTTCTTCGCAAGCTCTTCCTCACGGATGCGCTGCACAGTCTCTTCCCGTGCCTCCCCGCGCGAGCCGGGATCGAGGCGTGCAAGGCGGGCTGCAATCCGCTCGCGCGGAGGTTGCAGCGCGGGGAACTTCTTGCCGAGCTTCTCGCCGGTGATCGGGTGGACGCCCTCGCCCAGCAGTCGGGCCAGGTGTTCCTCGGTCACCGTGTCACCTTCGGCCAACGTCGGCGAGCGGCCGTCGTTGAGGCTCATCAGGCCAGTGCCGACCCAGGTGCCGGGAGGGCAGCCGGAGTCGGTGTAGTACTGGGTCAGCGGGCTGCTCATCTCCCGGTCGCCGTCACCGACGACGACCGATTTCAGCAGGTACTCGTGGCCCTTGCCGGACGACATGACCCGGATCGTCATCACCATGACGGCCCCTCCCCGAGACCGTCACGGGACGGGCGATCTCGGGGGTCAGGTGCGCGCGCAGCGCGCGGCTCGCACTCTTAGTGCCAACCGTGTGGAGAAGCAGCGGTCTGGGAACAGCGGTCTCGATCGAGTTGTCATAACGGCAGAGCCGGAACGGGCAGCGACGCAGCACTCAGTGGTGGGTGTCAGTCTCTATGAGAGGGACCACCGCGTAGGGACCACATCGCAGCGACGTTGGCAGCGTTCTACTGTCGGTGCAGCTCCGAGAATGCCCACTGCGCTCTAGCCTCTAACTACGGCTCCGTGGGGGACGTTCACCTTCTGAAACATTACGAAGGACTGGGTGTCTCCGGACATTCGGGCCGTCGAGCTGTCAGGTCAGCTGCAGCGTGGTGATGCAGGTCGCATCATCCTCGTTCATCGTTGAAATGGTCACGGTGCCCGTCCGACCCTCATGTTCGATCGTGAGCGTTGCCTTGATGCCGCGGGGCACCCAGATGCCAACGAACCCGTTGTCGTAGGTTTGCCGAACCTCGTCGAGGAGCACGTCTCCGTCTTCGCCGGTGAGGGTGACCTGGACTGCTGTGTCGGCGAGTTCGCCGAGGCAGGTGGTGAGGCTGTGGAAGTAGCAGTCGTGGGTCTGTTCCCGGTAGGGGGCGACCGAGATGTACACCTCGTCTTCGGGCATCGGCAGACGTGTCTCGCGCTTCTGGTCGTCGGTGAGCACGAGCGCATCCGGCTGCACGGATGCGATCAGATCAGTGGGTCGGTCGGCGACGGGCATCGTGTCGAGCCGTTCGATGACCTGTGCGGCGTCCAGGCCGTCAAGGTCGTGGTCCGCCAGGAAGCCGGTGTCGACGGCCTGACTGTTGGTCGAGGGCGACGCGGGTTCGTGCGAGGGTGCAGTGGCGCATCCGGTGAGGACGAGGGCGGCGGCGAGCGTCGCGGCGGCGGCGGCGATCAGTTTTCGCCGGTGAGGCGCGGCGGGGTGGGGCATGGTGCGATCCTTCAAGAGTGTCGGAAGGGTCGGTGCCGGGCGCTCTCGCCGCGGCACCGACCCTGATGGTCGATCAGAGGGTGGCCAGGAGGTCCTGCATCTGCTGGATCTCGGTGGTCTGCGCGTCGATGATGGTCTGCGCGAGCTCGATGGCGTCGGGGTTGCTGCCGTCATCGACTTGCGTCTGGGCCATCTCGACCGCTCCCTCGTGATGGGCGATCATCTGTTCCAGGAACAGGCGCGATGCTTCGGGTCCGTCGGCCGATTCGAGGGCGGCCAGGTCGTCCTCGGTCATCATGCCGTCGCCGTGGTCCATGCCGTCCATCTGCTGCTCCTCGGAGTCGACGCCCCAGTCGTCCAGCCACCCCTGGAGCTGTTCGATCTCGGGCCCCTGGGCGGCCTTGATCGCTTCGGCCAGTTCGATCACCTCGGGGTTGACATCCTCCTTGGCGAGGACGATGTCGCTCATCTCGATGGCCTGTTCGTGGTGCACGATCATCATCGAGGCGAACATCACGTCCGCGTCGTTGGCGTCGGCTGTCAGTTCGGACGAGCCGTGGTCCATGCCCGGCATCGAGCCCTCGTTGTCGCTTCCGGCCGAGCAGCCGGCCAGGACCAGGGCAGCAGTGAGGGCGAGTGCGGCGGTCGCCGCGGTACGAAACTTCATGAGTGTTCTCCAATATCAACAGTCGCTTCAGTGGCGCGGCACCCCGAGAGGGCACCGCGTGAATGGGAGAGGGGAACCGTCGACGCTGATGTGCGCCTGGTTCACCGATCCATCACGTGCGACTGATGCAGAGAACGTGCAGCGACGGCGCCCGAGATCGGAGCTGGTCGATGAACCGCGCCACGAGGAGCGGCCGGGGCGCGGTGTGCATCCATCCCGGCAGAAGTTGAGGCGGCGCCAGGATGAGAAGGACGAGCAGCAGTGCGAGCACACATGCCATCGCCATGCCCAGATGGTCACTACCCCCGCAGTCCGCACACGTACCACCGAGGTCACTGGCCGTGCCACCGGACTCATGGGCGCCCGCCGCGCTGTGATGGGCGCCCACGGCGTCGCTGGCGGCGACCGAGATTGTGGCGGGCGCGTGGGCGGCCGGGGTGCCGTGCAGGTTCAGCGTATGCATGGCCAGCAGCCCGAGGACGATCGCTGCCACCAGCAACCCTCCGAGCATCACACGCCGGAGGAAGCCCTGAAGACCCCTCCCGGGTTGCGCTGCCGCCGTCACCGCCATACACCGCAGTTTACCGGCCCCCGATGTGCATCTGCCGACGGCGGGAGCGATCGGCGCGGCCGAGGTCGACTGGCTCCGCGTCCGGCCGAGCAGCTTCCCACTCGGCCGTGCCCAGACTGACGGGAATACCCCTAGGGGGTATTAGGTTGATGGTGGAGAGTTTCCACGAAGGTCAGGAGAGCCCTATGCGTTTGTTCGCGATCCGCGACTTCCGTCACCTGTTCAGTGCGCAGATCATCGCCCTGTTCGGGACGGGGTTGGCGACCGTCGCCCTCGGTCTGCTCGCTTACGAGCTCGCCGGTCCGAGCGCGGGGGCGGTGCTTGCGACGGCGCTGACGATCAAGATGGTCATGTACGTCTTGATCGCGCCGTTGGCTGCGGCCTATGCCGACCGGCTCCCGAGGCGGATGTTCCTGACCCTGCTCGACGTGGCGCGCGCGGCCGTGGTGCTCGCTCTGCCGTTCGTCACGGAGATCTGGCAGATCTACGTTCTCATCGGGGTACTGCAGGCGGCTTCTGCTGCGTTCACGCCGACGTTCCAGGCGGTCATCCCCGATATCGTGGTCGAGGAGTCCGACTACACGCGGGCGCTGTCCGCGTCGCAGGTGGCCTACACGATGGAGAGCCTGCTCAGCCCGGTGCTCGCGGCGGTCGCTCTGACGTTCATGACGTTCAACTGGTTGTTCGTCGGCACGTCGGTAGGTTTCGTGCTCTCCGCCGTCCTGGTGCTCTCGACTCGCATCCCCAATGCGGCACCAAGCGGGCACGCGGATGCGTGGAACCGGGTCACCTCGGGCGTGAAGGTCTTCTTCGCGACTCCTCGTCTGCGCGGCGTCATGGCCCTGAACGTGGTGGTCGCCGCAGCCGGATCGATCGTGGTGGTCAATACGGTCAACTATGTCCGAGATCAACTGGGCGGCACGCAGGCCGACGTCGCCTGGATGCTTGCAGCCTCCGGCGGCGGCACACTGCTGGTCGCTTTGTTCCTGCCACGCGTGCTCGATCGGATCGCCGAGCGGGTCGTGATGATGACCGGTGCCGCAGTTCTGCTTGCTGGCGTGCTGGCGGCCGTCGCGATGACCGCCATCCAGGCGGCTTCCTGGATGATCACGGCACCGATCTGGGTGGTCATCGGCGGCGGCATGGCCTTGATCGTCACGCCCACCGGACGCGTCATCCGAGGTTCGGTCGCGAAGCGCGAGCTCCCGGCGGCCTTCGCGGCACAATTCTCACTGTCTCACTTGGCCTGGCTCGTCACCTACCCGATCGCGGGATGGGTAGGCACAGCGTCCGGCTTCACTCTCGCCTGGTCGATCCTTGCCGCTCTCGCCATCGGCGGTGCCGTCACAGCGCAGATGCTCTGGCCCCGCGAGAAGGAAACCGAGACTATCGAGGCCGCCGATGCCACCGGAGAAGGCGCGGTCGGTGACCTGGTGCTCCGTGAGGAGACCGAAGCCGCCGAAGGCACCCTCGCGGCGTCCCAGTGCGCCTGTGTGCGCACCGCATAAGCGCGCAGGTGGCGGGCGGAACGAATGCTTCCGCCCGCCACCGGCGCGTCGTGCTTGCCGAGGCGCCCGCGATCCGGCTTGTCGATCAGGGGCGAGTCGGTGCTCGCCGGTGCAGCCGAGGTATCCAGTCGCGGACGAGGCCGGTGGCGTCAATCCCTGTGAGAGCGATGAGGGTATCTCCGAGGTAGTGCGCCGTGAGCAAGGGGTCGGCGGAGACGATTTGCGTACTGGACCCCAAAGCGGGATACCCCGCTCCGACCAGGGTGTGTCCGTGGACGCGTGCGGAGAACGGCGAAGACGGCAGGTAGATGCCGGGATCGTCGTCCAGGCCGAGGTCGTGCAACAGAGTCTTGGCCGCATGGGCTCCCTGGGCGACCGAGTCGTCCCAGTGATCGATCCGGTACGAGCTGTGGCCGGGATAGTGGTGCACGGCGACGCCGCCCGCGGCGTAGATCCGTTGGCGCGGCGCGTGC
The DNA here is from genome assembly GCF_000349545.1 of Leucobacter sp. UCD-THU. Classification (NCBI taxonomy): domain Bacteria; kingdom Bacillati; phylum Actinomycetota; class Actinomycetes; order Micrococcales; family Microbacteriaceae; genus Leucobacter; species Leucobacter sp. UCD-THU. Next base: position 309,526 of record NZ_KB714605.1, read on the forward strand.
ATCGAGCGCAGCCGGCTATCGACCGGGATGCCGTCAGGTCCGGTCCAGGGAGCCGGGGCTGCGGGCAGGGTGCCGTGGGCGACGATCGCCAGGTCGCCGTCGACCTTGGTGCCGCTACGGTCGAGCGTGATGGAGATGCGGTCGGGGTGGGTGCGGATCGCGCGCGGATTGACCCCGAGGTAGGCGGCGTGCTGGGGGTGGTGCAGATCGAGGACGCGCCTGGCGGCGTGCGCACCGATCGCGTTCGCGCCGGGGACGAGCGAACGCGCGATCAGGGCCACGTCGTGGCCGGCGTCGGTGAGCAAAGACGCGGCCTCGGAGGCGAGGATACCGCCGCCGAGGAGCAGGACACGGGATGCGGGTCTGCTCGCGAGTCGGTCGCGGACGCGAGCACCGTCGGCCATCGAGTGCAGGGTGGTCAGGCGCCCCGAGTGGAGAGCTTCGTCACGGCCGAGGATGTCCTCGTCGAGCAGGCGAGGTCTGCTGCCGCTGGCGATGATGAGCGCGTCGAACATACGGGTGGCGCCGGAGTCGAGACGTAGCTCGCGCGTGCGGGGATCGAGGCCGCGCACGGTGTCCGAAACAAGTGACGCACCGGTGTCTGGGAGCGTCGCTTGGTCGGGTTCAAGCAGCCCCGACATGACGCCTTTGGTGACCAGGGTGCGATTGGCGGGCTTCTCGCCAGTGCGGGCGAAGAGCTCAACTTCGATCTCCGGGGCTTGGGTGTGCAGGAGTCTGGCGGCGCTGGTTCCAGCGGCCCCGGCGCCGATGATCCCGACCCTCGCGGCGCTCATCCGTCGCCCTGAGTGGTCGCGGTGGGCGCGAACGCGGGCAGCAGGATCGCGTCGATGAACCATGGCGCATCATCGGGGTCGATCCGGCCCGTGCGCACCTCCTCGGCCGCGCCGTTGAGAACGACGTGCGTGGTAGTCAGCAGCCAGGACACCGGCAGGTCGGCGCGGAAGGCGCCTTCGCGCTGTCCGCGCAGCAGCAGCCCGCGCATGCGCGCCTCGGCCTTCTCGTGCAGTTCGCGAATGCGGGCGGCGGAGAGTTCCTTCTGCGCTGTAGCGAGCAGGGCGCGAGACTGGTCGACGAACATCCAGCTGGATGCAACCAAGCGCTGGAAGGCCGCACGCGGGTCGCCATCAAGGGGTATCTGACTCAGCACGTCCTCGGCACGTTCCAGACTGTCCACCAGTGCTGCCTCGATGAGCTCGGCGCGAGTCTGGAAGTGCCCGTAGAGCGTCACCCGGCCCACTCCAGCCTCGGCAGCGATGTCTGCGACGGAAGCGTCGGGGCTTTTGCGGATCGCGGTCACTGTCGCGGCCAGAATCTTCGCCCGGTTGCGCTGCGCGTCGGCGCGCTGGTTGGCCGCGCGGGTCGCTGTCGCCGGGCCGCGCCGAGCGCCGCCGGCAGGCTGGGCCTTCTTCGTCGGCATGCTCCACCTCTCAAGTCGTACTGGAATGTATGAGATAGTGTAGCTGTTGCAACCTGTACACCGATGACCGAGTTACGGTGTCGTCGCCCGATCCGGCGGCGGGACGAAGGAGAGGAGACACGGCGATGAACACGACACGCACGATCACAGGGGGCGCAACATGAGCGATACGAGCACACCTGCCCCCAGGGCAGGGGCAAAGCAGTGGTGGGGTCTGGCGATCCTGGTGATTCCCTCGACTCTGCTGTTCATGATGCTGACCATCCTGTTCCTGGCCGCCCCGAACCTCGCTGCGGACCTGAACCCGACGAGCACGCAACTGCTGTGGATCCTCGACATCTACGGCTTCGTCATGGCCGGCTTCCTCGTCGCGATGGGCGTACTCGGCGACCGGATCGGCAAGCGGCTGCTGATGGTCATCGGTGCGATCCTGTTCGCCGCGGTCTCCGTCGCGGCCGCCCTGACGACGATCCCCGAGCTGATGATCGTCTGGCGCGCCGTCCTCGGACTGGCCGCAGCGATGATGGTGCCCGCAACGATCGGACTGATCTTCGTGATCTTCGCCGACGCGAAACAGCGCGGCGTCGCCATCGGGGTCTGGGCGGGCGGTATCTCCGCCGGCGT
>NZ_APJM01000028.1:0-104245 GCF_000349545.1 Leucobacter sp. UCD-THU
CGCCGGCGGAGATACCGCCCGCCCAGACCCCGATGGCGACGCCGCGCTGTTTCGCGTCGGCGAAGATCACGAAGATCAGTCCGATCGTTGCGGGCACCATCATCGCTGCGGCCAGTCCGAGGACGGCGCGCCAGACGATCATCAGCTCGGGGATCGTGGTCAGGGACGCCGCGATGGAGACGGCAGCGAACAGGGACGCGCCGATGACCATGAGCAGGCGCTTGCCCACCCGGTCGCCGAGCACGCCCATCGCGACGAGGAACCCGGCCATCACGAAGCCGTAGATGTCGAGAATCCACAGCAGCTGCGTGCTCGTCGGGTTCAGGTCCGCGGCGAGGTTCGGGGCTGCCAGGAACAGGATCGTCAGCATCATGAACAGCAGCGTCGAGGGGATCACCAGCACGGCGAGCCCCCACCACTGCCTCGCCCCGGCCTTCGGGGCCGCGGGGGTGCCGGGCGCGCTCATGTCGCACCCCCTCGGGGTGTGCGTGTCGTGGTCATGGTCGTGTGCTCCTCTCTGCCGGATCGCCGCCCGGGCGGGCGACCTCCCGCACAAGTCGTATATGTGTGTACGAGTTGCAACGAATACAATATCTCATACATTCCAGTACGACTTGTGAGGTAGAGCATGGCGACGAAGAACGCCCAGCCGACCGGCGGCGCTCGACGTGGCCCGGCGACAGTGAGCCGGGCGGCTAACCAGCGCGCCGACGCGCAGCGCAACCGGGTAAAGATTCTGGCCGCGACAGTGACCGCGATCCGCAAGAACCTCGACGCGTCGGTCGCCGACATCGCTGCTGAGGCGGGAGTGGGCCGGATGACCCTTTATGGGCATTTCCAGACTCGCGCAGAGCTCATTGAGGCCGCACTGGTAGACAGTCTGGAACGCGCCGAGGACGTGCTCAGTCAGATCCCGCTGGACGGCGACCCGCGTGCGGCCTTCCAGCGACTCATTGCCTCCAGCTGGATGTTCGTCGACCAATCCCGTGCCCTGCTGGCCGCGGCACAGAAGGAACTCTCCGCCGCCCGCATTCGCGAGCTGCACGAGAAGGCTGAGGCGCGCATGCGCGGACTGCTGCTGCGCGGACAGCGCGAAGGTGCCTTCCGCGCCGACTTGCCGGTGTCCTGGCTGCTGACCACCACGCACGTCGTTCTCAACGGTGCGGCCGAGGAGGTGCGCACGGGCCGGATCGACCCTGACGATGCGCCATGGTTCATCGACGCGATCTTGCTGCCGGCCTTCACCGCCCCGCCGTCGGCGAGATGACCTCGCCCGCGTATTGCAGGGGCGAGGTCAAGGGGCTTTGCGTCCGGCGAGGACGCCACCGCCGAGGAGGAACAGGGCGCCCATCGGGTAGCCGGCGACGAGGTCGACCCAGCCCTCGGGCTGGGCGGGGCCGAAGGTTTCGAGGTGCGCGAGCCAATGCACGATGAGGATCACCGCACCGAGCGCCAGGAGCAGTTGACCTAGGCGCACGAAGCGGCGGTGTCGGCGGTAGGCGGAATCGGGGCCGGGGACGCCGGCTGGCTGCTGAGATTTCATGAGGTTGTGTGCTTTCACGCTGTGGATGGGCTACTGCTGGTAGGCGATAGTCGCCATCATCCCGGCTTCGCCGTGGTAGAGGTTGTGGCAGTGGGTGAGCCACCGGCCAGGATTGTCGGCGTCGAACTCGAGGCGGAAGCTCTGGCCGGGAAGCACGATCGAGGTGTCCTTGCGAGGGCCGCCATCGGGGTGCTGGTAGGTGTGCCCGTGCAGATGCATGGGATGCCACATCGTGGTCGAGTTCGTGATGGTGAGCGCGACCCGCTCCCCTTCACTGATCGCGAGGGCGTCGCGGAGGGGGTCGTCCATGTCCAGGCGGGTGCCGTTGATCGCCCAGTCGTATTTCTCCATGGTGCCCGTGAGTTCCAGGGCGATCGTGCGATCCGCGCGCTTGGGGGCCAGCGCCACCTCCTCCGCGGCCGTCAGGTCGGCCGCGATCGTGGGGGTGCGGGCCTGCGAGAGGGTGGTGCCTGCCGGGGGCGGGGAGCCGGCCCCTGTGGAGAGGATCGCGAGGGCCTGGTCGACTTTGCCGAGCGCCTCGGCGACGACGGCGAACATGCCGTCGCCGGCGGTGAGGATCGCGTCGTAGCGTTCCCCCATCCCAATCACGATGCTCTCCGCCTCGTGCGGCGCGACTGGGTACCCGTCGGTGTGGGTGATCGTAAGCTGATGCCCGGTGACCCCGAAGCGGAAGGCTGTGTCGCCACCGGCATTGATGATCCTGAGCCGGATCCGTTCCCCGGGTTTCGCAGTAAAGGTTTCAGGATCGAGCTGGGGGCGTCCATTGATGAGGTAGAGCGGATAGTAGACGTCGCCCGCATCGCCGCCGAGGAGGTCGGAGGTAGCACCCATGAGGGTATTGCCCATCCGCATCGGCATGCCGCCATGATCCATTCCGCCCATCCCGCCCATGCCGCGGCTGAGCTCAGCGAATACGTCGTCGGGGGTGGCGTTGATGCCGTCGAGCCAGTCGTCGAGCACGATCACCCATTCCCGGTCGTAGTCGCCCCGCTCCCGGGGGTCGTCGATGATGAGCGGCGCGTATAGACCCCGGTCGAGCTGCGTGCCGACATGGGGGTGGAACCAGTAGGTGCCCGCGTGCGGCAACGCGAACTCATAGGTGAACGTGTCGCCAGCCGCGATGGCAGGCTGCGTGAGACCCGGCACCCCGTCCATGTCGTTGCGCAGAGCGAGGCCGTGCCAATGCACGGTCGTCGGATCGGGGAGGTCATTGGTGAGGGTGACACGGAGCAGATCGCCGACGTTGCCGCGGATCGGCTCCGCAGCCGTCACACCCCGGTATCCCCAGGTCTTGACGGTCTTCCCGCCGAGATCCAGGGTGACCGGCTCAGCAGAGAGCGTGCGTGTGACTGTCTGACCCGTGGTCAGTCGGCTCGCCTCGGCCGCATCGACCGCGTCCGCCGTGGGCGAGAGGAACGCAGAGCTCTGCCTCGGGGTGCAGGCGGCCAAGCCCATCGCGGCAAGCGTCAGCGTGCCGGCGGCGAGGAACTGGCGGCGATTCAAAGAGCCGGTCATCAGTGGTCTTCCCGTGGTCGAGGATGGTTTGTGCGGTGCGGGGGTCATTGCGCGTTCGCTTCGATGAAGGGGAGCGGGTCGATCGGCTCACCGTTCAAGCGCAGCGCGAGATGCAAATGCGCACCGAAAGACATACCGGTGTTGCCCACGCGCCCCGCCTCATCGCCGATACTCACCCGATCGCCGACCTGATAGGCATGGGACTCGCCCTCCATGTGGCAGTAGCGACTGGTGAGGTCTTGCCCGTCGACGAGATGCTGCACCTTGAGCGAGAACCCGCAGCCGTCGCTCGCCCAGCCCGCTTCCACGACTACCCCGTCGCCGATAATACGAATCGGGGTGCCGTTGGCGGCAGCGATGTCCTGGGCATCGTGGAACTGCGCCACGGGAGCAGTGCGATATCCGAAACCGTCGGTGAGGGGCATGGTCTGATCGAAGGGGTAGCGCAGCTTCGTATCCGTCAGCTGATCCGGATCGACGAGGCCCTGCTCGGTGTTCACGCGTCGCGGTGCGACGGGGGCGGCCTGAACTTCGACCGCACCGATCGCATTGAACGTCTCGGCGCCGATTGCGGCGGGCGCGCCGACGAGCTGCTGCGCGGGGAGCTCGGCGGCGGCCGCCGCGGACACTGGGGCGAACGGGGCGGGGAAGGCGACGGGGCTCATCATGCCAGCCACGCTCAGCACCGCCGTCGCGGTGGCCATGAGGCTGCGCCGTGCCCGCTGTTGGGGTGGGGTGCCGCCGCCAGTGCCGTCAGTGAGGAAGTCGAACGACGGCATAGGGGTGAGATAGATCTGCTGGCCGTTCACGCGAAGAGCCCTCCGATGACGTAGTAGTTGCCGATCGCGACCGCGATACTCAGGGCGAGGGTGCTGGGAATGAAGACGACGGGGTTCTTGAATGGGTTTCGACGGGTATGCATAACTGTTCCGTGAGTCGGTGGCCAGGGAAGCGAAGGGTTCGAAGCTGCGACAGGGAAGCCGCAGTCACTCGGGCGCATGAGCGACAGGCACACGCACCGGCGGGGTGGGCGTGATCGAACTGCGCGCCTTAGCGAGACGCTTGGAGGACGACGGCCGGGCAGCGACGCGCGCCAGGCACACGCTGCGTGCAGGCCCTCGGCCAGGGTCGGCGTCCGGCCCGGTTGATCCCGGAGAAGGCCGGGCGTCAGTCGATCAGCCGCACCGCTCGTCGCGGCTCAGTGCCGGGGTGCGCGGGCAGGCTCGTGCCGAGATCCTAGTTCAAGTGCGGCTGATCGACAGTGCGAACAACGACGGCGGACGGGCCGCCGGAGGCGCGGGAAGTGCGCGGTTCAGCCAGCCGGCGGACTGTGCGGCGGCGCGGGAGAGACGGAACAGGGCGGGCCTGAGCAGGAAGAGCACTCCGGTCAACAGGGCCAGCATGCACAGCATGAGCATGCTCAGGTGCCCGTGATCAGGAACTGTGCCGTGCGCGCAGCTCGCGTCACAGCCAGCGGACGCTCCGCTCACTGAGCCGTCTAAGGTTAGCGCGTCGGCCGCGCGTACTGTGTCGCTGGCGGTAGCTGTGCCCGCGGGCACGAGCGCGTCGCGCGCTGTAGCGTTGCCGGACAGGGAGTGCATCGCCACCAGGCCAAAGATGAGCATCAGCACGATCGCGAAGACCGTTCCGGCGCTCTGGATAAAGGGGCGCGTGGTCGCACGGTTCACCGCATCTCGCACACCAGCCCCTTTCGTTATGGTTTTGTTACCGTATCATGCTCGCCTGAGCCGTCGCCAGCTGCCCCTCACAGGCATGCCCTGCGATCCTCCTGGGGGTCGCGGCTCCCAGCCTGTGTCTCCCGGAATGCCCTAGCGTAGAACTAGGACGCTCCAGCGATCTGCGGGTGCGGTGCGCGGCAAAGGAGAGGAGGCGGCGATGCTGACCTGTGGTGGAACGCCGCACAGAGACTCGCCTCGCCGACGCCTAGTTTCCTTCAGTCTGCTCGCTCTGGTGCTGGCAGGAATCTTCGGTATGCATGTCCTGAGCAGCTCGGCCGGACACGGCGGCCACGACACGAGATCCCCCGTCGCGCTTATCACGAGCGATCACGAAGCCGCGGATGTCGGCATGGGCGGCAGCTTGGGCACGTTAGCGGGGGCGCACGCATCCGGCACAATGGCCGCACCGGATGTGGCACCGGGAGATGCGCAGTGTCCCAACTCGTGTGAAGATCCGGCGCCTGGTCATGCCGCTCTGATGGTGGGGTGTGTACTCGCTCTGTTGGCGGGCGTCGTGCTGCTACTCATTCCGCTCGTGCTGGAGCACTCCTGGCGCTCCCTCGTCCTCGCGATCCGCTCCCTGCCACTTGCGGGCACTGTGTTGCCGCGACCACGGCCGCCGTCTCTTCTCGTTCTGTCGATCAGTCGCACCTGATTCGCGCCCGCTCCGGCCTCGGCTGGAGCACGGCTGCGCCCTGCCCGGGGCGCGATTCTCTGACTTTGTTGACTGAATGAAAGGACGCATACTGATGCGTATTCGCACGCTTGCGCTGGCTTCGGCCGCGCTGTCCACCGCCCTCCTGCTGGCCGGCTGCTCCCCGAGCGGAACGTCGGACGGGATGGCCGGCATGGATCACGGATCCACCGCTTCTAAGACGCCGACTGAGTCCGCAGCGCAGTTCAATGCAGCCGACCAGATGTTCGTGACGATGATGATCCCGCACCACGAGCAGGCGATCGAGATGGCCGACATGCTGCTCGCCAAGGACGGCATCGACGAACGGGTGGTTGCCCTCGCGCAGCAGATCAAGGACGCCCAGGGGCCCGAGATCAAGACTATGCAGGCCTGGCTCGACAATTGGGGCGTCTCCGCCGATGATTCGTCGACGGGCGGCATGGATCACGGCGGCGGCATGATGTCGGAAGACAGTATGACCGCCTTCGAATCAGCCACCGGAACCGAGGCGACGCGCCTGTTCCTCGAAGGCATGATCGAGCACCACACCGGCGCGATCGAGATGGCCCAGTCCGCCCTCGATGGCGGCAAGAACCCGGACGTGCTCGAGCTTGCGCAGCAGGTCATCGACGACCAGAGCGCAGAGATCACCACGATGCAGGAGCTCCTGAACAGCCTCTGATTCCGGCCTTGACCCGGGTCCCCGCCCACGCAGGAGCGGGGACCCCGCCCGCATCCTCGCAGCTCGCACCGCTCCCCAGTGCCCCCTGCATCCTCTCCGTTGACCGGGCCGCCCGCCCGCGTCCCACAGAAAGATGATCCAATGCCCGAATCTCTCCTCTCCAGCACGCCCCGCCTGCGCGGGCGGCTGCTCGTCACCGCGGCGACGGCTGCCCTCGCCATCGTGCTGACCGGCTGCGCCGCTGTCGCTCCCGCTGCGCCAGCATCCTCGCCACCGCCAACCTTCGGCCATATTCATGCCGTGATCCCAGAAGCCGGGGGAACCCTCCTCGTCGGCACCCATACCGGCCTCTACCGCGTGGACGAGGACGGTGCAGTGGACGGCCCACTCGGCGACTACGACTTCGATCTAATGGGACTCACCGACACCCAAGGCGCGCTGATCGCTTCCGGGCACCCAGGCCTTGAAACCCCGACGGAGCTGGGCTCCCCGAATCTCGGCATTATCCGCAGCGACGACACCGGGAAGAAGTGGCACCCGGTCGCCTTCACCAACGATGAGGACTTCCACGTCCTCACTGCCAGCCCGGACGGTCAGCTCTACGGCATCGGATCAACCAGCCCCGCGCTGCGAGTCAGCAACGACCTGGGGACCACTTGGGAGTCCCGCACCGAGCTCGACGCCGTTGATCTCGCTGTAACCACAGATGGCACGATCTACGCGGCCACCCCTGAGGGCGTGCGCACCAGCACCGACGGCGGGGCATCGTTCACGCCACTCGGAGATGCGCCGCTGCAGTACCTGCTCGAAGCTGCCGGAGACACAGTCGTCGGGGTCGGCACCGACGGACAGATCTGGCAGCGAGTCGGTAAGGGCGAGTGGAAGGCAATCGGATCAGCGACGGGCACCGTCGAAGCATTGGGGCTCTCCCCGGCCGGAGACGTCATCCTCGTCGACGAACGCGGCATCGTTGCACTCGACGACGACGCCACGATCATCCTGCCCGCACTATCGAGCCCCTGACCGATATCGAAGGAGCCCTCACACCCTGAACCTCCAAGCCTCAGCGACTGCTTTCGCACCCCGGTCTCGCCACTCCGACACAGCCTCCTTAGCGCCACATGTGATACCCCTGTTCTGCTGTATACACATAGGCTACGAATCGTAGGCAAAGGCGCGCAGGACTTGGCTTCGCACCTGTCTTCTGTGACGGTCTCGATGCGGGTGATGAGCGCCGGTGACGGCTACAAGTACCTCCTGCGCTCCGTCGTCACCGGCGACTGCGACCGCTCGCTGTCCACACCGCTCACGCGCTACTACGCCGAAGCCGGGACCCCGCCGGCAGGTGGCTCGGCGCCGGGATCGCGCAGCTCGCCGGCGGTCAGANCCCTGACCCTCCAAGCCTCAGCGACTGCTTTCGCACCCCGGTCTCGCCACTCCGACACAGCCTCCTTAGCGCCACATGTGATACCCCTGTTCTGCTGTATACACATAGGCTACGAATCGTAGGCAAAGGCGCGCAGGACTTGGCTTCGCACCTGTCTTCTGTGACGGTCTCGATGCGGGTGATGAGCGCCGGTGACGGCTACAAGTACCTCCTGCGCTCCGTCGTCACCGGCGACTGCGACCGCTCGCTGTCCACACCGCTCACGCGCTACTACGCCGAAGCCGGGACCCCGCCCGGCAGGTGGCTCGGCGCCGGGATCGCGCAGCTCGCCGGCGGTCAGATCACGACCGGCGATGAAGTGTCGGAGGAACAACTGCAGCTCCTCATCGGCATGGGCCGAGATCCCGTGACCGGTGATCCGCTCGGGCAGGCCTACCCGGTCTATTCGACCCCGGTAGAGCGCGTCGACGCACGGGTCGAAGCCCTCGACCCCGAGCTCGGCCCTGCCTCCCGCGCGGAGGCTGTCGCGCAGATCGAGAACGAGGAACGCAAGCGCGGCACCCGGAAGGCGGTCGCAGGCTACGACTACACCTTCTCGTTGCCGAAGTCGGCCTCCGTGCTCTGGGCGGTCGCCGACGCGGGCACGCAAGCGCTGATCGCCGACGCGCATCACGCGGCGATCGCGGAAGTGATCGAGTTCATGGAACGCGAAGTCGCTGCCACGCGTGTCGGCTCGACCGGCGCCGACGGCGGCGCGGTCGCCCAGGTCGATACCTTCGGGCTCGCCGCGACCGCCTACGACCACTACGACTCCCGCGCGAACGACCCGCACCTGCACACGCACGTGGTGGTCTCTAACAAAGTGCGCACGGTGCTTGATGGGAAGTGGCGGTCGCTCGACGGCCGCCCTATGCACGCCGCCACGGTCGCGCTCTCCGAGTTGCACGAGGCGGTCATCGCCGACCATCTCACCCGGCTTCTCGGCGTCGAGTGGGAGGCACGCGAGCGGGGCCGGGGCCGGAACCCGGCATGGGCGATCGCGACGGTCCCGGAAGACCTCGTGCTCGAGTTCTCGACCCGCTCGTATCAGATCGATTCGGAGAAGGATCGCCTGATCGCCGAGTACGTGCAGCGGCATGGGCGGCAGCCGTCGGCGGCGACGGTCATCAAGCTCCGCGCTCAGGCCACGCTCACGACCCGGCCAGAGAAGAAAGTGCGCTCGCTCGCCGACCTCACGACCGAATGGCGCAAGCGCGCCACCAGGAAGCTCGGCCGGGATGCCGGCGAGTGGGCGCGCGAGGCGATCCCGGCGGGGATGATGCGGGTGCTGCGGGCGGATGACGTGCCGCTCGATGAGATCGAAGCGATCGCGCTCTCCGTGGTCGAGGCCGTTGGGGCGAAGCGGTCGACCTGGCACCGCTGGAACCTCACCGCCGAGGCCGCACGGCAGACGATGGGGTATCGGTTCGCGACGACTCGGGATCGGGAAGCCGTCAGCGGCATGGTCGTCGATGCGGCCGAGCGCGCCTCGCTGCGCCTCACCCCACCCGAACTCGCCTCCACCCCGGCACGGTTCCAGCGCCCGGACGGCACCTCGGCGTTCCGGCCCCGCCACTCGACCCTTTACTCCTCGACCGAACTCCTGGAAGCGGAAGCACGGCTCTTGAAACGCTCCCGCACCCTGACTGGGCCGACGCTGCCGCTCGCGGTGATCGAGCGCGTCACGGCCGCCCCGGATCGGGACGGGCGGATGCTTGGCCCAGACCAGGCCGACGCCCTCACCAAGATCGCCATATCGGGGCGAGTGCTCGACATGCTGGTCGGCCCCGCCGGCACCGGGAAAACCACCGCTATGAACGCACTCCGCCGCGCGTGGGAAGCCGAGCACGGGGCGGGGTCGGTGGTGGGGTTGGCGCCGTCGGTGGTCGCGGCGGAAGTCCTCGCCGACGACCTCGGCATCAAGACGGAGAACACCGCACGATGGTGGACGCTCCACAACCTGGGCCGGGTGTCATTCCGGGCAGGGCAGCTCGTCATCATCGATGAAGCCAGCCTCGCAGGCACCCTCTCACTCGACCGCATCACCAAGATCGCCGAAGAAGCCGGCGCGAAAGTCCTGCTCGTCGGCGACTACTCCCAGCTCCAAGCCGTCGAAGCCGCCGGCGCCTTTGGGCTCCTCGCGGGTGACCGCGACGACACCCCGGAGCTGTCCACGATCTACCGGTTCACGAACGAGTGGGAGAAGATCGCATCCCTCGGGCTCCGCCTCGGCCAAACCGATGTGATCGACACCTACCAGGATGCGGGCCGGATCGCCGGCGGCGATACCGAGGATGTGACCGCCCTGGCGTATGAGGCGTGGCGTGCCGACCGGGAGGCGGGGGTCGCGTCGATCCTCGTCACCGATTCCAGCGAATCCATGACCGCGCTGAACCTCCGCGCCCGCACCGAGCTGATCCTCGCGGGGGTCGTGCAGCCGATCCGTGGTGAAGTCGCCCTCGACGGCGGCGCGACCGCCGCGGTCGGGGATGTCGTCATCACGCGGGATAACCGCCGGGATCTCCGCTCACGGTCGGCGTGGGTGCAGAACGGGAACCGGTGGACCATCACCCGTGTGCGGCGCGACGGCTCCGTGACGATCCGGCCCGCCGCCCAGGATCGGGGCGGGTCGATCGTGCTGCCCGCCGACTACGTCGCCGAGCACCTCGACCTCGGCTACGCCGTCACCGCCTACCGCGCCCAGGGCGTCACCGTTGACACTTCGCATGTGCTGGTCGAGCCGTCGATGACCAGGGAGAACCTGTACGTCGCCATGACTCGCGGCAGGGACGGGAACTACGCCTACGTCGCCGTCGACACCCCAGACGACGCGCACCGGCACCCGCACGAAGCCTCGGATGTGGAGGAGGCCGCACGGCGGGTGCTGTTCGGGGTGCTCAATCATTCCGGTGCGGAGCTGTCGGCGCACGAGACGACCGAGCGGGAGCAGGAGAAGTGGGGGTCGATCCGGCAGCTCGCCGCGGAGTACGAGACCATCGCCACCGAAGCTCAACACGACCGCTGGGCCACCCTCATACGTGCATCTGGCCTCACCACCGCCCAAGTAGGCGCCGTGCTCGACTCCGATACTTTCGACGCCCTCGTCGCTGAACTCCGCCGGGCCGAGGCGAACCATCACGACGTTGACCGGCTTCTCCCACGCCTGGTGAGGGCTCGGGGCTTCGATGACGCCGACGACATCGCCTCCGTCCTGCACTGGCGACTCGCCACCGCCACCGAACACCCTGCCAGCAGCGGGCGCGCGGCGCAGGTGCCGAGGTTGATTGCGGGGCTGATCCCCGTCGCTGGCGGCATCACGGAACCGGATATGCGGCAGGCGCTCGCGGAACGGCATCAGCTCATCGAACAACGCGCCGCGGCCATCGCTGAGCAAGCCGCGGCAGATGGTGCGCCGTGGGTGCGGGCGCTCGGGGCGCGGCCGGATGATCCACGCAAGCAGGAGGCCTGGGTACGGTATGCGCGCACGGTCGCCGCGTACCGTGACCGATACGGCATTACGAGTGACGATGCTCTCGGGCCGGCTCCGGATGGGCTCGCGCAGAAGATCGACCAGGCCCGCGCCACGCAAGCGATCCAACGCGCGCGAGCACTCACGACTCAGCGGGCGCGCCCGAAGGCCGCGTCGAACGCGCTCACCAGACGGGGCGCACGGTCACTCTGATGAAATGCCCGCACATTATCGGCGGGTGCATGACAAAGGCGAGAGCGCCGTTCAGGTGCCCCCGCCTGTATCGGGAGCAGTGCTATTCGGGCAGCTGCGAGGTGGACAGCACAAGTCGGTATGCCTCGGTGTTCTCGTCGCCGTAGTCAACGACATCTTCCAGCGTCATGATGTTGCGCACGTGCTCGATGGCCTCTGCCTGGGTCATCGGCGGTTCGTCGCCCCAGTCGTTCTGGTTCTGATCAGCGGTGACGATCGCTGCCGCTTCTTGGAAGTCCATCGTCGCATCTCCACGCTCGGTCTGTTCGGTGATGTGTCTTCAGCGCAACGTAGCGCCTCCTACTGGGTGCGCTCTCGTCTTCACCATCGCCAGGCGGCGGCCAGTGACGAGGGTTCCGCTTCCGCGCTGGCCGACGTACAGTGGAGGCGTAGGCAGTCTCTACAAAACGTTCGCCGCTATCGGATGTAGTGGCACGGCCACCCGGGAACGGGAAGCCCTTTTCAAATGACTCACTGCCGAGTGATCTGAAAGGGCTGTCCTCATGCTCTCGACCATCTTCTCCGGCGTCGTCCGCTGCTACTACTTCCTCGCGAGGTACGCACCCGGCCCTCGGCTCATCTCTCGCATCCTCCGTCGCGACGGATTGAAGTGGGGCACGCCCGCGATGCTCGTCGCCGCCCCGTACTACTTCCTCGCGAACTTCCTCAAAGGGCTCATCGAGCAAGGCGGTGACGCCTGGCTCAGCTTGCCGATGCTGTGGTGCCTCGTCATGGGAACCGTGTTCCTCGTGCTCGGGCCGGTCAGCCTTCTTAAGCTAGCAAAGGCTCGCATACTAGAAGCTGTGCAGGCACGCCGCGGCGACCGCAAGAAGGGCGTCCCTGCGACAAAGAACCCCGCGCCCGCGAGCAATGACGAGTAAACTTCGTAGTGTGTCACCGGTTCGCTCAGGCGAACGGAACCAGGTTCCGACGCGAGTGGCACGCAGGTGGCATACAGGTAGTGACGGGCTCAGAAAACCGCATGATTCCGCGCCTCTTGTCAAAACTGGGACTTCTGACGCCCCTGATGTAGGCCGGCCCCACAGGGCTTCCCGAGAGGCCCGGACCCGCGATGTTTCGCAGGTCCGGGCCTCTTTCTCGCGCCGTCGACGGGGCGCGGCGACGTGGTTTCGACGCGTTCAAGTGAACGCGTGTTGACATTGGTGTTGTCTTTCTGGTTCACTACCTACGGGTCGAAGCATCAGAGGTGGTGCAAGCCCCACTCAATGAGGAGAAGGAGAACCGAAGACAATGGGAGTCACACGGAAGAGAGCCCTCGCGCTCTCCACAATCGTCACGGCGGGGGCGCTTGCGCTGACGGCGTGCGCCGGAGCCCGCGGCGGCGAGCCGGCCGCGTCGAACGACGGCGCGGAATGGTCGCAGACCACCCCTGAAGCGTCCGGCAACGCCGGCACGATCTCGTGGGGGTTCTACTACGAGCCCGCGACGGTCGACCCGGCCCACTCGTTCAACTACGCCGAGAATCAGGCCGACGCGAACATGTGCGAGAGCCTGTACGTGCTGAACCCCGATTTCTCGTCCTCGCCGAGCCTCGCGGAGGAGACCGAGCGGCCCGACGACACCACCTACGTGTTCACGATCCGCGACGGTGTGACCTTCTGGGACGGCACGCCGCTCACCGCAGAAGACGTGGCGTTCTCCCTCAACCGCAACCTCGACCCCGAGGTCGCCTCCTACTTCTCCCAGAACTACACCAACGTGCAGTCGGTGGAGGCCACCGGCGAGCGTGAGGTCACCGTCAAGCTCGCACAGCCCGACGTCCTCTTCGAGGCCGGTCTCTCGACCGCCGCCACGGCCATTGTCCAGCAGGCCTTCACCGAGAACGCCGGCGCCGAGTTCGGTGCGCCCAGCACGGGTGTCATGTGCACCGGCCCCTTCCAGTTCGATTCGTGGACTCCCGGCACATCGCTCGTCATGACGAAGAACGAGAACTACTGGAACACCGAGCGCGCCGCCCTCAGCGACAGGATCGAGTTCAGCTTCCTGCCCGAACCCTCCACGCAGACCAATGCGCTGATGACGGGCCAGCTCGACGGCATGTACCAGGTGCCGGCGTCGAGCATCGCCCAGCTGCAGGCGTCGCCGTCGGGCACCCTGTACCTCGGCGAGAGCCTGATCACTTTCGACATCATCGGGGGAGCCCGGGAAGGAGCCTTCGCGGATCCCAAGATCCGCAAGGCGCTCTCGCTCGCGCTCGACCGCGAGGCGATCGCCTCGAACGTCTTCGCCGGTGCTGCCGAGCCCGCGAACACGCTCGTCTCGTCGACGGCTTGGGGGTACGCCCCGGAGGTCTTCGAAGAGGCCGCCGCGGAGATCGCTCCGGCCGAGGTCGACCTCGAGGCGGCGAAGGCGCTCGTCGCGGAAGCCGGATCGCCGACCGACACCATCGTGCTCGCCTACAACTCCGGCGACACCTCGATGGTGCAGGTGGCGAACGAGGCCCAGTCGGCGGCCGAGCAGATCGGCCTGAAGCTCGAGCTGAAGCCCATGCCCTCGACCGCCTACCAGACGATCTTCTTCGACCCCGAGACGCAGGCCGGTGTGGATGCGTGGATGACGATCTGGTACGCGAACACCCCCGAGCCTCTCGACGTGTACTCGATGTTCATCGAAGGCGCCTCTTCATACAACTTCAGCGGCTACTCCAACGCCGACGTGAACGCCGACCTGACGGCCGCGCTCAGCGAACTCGATGAGACCAAGCGCGCAGAGCTCGTGGTGAAGGCGCAGGCGACGCTGGTCGAGGACGTCCCCTGGATCCCCGTCGTGCACCTCGCGAACACCCTCTACATGAACGATCGCGTCACGGGCGCGCCGGCGTCGTTCATCGACCTCTACTCGCCCTGGGGCGCGCAGGTCGGCACCCCCTGACCGGTCGGATCGGTGGAGCGGCGCCACTGCCGCCGCTCCACCGATCCGGTGCGAGGCCCTGCCTCGGATTGAGAACCACAGATGCTCCTCTTCATCATCAAGCGAGCCGGCGCGCTCGTCGCGACGCTGTTCGTGACGAGCTTCATCGTCTTCGTCGCGCTGCAATACGCGCCGGGCAGTCCCATCGCCGCTCTCGTCGGCGGGCCGGGTGTGACCGCCGAGACGATCGCGCGCGTGCGTGCGCAGTACCATCTGGATGATCCGGTGATCATCCAGTACTTCCACTGGATCTCCGGCGTGCTGCGCGGAGACTTCGGCAACTCCTTCGTCTTCAAGGAGAGCATCCTCGGTCTCATCGGGCCCCGCCTCGAAGTGACCGGCGTGCTCGTGCTGTACGCCACCCTGCTCATCATGGTCTTCGGCATCGCGCTCGGCCTGATCTCCGGGCTCGGTTCGCGCCTCTGGGACCGTGTCATCAGCGCCTCGGCGGCTGTGGGCCTCGCGGTGCCGTCGTTCGTCGCTGCGATCGTGCTGATCGCGGTGTTCGCGGTGGGGCTCGGCTGGTTCCCGGTCTTCGGATCCGGCGAGGATCTCGGCGACCGTCTCTGGCACCTCACGCTGCCGGCGATCGCGCTCGCCCTCAGCGCTACGGCCTACGTCGTGCGGGTGACCCGCAGCAGCATCCGCGAAGAGGCGTCGAAAGAGCACGTGCTCACGGCCCAGGCGCGCGGCGTCGCGAGCGGCCGGGTCGTGCGCCGGCACATTCTGCGCAACGCCGCGATCCCCATCGTGACCGTCGGCGGGCTCACGGCCACGGGCCTCATCGCGGGCACCGTCATCGTGGAGAGCGCGTTCGGGCTGAGCGGGGTCGGGGCGCTGCTCGTGCAGTCGATCTTCCAGCGCGACTACCCGGTGGTGCAGGCCATCGCGCTGATACTCGTGGTCGCGTTCGTGCTCATGAACCTGCTCGTCGACCTGTTCTATCTCGTACTCGACCCCAGAATCACGATCGGAGGCGGACAGTGAGCATTCCCGTGCAGACGAACGAACACGCCGATGTGCGGGATCCGCGTGTGCGGAGGATCCCGGTCCCCCGGTGGCTTCGCAAGCCGCCCCTGGCCGACGCGATCACCCTCGGCGTCATCGTGCTGCTGCTCGCAGCCGGGTTGCTGGCGCCGCTCATCGCCCCCTACGACCCCAACCGGGTGTCGCTCTCCGAAGCGCTGCTCCCGGCGAGCCTCGATCACCCCCTCGGCACCGACGCGAACGGGCGCGACCTGCTGTCCCGGCTGCTCTGGGGCGCTCGGACCGCCCTGCTCGGGCCGCTGCTCGTCGTGGCCGTCTCGACGGTCGTGGGCACGGCGCTCGCGGTCTTCGCCGCCTGGCGAGGGGGGTTCGTCGACGCGCTCATATCGCGAGCGCTCGACATGGTCTTCGCATTCCCGGCGCTGCTGCTCGCTCTGATCTCGACCGTGCTGCTCGGCCCGGGCCTCTTCTCGGTCGCACTCGCCCTGTCGATCTCGTACGTCCCCTACATCGCGAGGGTCGTGCGTTCAGCGGCGATCAAGCAGCGGCAGATGCCCTTCGTGCAGGCCAGTGTGATCCAGGGCTTCTCCGGCTACTTCATCACGATGCGAAACATCCTGCCGAACGTACTGCCGCTAGTGTTCGCGCAGGCGGCCATCGTGTTCGGCTGGGCCGTGGTCGATCTCGCCGCGATCTCCTACCTGGGGCTCGGGGTGCAGCCGCCCACCGCCGACTGGGGGCAGATGATCGCGAACGGGCAGGCCTCGATCCTGCGCGGCTACCCCGAGGAATCCGTGTACGCGGGCGCGCTGATCGTGATTCTCGTCGTCTGCGTGACCCTGCTCAGCGATCGACTCAGTGAAAGATGGGAGGCGAGTCATGTCGCCGGTGATTGAGTGCGCTGATCTCTGCGTCGATTTCGGCGCGACGAGGATCCTGCACGACGTGTCCCTGCGGTTGCATCACGGGCAGGCGCTCGCGATGGTCGGGGAGTCGGGCTCGGGCAAGTCGATGACGACGAAGGCCATTCTGCAGATCCTCCCGAAGGGGGCGAAGACCAGCGGATCCGTCCGCTTCGAGGGCCGCGAGGTGCTCGCCATGCGACCCGCCGAGCTGCGGGCGTATCGCGGCTCGGACGTGTCGATCATCTTCCAGGACCCGAAGGCCCACATCAACCCGGTGCGAACGATCGGCGAGTTCTTGACCGAGACCCTGCGCGACGGCGGGGAGCGCCGCGCCGAGGCGCGTCGACGTGCGGCCGCGGCCCTGGGCGACGTGGGCCTCGCCGCCCCCGAGGAGAAACTCGACCAGTATCCGCACGAGTTCTCCGGGGGCATGCTGCAGCGCGTCATGATCGCATCGGTCGTGCTCGCGCAGCCGAAGGTGATCCTCGCCGACGAACCCACCACCGCGCTCGACGTCACCACGCAGGCGGAGGTGATGTCGATCCTCAAGGACCTGCGCGAGCGCACGGGCATGGCGATGCTGCTGATCACGCACGATCTCGAACTCGCGACCGCGACGTGCGACACCATCAGCGTGATGAACTCGGGCAGGATCCTCGAGACGCAGTCGGAGGCGGCGTTCGAGGCGAACCCGAGCCACCCCTACTCGCGCCAGCTGGCGGCTGCACGGCCGTCGGTCGATCGGAGGGCCGACCGTCTGCCGACCGTCACGTGGCGGTTCGGCGATGAAACGACAGAGGGAACCGAGGCATGAGCGCGCGGATGAAGACGGACGGCGCGCAGGACGGGTCCTCGGGCGCCGCTCCCGCGCTCGAGATCATCGGTCTGCAGAAGACCTATCGCACTCGCCGAGGCGAGGTGCACGCCGTGCGCGACGTGAGCCTGACCCTCGAGGAGGGCGGCTCGCTCGCCATCGTCGGCGAGTCCGGTTCGGGCAAGACGACCACGGCGAAGATCATCATGGGGCTGGAGGCGCAGACCGCGGGCGCGGTGAGGGTCTTCGGCGCGGAGCGCAGCGCGCATCCGACCGCGGCGGAGCGTCGCGCGTTCGGTCGCATCGCGCAGATGGTGTTCCAGGATCCGTACAGCTCCCTCGACCCCCGCATGACGGTGTCGGAGTCGATCCGCAGCGTGCTCAAGCTGCACGGCGGCGGCGACCCGGGCGCCCGGGAGCGACGTGTGGTCGAGCTCTTCGATCTGGTGGGCCTCAGCGGACGTCTGCTGAACGCGCGGCCGAAGGACATGTCGGGCGGCCAGCGCCAGCGCGTCGCGATCGCGCGTGCGCTTGCGCCGGAACCTCGTCTGGTCGTGCTCGACGAGGCGGTCGCCGCCCTCGACGTCTCCGTGCAGGCGCAGGTGCTGAACCTGCTGTCCGACATCCGGGAGGCCACCGGGGTGGCGTACCTCTTCATCTCGCACGACCTCGGCGTAGTGCGGCAGATCACCGAGACCGCGGTCGTCATGTACCGCGGCGAGATCGTCGAGCGCGGCAGCACCGCCGAGATCCTCGATCATCCGAACCATCCCTACACGCAGCACCTGCGCGCATCGATTCCGGGGCCCGAGTGGCGAGACCGCGATCGCTACTCGCTTCCCTTCGACGCCCGTGCCTGAACGGCCCGCGACCAACGACCAACTCTTGAGGAACCCCACTGTGATCATCCCTGCCAAGCCGCGAGTCCGGTCCTGCGACACCGTTGTGGTCGCAGCCGAGTCCAGTGCGACCGGACGCACGCTCTTCGGGAAGAACTCCGATCGCCACCCGAACGAGGCGCAGTATCTGACGCTCGTCCCCGGCGCCGAGCACGCTCCGGGAACGAGCGTCGACTGCACGTTCGTCTCGGTACCGCAGGTCGCCCGCACCGCCCGCGTCGTCGGCTCTCGGCCCTGGTGGATGTGGGGGTTCGAGCACGGTGTGAACGAGCACGGCGTGGCGATGGGCAACGAGGCGCTCTGGTCGAAACTGCCCCCGCGACTCGAGGCGGGGCTGCTCGGCATGGATCTGCTGCGGCTCACCCTCGAACGGTCCACGACCGCGGACGAGGCTCTGGAGTGCTTGCTCGCGCTGGTGGAGGAGCACGGGCAGTCGGGCCCCACCAACACGGTGATCCTGGAGAGCTACGACAACGGCTTCGTGATCGCGGATCCGTCGACGGCCTGGCTCGTGCAGACCGCCGGGCGTCACTGGGTCGCGAAACGGGTGACCGGGGTCGCCGCGATGTCGAATCTGTACACGATCGGATCGGACTACACCAGGATCTCCGACGGGGCGGTCGACGAAGCCGTGGCGCGCGGCTGGTTCGACCCGGACGCCGGGACGCCGTTCGATTTCGCGCGTGCGTACGGGGACGAGCACCTGCCGGATCTCGACGGCTGCGCCCGCCGTTTCGACCGCAGCTCGCATCTGCTGCAAGAACTCGAGCGGTCGGGGCGAGGGCTCCGGCTGCGGGACATCCACCAGGTGCTGCGCGACCTGGGCGACGGCCCCGCCGAGGCGCTCCGGCCCGGCCCCCGGTCTGAGGGGGCGATCTGCATGTACGCGCAGGATCCCGCGGGAAGCGAGACGGCGGCCACCATCATCGCCGAGCTCGACGCGGCCCCCGAGCTCTGCCGCATCGGAGTCTCCGCATCGGCTCCGAGACACGCCGGGCTCATCCAGGTGTGGGTCGATCTCGATGACTTCGGCACCTTCGAGCAGCCGGTCGACGCCGCCGGCGCCGACCTGTGGTGGGAGACCGAGCGTCTCCAGCGAAGGATCGAGGCCGCCTTCCCCGCATTCGCGCCGATCGCCGACTCCGTCTTCGACCGAGTGAACCGACGGTTCTTCTCGCTCTCGCAGCAGCCGGTCGGCCGAAGCCGAGACGACAGGCAAGCCGTGTTCTTCGCGGGTGAGGCGCGGCATCGCGCGGCCGTGGCGCAGCTCACCGAACTGTTCGAGGAGCTCGGACCGGTGCTGGTCGAACAGGGCGACGCCGACCTGCGCGGCGACCATCTCGCACGGCTCGCCGCGCTCGTGGAGACGACCACCGTCGAACGCAGCGCGCCGGTGCGGGAGCGGGTGCTCGCCGATGCGCAGCGCCACTCGGTGAAAACCGCCTGACGTGGCTCGCGTCCTGCTCGCACCCGACTCGTTCAAGGGGTCGGCATCGGCCGCCGACGCGGCGCTCGCGCTCGCACGGGGCTGGCGGTCGGTGCGCCCGGAGGACACGTTCGACCTGCGTCCGATGGCCGACGGCGGAGAGGGGACCCTCGACGCCGTGCACGCCGCGGTGCCCGGCTCCGAGCACGTTCCGGTGGAGGTGCTCGGGCCCCTCGGCCGGCGCCACACCACCTCCTGGCTCTCCCTGCCGAACGGCGAAGCGGTCGTCGAACTCGCCGCTGCCAGCGGTCTGCTGCTGCTCGACCGAGACGAATCGACGGGCCTTCCGGAATTCCACCCCCTCGACGCGCACAGTTTCGGTACGGGCGAGGCGATTCGTTCGGCCGTCGAATCGGGTGCGAGACGGGTGCACGTCGGGCTCGGGGGCAGCTGCTCGTCCGACGGAGGCGCCGGAATACTCCTCGCCCTCGGGGTTGAACTGCTCGATCGGGGCGGCGAACGGATCGCGTTGGGCAACCGCGGGCTCGCCGAGATCGCCTCCGTGGACGAGGCTGGACTCATCACTCTCCCTCCGGACGGCATGTGCGTGTGGAGCGACGTCGACGCGCCGCTGGTGGGGGACTGCGGCGCCGCGGCCGTCTTCGGTCCTCAGAAAGGCATGTCGGCCACGCAGATCGCCGCGGCGGATGCGGGGCTGGCTCATTTCGCCTCTCGGCTCGGTGTGCGTGCGGCGACTGCGGGATACGGAGCGGCGGGCGGGGCCGGCAGCGCGCTGGCCTGGCTCGGCGCATCGCTGATGAGCGGGGCAGAAGCCGTCGCGAACACGATCGGAGTGCCGCGGGCTTTGGAGGCGGCCGATGTCGTCATCACGGGCGAGGGGAAGTTCGATCGTCAGAGCGCCGGGGGGAAGGTGCCGTGGCGGGTGCGCGAACTCGCACGCCGGCACGATGTGCCGGTGATGCTGGTCGCCGGGCTGATCGAAGAGGACGCTGCTGACTTCGCCGACAGCCGGGCTCTCGTGGATCTCGCGGGCGATGCGCGGACCTCGCGCGCGCACGCCCTGCACTATCTGGAGGCGGCCGGCGCGAGTCTCGCCGAGCGATGGACGCGGAGCCCGGCGACGGGAGCGTGACCGGTGCGGTCCGGTGCTCGACGCGCCGCCGACCGGAAGCCCGCGAGAACACATCAGGATAGGTTTATGAACGCAGGGGGCATCGAGGAGACTTATGGACGGAACCAAACGGGGGAAGACGCGCGGCGTACTGAGCCGGCGGAGGATCGTCGACGCGTCGATCAGGATCGTCGAGGAATCGGGGGGCGATGCGCTCACGTTTCGCCGCCTCGGCACCGAGCTGGGGGTGCACCCCTCGGCGATATACCGGCACTTCCGCGACAAGAACGAGCTGACCCTCGCGCTCGTGGATCGTCTCAACGAAGACGCGATGAAGACGTTCACGCCCGATCCCGATTGGTTGGTCTCGCTGCGCGACCTCTGCCTCCGTCTGCGCGCGGCGCACTACAACTCGCCCCGAGTGGGTTCCTTCGTCATGGCGCGAACCTCCCGAAGCCAGTACGAGTTCCAGGGAGTCGAGAACTTCCTCTCCACTCTTCGGCGCGCTGGATTCAGCGACGAGGACGCGGCGGTGCTCTACCGGGTGATCTCCGAGTGGGTGCTGGCGTTCGCGTACGAGGAGGCCGCGTTCATGTCGCTGCCCGAGGCGACGCGCGAGGCCGATAAAGCAGCCTGGAGGGAGGACTACCACCACGTCTCGCCGAGGAAGTACCCGACGATCTTCGAGCTGGCTCCGCACATTCCCGCCATCGACGACCCGTCGGTCTTCGAACTGGGTCTCGACCTGCTGCTCGAGAGCATCGCGCGAAAGGCCGAAGCGGCGGCGGGGTCGGCGACCGATCCGCGACGGGTTGACACGGGGGCGGCGCCCGCGCATCCCGGGACGGACGGCGCCGACGCGGGCTGAGGGGGTTCACCGCCGACGCGGCCCGGTCCCCTCGCGAAGATCGCCGAGGGCTCAACCCGTTCGCCGCTCTCCCAGGCCTGACTCGCTACTTTAGAACCATGTCGCCCCGCCTGCTCTTCCGCACCTTCGCGTTCGCAGAACTCGTCACCTGGGCGGGGCTGATCACCGCGCTCGTGCTGCGCGGCACGGGCGTCTCCGACGCCTTCGTCTCCCCGGCGGGCGGGGTGCACGGCTTCGTGTTCCTCTCCTACTGCGTCATCACCGTGTTCGTGTGGGTGAACGACCGGTGGTCGTTCGGCACGGGCCTGCTCGGCCTCGCCAGCGCGGTGGTGCCGTTCGCGACGCTGCCCTTCGAACTCGTCCTGGACCGTCGAGGCAGGCTCGGGCGCAGCTGGCGCCTCGGGGCGGGCGGCGAGCCGCCCCGCACCCTCGTCGAGCGGGTGCAGGCGTGGGTGCTGCGGCATCCCTGGTGGGCGCTCGCGATCCTCGTCGCCGGTGTGACGGCGGTGTTCTCGCTGCTGCTCTGGATGGGGCCCCCGATCCCGAAGAGCTGACGGAATCGGCCCGACTTCCTCTGATGAAACCCCTCGAATCGGAGCGGGGTGATGAGAGGAAGTCGGGCGGATTCCAGCAACCGGCCCCGCCGTGCCGCTCCCGCTACGCCGCTTGCTCCCACAGCGGCTCGGGCCGCGAGTCGAGCAGGCGGCGGGTGTACTCCTCGCGGGGATCGCCGAGGATCTGCGACGTGCGGCCGTGCTCCACGACCCGCCCGCGCTGCATCACCAGCGTCTCCTCGCACACGCGCGAGACCACGGCGAGGTCGTGGCTCACGAACACGATCGTGAGGCCGAACTGCTCGCGCACCTCCTCGACGAGCTCGAGCACCTGCGCCTGCACCGACACGTCGAGCGCGCTCGTCGCCTCGTCGAGCACGAGCATGCTCGGCTGCGCGGCGAGCGCCTTCGCGAGCGCGACGCGCTGCCGCTGACCGCCCGACAGCCCGCGAGGGCGAGAGGCCGAATGCTCGGGGCGGATCCCGACCCGCTCGAGCAGTGCGGCGGCCTCGCGCTCAGCGTCGGGCCGCGAGGCGCCGCGGTGCAGTCGCACCACGTCGGCGACCGCGCGCCCCACCGCGATGCGCGGGTCGAGCGAGAGATACGGGTCCTGGAAGACCATCTGCGTGTGGGCGGCCAGGGCCCGCCGCTCCGCCGCGTTCAGCGCCCGCTGCGGCCGCTCGGCGCCGTCGACGGTCAGCGCGCCCGAGCTGGGCTCCTCGAGGCCCACGATGATGCGGGCGAGCGTCGACTTGCCCGATCCCGACTCGCCGACGATGCCGAGCGATCCGCCCCTCGCCAGCTCGAAGCCGACCCCCGACAGCGCCTGCACGTCGTCGCGCCCCGGCACCCGGTAGCGCTTCGAGATGTTCTCTGCGCGGATCGCGGCCGCGGGCCGCGGGGGCTCGGGCGCCCCGGGCTTCGGCGCGCCGTGCTCCGGCGCGCCAGGCGCGCCAGGCGCGTCGGACGCGGTGGCGGCCTGCGTATCCGGCGCGCCCGCCGCCCCGAACCGGTCGAGCTCGATGCGCGGCGTCGCGGCCAGCAGCTCGCTCGTGTACTGCTCGCGCGGGACGCGGAACACGCTCTCGGTGGCGCCCTCCTCGACGACGAGCCCGCCGCGCAGCACGACGACCCGCTCGCAGAGCGACGCGGCGAGGCCGAGGTCGTGGGTGATGAAGAGCATGCCCATGCCGCGCGCCTGCTGCTGCTCGCGCAGCAGCTCGACGATGCCGGCCTGCGTGGTGACGTCGAGCGCGGTGGTGGGCTCGTCGCAGAGCAGCAGCTCGGGCTCGTCGAGCAGCGCGGCCGCGATCATCACGCGCTGCAGCATGCCGCCCGACAGCTGGTGCGGGTACTGCTCCAGCAAGGCAGAAGCGCGGGGCAGCCCGACCTGTTCGAGCTGGGCGACCGCCTTGGCGTCGGCGTCGGCGCGGCTGAGGCCGTGCCAGCGCACGAGGGTCTCGGTGAGGAAGTCGCCGAGGGTGCGCACGGGGTTGATGCCCGAGCGCGGATCCTGGAAGATCATCGACGCGCGGGTGCGGCGGATCGCGCGTAGTTCGGCGGGGGAGGCGGTGACGGTGTCGACGCCGGCGACGCGCACCGAGCCGGTGAGTGCGGCCTGCTCGGGGAACAGGCCGAGTGCGGCCCGGGTGGTGAGCGACTTGCCCGATCCGGACTCGCCGACGAGGGCGACCGACTCGCCCGCGCCGACCGACAGGGAGACGCCGTGCAGCAGGGGGCCGCGGCTGGGCACGCGCAGCGTGAGGTCGTCGATCCGCAGCAGCGGACCGCCGGCCCGGCCGGCGGCGTGCGCGGGAGTGCGAGGTGCAGCGGTCATGAGAAGTTGCCTCCGATTCGGTCGGACAGTTCTTCGCCGATCACGTTGATGGCGACGACCACGAGCACCACCACGGCGGCGGGCACGAACGTGGGCAGCAGGGCCCCGCTCATGAGCGCGCCGCGGCTCTCGTTGATCATGGAGCCCCAGTCGGCGGTGGGCGCCTGCACGCCGAGGCCGATGAACGACAGCGCGGCGAGGTCGGCGAGCACGTAGCCGAAGTTGAGGGTGGACTGCGCGCCGACGGTGGGCACGACGTTCGGCAGCACGCGGGTGAACGCGATCCACGAGCTGCGGAAGCCGAGCACGCGGTAGGCCTGCACGTAGGGGCGGGAGCGCTCGGTGATGATGAGGCCGCGGGTGAGCCGCGCCACGTAGGGGATGTAGGCGATCGTCATGGCGAGCACGGGGGCGAACAGCCCCTTGCCGAAGAGGGCGACGCCGAGCATGGCGAGCAGCATTGCGGGGAACGAGAACAGGAAGTCGAAGACCCGCGAGAGCACGGCGTCGACCCAGCCGCCGCGCCAGGCGGCGACGAGGCCGAGCACGAGACCCAGCGCGGTCGAGCCGACCACCACGATGAGGGGGCCGATGAGCGAGGTGCGCGCCCCGAACATGAGCCGGGTGAGCAGGTCGCGGCCGAGCGCGTCGGTGCCGAGCCAGTGCGCCCAGCCGGGCCCGGCGAGCACGTTCTGCAGGTCGACGTGGTCGGGATCGTAGGGTGCGATGACCGGCGCGAGGGCCGCGGCGAGCACCACGGCCGCGACGAACACGACGGCGATGCGGCCGGTGGTGCTGAAGAGGCCGCGGCGCTTCGGCTTCACGGGCAGGGCGAGGGCGCGGGTGCCCTCGGGCTGCGCGGACGGAGTCGGGGCCGCTGCGCGGCGCGAGGGGCTGGCTGCGGTGCTCATCGGGTCTCCGTTCCCGCGGCGATGCGCGGATCGATCAGCGGTTGGATGAGGTCGACGACGGTGTTGACGGTCACGAAGGCCACGACCACCACGAGCACGATCGCCTGCACGACGGGGAAGTCGAGGCGGTCGACCGACTGCACGAGCAGCGAGCCGATGCCGGCGAGGCCGAAGGTCTGCTCGACGATCGCGCTCGAGACGAGCAGGCCGGCGACGAGTACGCCGCTCACGAGCAGGATCGGGCTGATCGCGTTGCGCAGCACGTGCCGCAGCACGACCGACGACTTCGTGAGGCCGCGGCTCGTGGCCACCTCGACGTGCTCGCGCACGAACTGCTCGTTCATCGAGGATCGGGTGACGCGTGCGACGAGCGCCACGAAGGCGAGGCCGAGCGCGAGGGCCGGCAGCACGAGGTGCACGAAGCGGTCGAGCCCCTCGTCGCCGCTGCCGAACGAGGGGAACCAGCCGAGCTGCACGGAGAAGACGGCGATGAGCAGGATCGCGATCACGAACGACGGCACCGCGCCGAGCGCGGTGGAGGTGATGAGGATCGCGCGATCCGCGAACCGGCCGCGCCTCAGGCTCGCGAAGATGCCGGCCGCGAGGCCCAGCACGGTGATGAGGATCGCGGCCATGGCCACGAGCTCGAGCGTGACGGGCAGGCGCTGCAGCAGCACGTTCGACACGTCGTCGCGGTACTGCAGCGAGCGGCCGAAGTCGCCGCGCAGCACGCCGCCGATCCAGCTGAGGTACTGCTCGACGGGCGACTTGTCGAGCCCGTACTGGCGGGTCACCTCGGCGATGGCCTCGGGGCTCGGGCTGCGGCCGCGCAGCAGGAAGCGCGCGGGGTCTCCCGGCACGACGAAGCGCGAGAAGAACACCACGAGCGAGGCGGCGAACAGCGTCGCCATGAGGCCGACGATGCGGCCGGCGATGAAGCGCGCGGTGCGCGCGCCTCGGCCGGGCCCGCGGCCCTCGCTCTCCTGCAGGCGCACGGCCCGCGTCTGCGCGGCCCCCATTGCGGTATCGGTCATCGCTCGGCCCTTCCGATCGTCGCGGCCCAGGGGTAGTACATGTAGGAGATGGACGGGTCGACGCCCGTGATCCGATCACCCATCCACAGGGTGGTGGGCAGGTCGATCAGCGGGATCCAGGGCAGTTCCTCGCTGGCGATGCGCTGCGCTTCGGCCGAGAGGAACGAGCGCTCGCCCGCGTCGTCGGTCTGCAGCGCCCGGTTCACGACGTCGTCGAACTCGGGGTTCGACCACTGCCCGTAGTTGGAGAACTCGCCCGTGCGGATCACCGCGTACATCTCGAGGGGGTCGGTGCTCGACAGGTACCAGGTGGTGGCGAACAGGTCGACGCCCTCGATGGCGGTGGGGTCGGAGAACAGCAGCGTGTAGGCGTTCGGGGTGCGTGTCTCGATCTCGATGTCGAGACCGATCTCGCGGCCCGCCGACGCGACGGCCTGCGAGATCACGTCGAACGACGAGTCGAGCGAGGCGGTGACGTAGGTGATCTTCGCGCCCTCGGCTCCGGCCTCCCTCACGAGTTCGCGGGCGGCTTCGAGGTCGTAGTCGTGGTCGGGCAGGTCGTCGAAGGCCTCGCGCACGGCGTCGGGATCGCCGTTGATCCACACCGACTCCGACGTGAGGGCGTCGCTCGGGCTGCCGTAGCCCTGCACGGCCGCGCGCACCAGCGCTTCCCGGTCGATGGCCATGGTGAGGGCCTGACGCACGCGAGCGTCGCCGAGCGGGCCCTCCATGTCGGAGACGATGAGGCTCTGCACGGTCGCGTTGGTGCCGAAGTAGACGGAGCCGGTGTCGCTCGCGCGCAGCACGTCGATCGCGTTGCTCGGGATCGTCCACGCGCCGTCGATCTCGCCGGTCTGCAGGGCGTTGACGCGTGCGTTGGGGTCGTTCAGCACGACGAAGGTCATCTGCTCGGCCTTCGCCCGAAGCTCGGGATCCCAGTAGTCGTCGAATCGCTCGAGGGTGATCGACTCGCCGGCCCGCCACTCGCCGAACGAGAAGGGGCCGGTGCAGTTGACGCCGGTGGACTGGTTGCCGTAGTCGGCGCCGGCCTGCTCGGTGCTCTGCGCCGACTGGATCACGCCGGGGGCGGCCGACATGAGCTGGTTGAACTGAGAGTCGGGCACGACGGTGCGCACGGTCACCTCGTGCTCGCCGGTCTGCTCGATCGTGTCGACGTTCTTGAAGCTGTCGTACCAGAACGAGGCGACCTCGGGGTCGAGGTGCCGGCTCAGCGACACGACCACGTCGTTCGGGGTCATCGGGGTGCCGTCGTGGAACCGCACGCCCTCGCGGATCGTGTAGACCCAGCTCAGCGGGTCGGGGTGGTCGACCGCGGTGGCGAGGCCGGGCGACTGCGACAGGTCGGAGTTCCAGCGCAGCAGCGACTCGCACATGTTCGAGAGCACCGTGTTGTCGGCGTAGTCGAAGGCGTAGGCGGGGTCGAGGGAGTACGGCTCGGTGGCGAGCGCCCAGGTGAAGGAGTCGATGTCGCCCGCGGGCTGGGGCGTATGGGCGGTCAGCTCGAAGGTGCCGGCGTCGCGGCCGACGGCGCTCTGGCCGCAGCCCGCGAGTGCGCCGATGGCGAGGGCGCCGACGCCCGCGGCCGCGAGTAGCCGGGCGGTTCGGGATCGCGCGCGGCGGCCGGTCGCGTGAGTGCGGTCGGGTGCGGGTGCGCCGCCGGCCCCGGGGATCCGGCCCGTCACGCCTCTGCGCCCGTCGCGTCGAGCTGCGGGGCGCGCTGCGCCGCCGCGATCGGATCCGAGCCCTCGGCGCGCGAGTAGACGCGCTCGCCGCCGATCCAGGTCTCGTCGACGACGGCGCCGCCGATCTGCTCCGCGGGCAGTTCGAAGAGGTTGCGGTCGACGATGGCGAGGTCGGCGTAGTAGCCGGGCACGAGCCGGCCGGTCGCGTGATCGAGATGGTTGATGCGGGCGGTGCCCTGCGTGTAGGCGTCGAGGGCCTGCGCGAGGGTGAGCTTCTGGTGCTCCGGGCCGAGGGGCGGGCGCTGCGCGCCCGGCGCGACCCGGTTCACGGCGACGTGGATGGCCGCGATCGGGTCGGGGCTCGACACGGGCCAGTCGCTGCCCGCTGCGAGCGCGGCCCCGGTCGCGGCGAGTTCGCCGAAGGGGTAGTGGTGCGCCTCGGCGTCGCCGGCGAGGAAGGGGAGCGTGAGCTCGTCGAGCTGGTCCTCGTGGCACGCCCACAGCGCCTGCATGTTGGCGGTGGCGCCGAGCGGGGTGAAGCGGGCGACGTCCTCGGAGCGCACGACCTGCAGGTGCGCGAGGTGGTGGCGGTTGTCGGTGGGGCCGTTGGTTGAGAGGGCCTGGTCGAGCGCGTCGAGCGCGTCGGTGACGGCGCGGTCGCCGAGCGCGTGGAAGTGCACCTGCACGCCCTCGCGATCGAGCGCGGTGACGAAGTCGGCCATCTGCCGCGCGTCGAAGAACGAGATGCCGCGGTTGTCGGTGGCGCGCCCGTGGTGGTCGAGGTAGCAGTCGTGCATGGCCGCGGTGAAGTTCTCGGCGACGCCGTCGACCATCACCTTGACCGAGCCGAGCGAGAGGCGGTCGGGGTCGCACTCGGCGGCGGCCTCGTCACGGCGGGCCAGGATCGGTTCGAGCTGGGCGTCGCCGTCCTCGCGGTTCCACCACTGCGCGCCGCGCACCCGCACCTTGAGGGTGCCGTCGGCCGCGGCGCGCCGGTAGACGGGCACGGTGTCGGGGCTGCCCATGAACTCGCCGACGGCGGCGTCCTGCCAGGCGGTGATGCCGAACGACACGAGGTGCTCCTGCGCGGCGAGCAGGCCGGCGTAGGCCTTCTGCTGGGTGGCGCGGGGGCGCACGCGGTCGAAGAGGCCCATCGCGCCCTCGTGGGCGGTGCCGGCCGGGGTGCCGTCGGTCTCGCGCTCGAAGCGGCCGTCGGCCGGGTCGGGGGTGTTCGCGTCGATGCCCGCGAGTTCGGCGGCGCGCGTGTTGAACCAGGCGCCGTGGTGGTCGCGGTTCTCGAGGAAGACGGGTCGGCCGGGCACGACGGCATCGAGCATCCGGCGGGTGGGGGTGCCGCCGGGGAAGGAGTCCATCGACCAGCCGGCGCCGAGGATCCAGTCGAGCTCGGGGTGGGCCTCGGCGTAGGCGGCGATGGTGGCGAGCGCGTCGTCGGCGGTGTCGCACTCGGTGAGGTTGCAGCTCAGGAGCTCGATGCCGGCGCTGACGGGGTGCACGTGCGCGTCCTGGAAGCCGGGGATGAGCAGGCGGCCCGCGAGGTCGATGCGCTCGGCGGCGGTTTCGGCGAGGCGGGCGACCTCGTCGGGGTCGGTGCTGAGGATGCGGCCGTCGGCGATCGCGAGTGCGCCGCGCCGGGGGCGGGCCTCCGTGCCGGTGTAGATCCAGCCGTTCTCGAACACGACGTCTGCTTGCGGGGTGTGGGTCACCGGTGCCTCCTGGGGTATCGTCATCGATCCGTGCTGCAACAGTAGGAGCATAGGCCGGCAATGTCAATTAGATTGACATGAACGTTGACAGAACGATGACGGGGGTGTTTCCGACGCCTACACTGGTGTGAGGAATCCGAACGACGGGAGTCGAGATGGTGGAGGCTGCGACGGAGCAGACGGCTGGCGCGCGCCGCGTGCGGCTGGATCGGCGCATGATCGTCGACGCGATGCTGGGGCTGGCCCGCGACGAGCCGCACACCCGGATCACCTTCAAGCGCCTCGGCGAGGCGCTCGGGGTCGATGCGACGGCGATGTACCGGCACTTCCGCAACAAGGACGAACTCACCCGCGCCGCGCTCGACCGCATCACCGGCTGGGCCACCGACGCGGGGCGCGCGAGCTCGGGCAGCTGGCGGCAGCGCCTCGAGACCCACCTGATGCGCACGGCCGAACTCGCCCTCGAGTACCCCTCCATCGGCGCCGAGGGCGCGATCATCGACCCCGTCGGCCCGGGCGACACCTCGGCCGTCGAGTTCATGCTCGAGATGCTCGCCGAGAGCGGTCTGCGCGACGCGGAGCTGCTGCGCGCCTACGCCGCGATCTCGGGCTTCGCGCTCTCGCAGAGCTCGGCCCTCGCCCACGACGTGCTGCGCAACCCCACCGCCGCGCGCGACGGCTCCGAGCCGTGGATCAGCACCTTCGGGTCGATCAACCTCACCGAGTACCCGCTCGTCAACGAGCACCGCGACGCCCTGCTCGCGATGGACGGCATGACCGTCTACCGCGCCGGCATCTCGGCGATCCTCGACGCCGTCGAGATGCGGCAGGCCGCCGCGCGCCCCGTCGCCTGAGCCCGAGGCGCCCCGAACGGGCGTGCGCAGGAGGCGAGGATGCGCGGGACACGCCCTAGGCTGGAGGGGTCGGGGCCCGAACCCCGGCGCGACTGGAGGTGCGAGGGTGACGGAGGAGCGGATCGACGGATCCGGCGGAGCCGGCGAGGCGATCGAACTGCTGCGCGAGCTCATCCGCGAGGGGTGCGTCAATGACGGCACGCCCTCGTCGGGGCAGGAGATCCGCAACGTGCGGGTGCTGCAGCGCTTCCTCGCCGACGCGATCGCCCTGGGCCGCATCGAGACCCAGGTGCTCGAGTCGGCGCCGGGCCGGGCCTCCCTCGTCGCACGCGTGCGGGGCACCGATCCCGACGCCCCCGCCCTCGGCCTGCTCGGCCACCTCGACGTGGTGCCCGTCGACCCCGACGGCTGGACCCGCAACCCGTTCGGCGGTGAGCTCATCGACGGCGAGGTGTGGGGGCGCGGCGCCGTCGACATGCTCTACCTGACCGCGGCGTTCGCCTGCGTGCTGCGCGAGGTCGCGCTCGCGCCGCGGCCGCCGCGCGGCGACCTGGTGCTGCTCGCCGTCGCCGACGAGGAGGCGGGCAGCGACCTCGGCATGCACTGGCTCGTGCGCGAGCACCCGGAGGCGGTGCGCGTCACCGAGGCGCTCTCGGAGTCCGGCGGCATGCGCATGGGGCGCCACGTCGCGATCGAGGTCGCCGAGAAGGGCTCCGCCGGCCGCCGCCTCGTGGTGCGCGGCAAGCCGGGCCATGCGTCGATCCCGTTCGGCGCGACGAGCGCCGCCTACCGCATGGGCGAGGTGCTGCAGCGACTCGAGGCGGTGATGCCCGCGGCGCAGCTCGGAGAGCTGTGGAACGCCTTCGTCGACGCCCGCATCGACGACCCCGAGCTCGCCGAGCGGCTGCGCGATCCGGTGCGCCTCGACGCGGCGCTGCCGCAGCTCGGCGGCATCGCCGGGTACGCGCACGCGGTGTCGCGGATCACGATCTCGCCGACCGTGGTGCGGGCCGGCGCCGCCCACAACGTCATCCCCGGTTCGGCCTCGATCGATCTCGACATCCGCACGCTGCCCGGCACGAGCGACGAGGAGGTCGACGAGCTGATCGCCGCCGTGCTCGGCCCGCTCGCCGACGAGGTGGAGATCCGCCGCCTGCGCGGCTGGGCCGCCACGGGATCCCGCTCCGACACGCCGCTGTTCGCGGCCATCAAGCGCGCGATCGCGGAGGTCGCCGACGCGCCGACGGTGCCGATCATGGCGGCGGGCGGTTCGGACGCGCGCGTGCTGCGCGAGCTCGGGATCCCCGCCTACGGCTTCGGCCTGCTCGCACCTGGCTGGAGTTACGAGCGCTACCGCGAGGGCGTGCACGGCAACGACGAGCGCATCGATCTCACCTCGATCGAGCTGTCGATGGCGGCGCTGCGCAGCATCGTGAGCGAGAGGATCGGCTAGGGCGCGTCTCGGGGTCGCCTAGGCGCCGAGGGGCGGATCTCGCTGGTTCTGCCGCAGGGAGGCCTGCGGAACCCGCCCCTCGGCGGAGGGCACATGCCCCTCGCTCTCACGCCCAGCCGACGACGAGGCGCGCGGCCTGCTCGGGCACCGTCGGATCGACGCCCGTGAGCTCGGCGAAGCGCCGCAACCGGTTCGCGAGGGTGTTGCGGTGGCAGAACAGTTCGGCCGCCGAGTCGCCGATGCTGCCGGTGCGCAGGTAGCTGCGGGCGGCCTCCTCGAGGCGGGCGCGCTCGGTCTCGCCGCAGCCCGCGAGCGCGGCCTGCACGTCCGAGAGCACGGGGCGCCCGGCGGCGAGCAGGCTGCGCGCGGCGAGCCGAGCCCAGCCGCGGCTCCAGGTCATCGCCCCGTCCTCGCCCGGGGCGAACACCCGCGCCAGCTCGCGGGCCGTGCTCGCGGCGCCGCTGAGCGCCGGGAGCCCCGAGTTCGAGACCGTCGCGCCGATGCGCAGGTCGAGCAGCCGGCGTCCGAGCTCCTCGATGCGCGATCCGGGCAGTTCGAGCTGCCGGGTGAACGCCACGAGCGTGTCGCCGAGGTGGTGGGTGAACACGCGCGCCCCGGCCCGCTCGAGTTCTGAGACCGCGACGCGCAGCGGGGCGATGTCGTCCTCGACCGCGGCGAGCACGACGAGCGGTGCGTCGGCGGGAAGGCCGAGCTCGTCGGCGACGCGCTGCAACTGGGTGCCGGAGGGGATCGGTTCCTGGAAGAGCGACGCGATGAGGCCCTGCCGCACGGAGGCCTGCTCCTCGCGCATGCGCTCGCGCTCGGCGACGTACGCCCGCTGCGTCTGCCCGACGTACTCGTCGACGGTGCGCAGCACGATGCCGGTGTGGCGCACGATGAGCTCGGCGTCGTCGGCCTCCGCGACGCGCGTGAGCGCCTCCCAGAGCACGGTGAAGTCGTGCCGGATGGCGGTCATGAGCGAGGGGAGGGGGATGCCGGCGCGGGCGCGCGAGACGCCCACGTCGGTGGCGATCGTGATGGCGTGGTCGAACCCTCCGGAGCGCAGGCCGTCGATGAGCGTGAGGAACGAGAGGCGGGCCGTGCGGCGCACCTCGGAGGCGGGGATGGGTGCCGGGTCGTAGGCCGGCACCGCGACGACGAGCGCGAGGAACGTCTCGGTGAGCTCGTCGGCGTCGAGCCGGTCGAGCAGCTCGAACCAGCGCTCGGCGTCGCCGGGCGCGGGCGTGTCGCTCAGCGGGTGGGCGGGATCCGGAACCATAGCCCCAGTGTATGTGCACATGCACAATCTGCGGCCGCGATCCGGGGGCGATACGTGCCCGCAACAGTGCGAAACGCCTGAGATTCTAGAGGGCGTGGCCGCCGCGACCGCGACGGCACGCCCGCACCGGATCCCGCATCCTCGACGGAGAGAGAGCATGAGCGAGACAACCAACACGTCGGCGATCGAGTACGACGCCACGCAGGAACTGAGCATCAAGGACGCCAACAAGGTCGCCCTCGGTGCCCTGATCGGCACCGCGCTCGAGTGGTACGACTTCTTCCTGTTCAGCGCCGCAGCCGCGCTGGTCTTCAACGTCCAGTACTTCACGAGCGAGAACGCGACGGCCGCGGCCCTCGCCTCGTTCGCCACCTTCGGCGTCGGCCTCGCCGCCCGCCCGATCGGCGGCATCATCTTCGGACGCATGGGCGACCGCATCGGCCGCCGCAAGGTGCTGATGATCACGATCGTGGGCATCGGCCTCGTGACCGGCCTCATCGGCATGCTGCCGACCTACGCGGCCATCGGCATCGCCGCCCCGATCCTGCTCGTGCTGCTGCGCGTGCTGCAGGGCCTCTTCGTGGGCGGCGAGTGGTCGGGCGCCATGACCATCGTGGTCGAGAACGCGCCGCTGCACCTGCGCGCCCGCTACGCTGCGATCCCCCAGATCGGCTCGCCGATCGGCACCATCCTCTCGTCCGGCGGCTTCTTCATCATGACGCTGGTGTTCTCGCAGCAGAACTTCGACGCGTGGGGCTGGCGCATCCCGTTCCTCATCGCGCTCCCCCTGCTGCTCGTCGCCGTCTACATCCGCTCGAAGCTCGAGGAGTCGCCGGTCTTCCGCCAGCTCGAGGAGTCGGGCGAGGTCGTCAAGAGCCCCGTGCTCACCACCTTCCGAGACAGCTGGAAGCAGATCATCGTCGGCATGGCCGCGGCCCTGCTCGGCGTCGGCGGCTTCTACCTCGTGACCGCGTTCTGCGTCTGGTACGGCGTGAACGTGCTCGGCTACGACTCGTCGCTGATGCTGCTCGGCTCGATGGTCGCGGCCGCGGTCGAGATCTTCGTGCTGATCTGGGGCGGCAACCTGGGCGCCAAGTACGGCGCGAGCCGCGTGATCCTGTGGGGCGGCGTGCTGTCGGCCGTCGTCGCGGTGCCCGCCTTCCTGCTGCTCTCGTCGGGCAACCCCGTGCTCGTGGTGATCGCGATGACCCTCGCGGTGTCGGCGCTCTCGCTGCCCTACGCCGCCTCGGGCACCGTGCTCACCGGCCTCTTCCCCGCGAAGACCCGCTACACCGGCGTCGGCCTCGCCCAGAACACGGCGGGCATGCTCTCGGGCTTCATCCCGCTGCTCGCCACCGGCTTCGTGGCCGCCGCGGGCGACCACTGGTGGCCCGCCGCCGCGATGCTCGCCTTCCTGTCGCTGTTCACCGCGGTCGCCGGCGCCATCGCGCCGGGTCTCAGCGTGAAGCTGCCCGGCTTCAAGCACTGACACCGCGCTCCGAATCCTGACACCCGTCTCCCAGCAGTCTCCCGAGAGGATCGAACCCATGTCGCAGTCAGCCGGACACCTGATCGTGCGCACGCTCGAGTTGCACGGCGTGGAGCGCGTCTACGCCGTTCCGGGCGAGAGCTACCTCGATGTGCTCGACGGCCTGCACGACTCCTCGATCGAGACCGTCGTGTGCCGCCACGAGGGGGGCGCCGGCTTCATGGCGCTGTCCGAGGGGCGGCTCACGGGGCGGCCGGGCGTCGCGATGGTCACCCGCGGGCCCGGCGCCGCGAACGCGATGATCGCGGTCCACACCGCCTGGCAGGATGCGACGGCCCTCGTGCTGTTCGTGGGCCTGATCCCGGTGGCCGACCGCGAGCGGGAGTCGTTCCAGGAGTTCAGCCTCTCGGGCTGGTTCGGATCGACCGCAAAGCGGGTGATGACGATCGACGATCCGGCGCGCGCGGGCGAGCTCGTCGACGAGGCGATGCGGATCGCCGCATCCGGTCGCCCGGGACCCGTGGTCGTCGGGCTGCCCGAGGATCTGCTCGTCGAGCTCACCGACGCCCCCGTGACGGGGCCGACCGCGGCCCCCGAGCTCGCTCCGGCGGGCTCGGAGATGCGGGCGCTCGCCGAGCGCCTCGCCCGCGCCGAGCGCCCCGCGTTCGTGGTCGGCGGCGACGGCTGGCAGTCCGGCTGCGGCGCCGAGCTCGCGGCCTTCGCCGAGGCGGCGGGCGTGCCGGTCTTCGCCGACTGGCGCGCCTACGACGCGGTGCCGCACGACAGCGGCGCCTGGGCGGGGTGGCTCGGGTACGGTCGCGCCGACGCCGTCGCGCAGGGCTATGCGCAGGCCGACCTGCTCGTCTTCGTGGGCTGCGCCCGCACCGACGTGCTCAGCGACGGCTACACGCTCGGCTTCGAGGCGCAGACCGTGCTGATCACGGCCGACCCCGAGGGCAAGGCCCACGCCGGCCGCATCGACCAGCAGATCGTCTCGACCCCCGCCGCCTTCGTGAGCGCGCTCGCGGCGACCGACGCGGCGACGGCGCGCGGCGCGCGCGACGGCGCCTGGCTCGAGGGCCGCGTCGCCGCGCAGGCCCGCTTCGCCGAGCACCGCGCCGACGCCTCCGTGCCCGGCGCGCTCGCCGATGCGGGGGTCGACCTCGGCATCGCCTTCGGCGAGCTCGACGATCGGCTGAACGGCGAGGCGATCCTCACCTTCGGCGCCGGCAACGCGACGATTTGGGCCCACCGCTTCGTGCGGCACCTCTCGCCCGCCAGCCTCGTGGGCGCCCGCAACGGCGCGATGGGGCTCGCGGTGCCGGGCGCGGTCGCCGCGTCGCTGGCGTTCCCCGACCGTCGCGCGGTCGCCGTGTGCGGCGACGGCGACTTCCTCATGAACGGGCAGGAGATCGCCACGGCGGTCGCCCACGGCGGCAAGCCGCTCGTGATCGTGGTCGACAACGGCATCTACGGCACGATCGTGCAGCACCAGGAGAAGCACTACCCGGGCCGCCCCTCCGGCACCCGCATGGCGAACCCCGACTTCAAGGCCTGGATGGAGTCCTTCGGCGGCCACGGCGAACGCGTCGAGACCACCGAGGCGTTCGCGCCCGCCCTCGACCGCGCCCTCGCGGCGGACGCGCCGGCCCTGATCCACGTGCTCATCAGCAGCGAGGTCATGCCGCCCGCCCCCGACGAGATCGCGGGCTGAGGGCCCAGCCCCGCACCGCCGCGCCGACCGCCCGCAAGCCCCAAGGAGCAGCCCCATGAAGCTCGACCTGATCCTCACCGCCGGCGAGATCCTCACCATGGATCCCGCACGCCCCACCGCCCGCGCCGTGGGCGTGCTCGGCGGCCGCATCGCCGGCTTCGACGAGCAGATCGCCGGGCTCGAGGCGGAGCGCGCGCTCGACTTCGGCGACGCCGTCGTCACGCCCGGGCTCATCGACGCCCACTGCCACACCGCCTGGTGGGGCCTCGGCCTCGCGTCGGTCGACCTCAGCCGCGCCCGCGGCCTCGACGAGCTCTACGCCCTGATCGAGGCCGAGGTCGCGCGCCTCGACGAGCTCGGCGACGCCGACGCCTGGGTGCACGGCACCGGCTTCAACCAGGGTCACCACGGCGACGCCTTCCCCGACATCGCCCGCCTCGACGAGATCACGGGCGACCGCCCCCTCTACCTGCGCCACACCTCGGGCCACGCGTCGATCACCAACTCGGCCACGCTGCGCCTCGTGGGCGCACTCGACCCCGGCTTCGAGAACCCCGTGGGCGGCGTGGTCGTGCGCGATGCCGACGGCGCCCCCACGGGACTCGTCGAGGAGGCGGCCCAGGGCCTCGTGCAGGCGCTGCTGCTGCCATACTCGACCGAGCGGCTCGTCGAGGCGCTCGAGGCGGCCACGTCGCGCTACGCCGCCGAGGGCATCACGAGCTTCACCGAGGCCGGCGTGGGCGGCGGCTGGATCGGCCACAGCCCGGTCGAGGTCGCCGCCTACCAGGCCGCCGCGGAACGGGGCCGCTTGCACGCCCGCGCACAGCTCATGCCCGCGATCGACGCCCTGCGCCCCCTCGAGGGGCACGCCGCCGACTTCCACCGCGAGGGCCGCGGGCGGGGGCTCGACCTCGGCATCCGCTACGGCTTCGGCGACGACGCCGTGCGCTTCGGACACGTCAAGGTGTTCCTCGACGGCTCGCTGCTCGGCGCGACCGCCGCCGTCACCGAGGACTTCTGCGGGCACGATCACAACCGCGGCTACCTGCTCGACGACCCCGAGACCTACCGCGAGCGGGCCCTGGGCGCCTACCGCGCCGGCTGGCCGCTCGCCCTGCACGCCATCGGCGACGCCGCGATCGACCTCGCGCTCGACCTCATCGAGGAGGCGCAGGAGCGCTACGGCCGCCTCGCCGCCCCCTGCCGCATCGAGCACTTCGGCATCGCCCGCCCCGACCAGCTCGAGCGCGCGGGCGGCCTCGCCGTCGCGGTCACGCCGCAGGCCGGTTTCATCGGCCCCATCGGCGACCAGATGGCGGATCGCGTCGGCCCCGACCGCGCCGGCTGGCTCTACCGGGGCCGCAGCGTGGTCGACGCGGGCATCCTGCTCGCCGGATCCTCGGACCTGCCCGTCGCCGACAACAACCTGCGGCGCGGCATGCAGTCGGCCGTCGACCGGCTCACCGACAGCGGGGCCGTGCTCGGCGCCGGTGAAGCGCTCACTCCCGAGGAGGCCCTGCGCACCCACACCGAGTGGGCCGCGCGGGCGACCGGCCAGATCGCCGACAAGGGCACCCTCGAGCGGGGCAAGCTCGCCGACTTCGCGGTGTTCTCGGCGTCGCCGCTCACCGCGCCGAGCATCGCGCAGCTCGACGTGGTGGCGACCGTGCTCGGCGGCGAGCTCAGCTTCGACGCGCGATCCTGACCCGCCGCCCTCCTTCCCGATCCCGTATGCCCCGAGGCCCGGCCCGACGGCGGTCCACGGGCACCGCCTCGAACGCCCCGCCCCGGGACAGGGGACCCGGCGGCTCCCAGACCCTCCCTCGAAAGGACGAAACATGACCGAGCAGAACAGCCCGAAGGCGGAAGCGTTCCTCGCCGACTGGGCCGTGCACTCCCGCTTCGGCGCCGTCGAGGGGACGGGCGGGGTCGAGCGCCAGGCCGCGAGCGCCGCCGACGGCGAGCAGCGCAAGTGGTTCGCCCGCCTGCTCGAGTCGCACGGCTTCACCGTGCAGCGCGACGCCGTCGGCAACCAGTTTGGGCTGCTCGAGCTCGTGCCCGGCGCCCCCTACGTGCTCACCGGCTCCCACATGGACTCCCAGCCCACCGCGGGTCGCTTCGACGGCGCCTACGGCGTGATGGCCTCGGCGCACGCCTGCTTCCGCGTCGCCGACGAGCTGCGCGCCTCGGGCGAGCAGCCGCGGTTCAACCTCGCCGTCGTCAACTGGTTCAACGAGGAGGGATCCCGCTTCAAACCCTCGATGATGGGCAGCTCGGTCTTCACCGGAAAGCTGCCGCTCATGGACGCGCTCGCGACGCCCGACCCGCACGGGGTGACCGTGAAGGACGCGCTCGACGCGATCGGGGAGCGCGGCGGCTTCGAGGGGCTCGACGTCGCCTCCTACGCCGAGATCCACGTGCAGCAGGGCCGCAGCATGGAGCAGGACGGGATCACCATCGGGCTCGTGAACGCCACGTGGGGGGCGCGCAAGTTCGAGTTCAGGATCACCGGCGAGCAGGCGCACAGCGGCTCGACCCTCATGGCCGACCGCCGCGACGCGCTGCTCGGCGCCGCCCGCCTCATCGTGGCCGCCCGGGAGCTCGTCGACGAGTTCGAGCCGGGCGCGCTGCACACGGCGTGCGGTGAGATCAACGTCTATCCGAACTCGCCGGTCGTCGTGGCGAGCGAGGTGCAGCTGCTGTTCGACCTGCGCTCGCCGAGCAGCGACGTGCTGACCGCCGCCTACGCCCGGGTCATGGAGACCGTCGAGCGGGTGCAGCGCGAGGACCGCGTGCAGATCGAGGTCGTGGCCGAGCACAGCTGGGATCAGAACCCCTACCCCGAGGCCGGCCTCGAGCTGGCCCGCGAGGTCGCGCAGCAGCTCGGGCTCACCCACGATCGCGTGATGACCGTCGCCGGCCACGACTCGACCAACATGAAGGACGAGGTGCCCACGGTGATGCTCTTCGTGCCGAGCGTCGACGGCATCTCGCACAACCTCAAGGAGTTCACCCGCGAGGAGGACCTGCTCGCGGGCGTCGATCACCTCACGGGCGTGGTGCGACGGCTCGCCGGGGGAGCGCTCGTCGCCGACTGACGCCCCGGCGGCGGGGCGGATCAGACGCGGGATCCCGCCCGGCGCGGCGCCGACGATCGTCGGGCGGCCCGCCCCGCCCCGCGCAGCCGCGCCTCGGTGGCGCGGGCGAGCCACGACAGCAGCCCGTTCACGACGAAGAAGATCGCGCCGATGAGCAGGTACATCTGCAGCGGGTTGCCGAGCGTCTGCACCGCGATCTCGCCCCGCCGCAGCAGCTCCTCGAAGCCGATGATGAAGCCGAGGGCGGTGTCCTTCACCACGATCACGAGCTGCGCGATGAGCGAGGGCAGCATGATGCGGAAGGCCTGCGGCAGCACGATGCTGCGCAGCGCCCCGCCCCGGCTCAGACCGAGGGCGAGGGCCGCCTCGGTCTGGCCCCGCGGCACCGCGTGGATGCCGGCGCGCACGATCTCGGAGATCGCGACCGAGTTGTAGATTGTGAGCCCGATGACGAGGTACCAGAGCAGCGGCAGGTCGACGCCGATCACGGGCAGCGCCCGCGAGGCGAAGAAGATCGAGATGACCACGGGCACGGTGCGGAAGAACTCGGTGACGCCCACGATGCACCAGCGGTACCAGGGCAGCGCCGTGACCCGCAGCAGCGCGATGGCCGTGCCGATGACGAGGCCCAGCACGATCGAGACCGCGCCCGCCGAGGCCGTGTTGCCGAGCCCGCCGAGCAGGAACCTCCAGACGGTCGCGAACTGCGGGTCGAAGGGGTTGAACAGCGGCGACCAGTGCCGCGCCTCGAGCTGCCCGGACTGCTGGAGGCGCACGCCGATGAACGCGGCGAGGGCGAGCAGTGCGGCGCCGACGACGGCGGTGATGATGCGCGTGCGGCGGCGGCCCCGCGGGCCGAGCCGGTCGAAGAGCACGGAGGGCGAACCGGTCATCGGAGGACCGCCTTTCGTTCTGCGAGCGAGAACAGCGCGCTGGTCGGCGCGATGATGAGCAGGTAGCCGATCACGACGCCGGCGAGCACCGGGATCACGTCGAGCCCGCGCGTCGCCGCGAGGGTGTCGGCCACGCTGAAGAGGTCGCCGCCCACGCCGATCGCGCCCACGAGCGCCGAGTCCTTGATCATGGCGATCGTGGTGTTCGCGAGCGGCGGCACGGCGGCGCGGAACGCCTGTGGCAGCAGGATCTGCGAGAGCGTCGTGCCGAAGCCGACGCCGAGGGCGCGGGCCGCCTCGGCCTGGCCGATCGGCACGGCGTTGATGCCGCTGCGCAGCGCCTCGCAGACGAACGCGGCGGTGTAGACCGCGAGCGCGCTCGTGCCGAACCAGAAGTACGAGCCCCGCACCCCGATCTCGGGCAGGCCGAAGGCGAAGAAGAAGAGCACGACGGCGAGCGGCACGTTGCGCATGGTGGCGACCCACCCGGTTCCGATCCGGTTGAGGATCGGAACCGGGGTCACCGAGCACACGGCGAGCAGCGATCCGAGCACGAGCGCCCCGAGGCCGCCCCACAGGCAGATGCTGAGCGTACGCAGCATCCCCTCGCCGAAGAGCGGCAGGTTGTCGATGATGACGGACACGTCGAGGTCCCTTCAGATCAGTGCGCGACGCGCGCGGCGGCCGGACGCTAGGCGCAGGGGATGAACTCGGGCAGCGAGGGCACCTCGGGCACGACGGTGCCGGCCGTGCGCTTCCACGCCTCGGCGAAGCGGCCGTCCTCGACGGCGGCGTTCAGGATGTCGTCGATGAACTCGCAGAACTCCACGTCGCCCTTCGTGATGCCGATGCCGAAGAGCTGGTCGAGGTACGACTCGCCGACGATCTTGAACTCGCCGTCGGCCTCGTCGGCGAGGCCGAGCAGGATCGTGCTGTCGGCGGCGATGGCGTCGACCTGGCCGGTGCGCAGCGCGTCGGCGCACTTCGAGTAGACGTCGAAGAGCACGAGCTGGGCGTCGGGATCGGCGAGGTGCTCGGAGATCGCGTCGAGGTCGGCGGATCCGGTCGCGCCGCACACCTTCACCGACGGGTCGCCGACCGACTCGATGCCGGTGATGGCGTCGTTGTCGGCGAGCGCCATGGTGAGCGTGCCGGCGTTGTAGTAGGGGCCCGCGAAGGTGACGCGCTCCTGGCGCTCCTCGGTGATCATGTAGGTGGCGATGACCATGTCGGCCTTGCCCGACATCACCGCCTCGTCGCGCACCTTGGTGTTCGTCTCGATGAAGTCGATCTTGTCGGCGGGGATGCCGAGCTCGCCGGCGATGATCTTGCCGATCTCGACGTCGAAACCGGTGGGCTGGTTGTCGAGCCCCTTCAGGCCGAAGAGCGGCTGGTCGAACTTGGTGCCGATCGTGACGGTGCCGGCCTCGGCGAGGCGCGCCATGGTCGAGCCCTCGGGGAAGTCGGTCGAGCTCGCGACGGCGGGCGCCTCGGCTCCGGCCGATCCGGAGTCGCCTCCCGAGCACGCGGTGAGCAGCAGCGCGCCGGCTGCGAGAGCGGCGAGCGCCGCGGCGGTACGGGTACGGTGCAACATGACAGTTCTCCTTTGATGCTGTGGTGATGTTGGTGGGGATTGCGTTTCAGTGCTGCAGCACGCGCGACAGGAACTCCCTGCCGCGCGCCGATGCGGGTCGGGTGAAGAACGACTCGGGTGTGGTGTCCTCGACGATGCGCCCGTCGTCCATGAACAGCAGGCGGTCGGCGACCTTGCGGGCGAAGCCCATCTCGTGCGTCACCACGAGCATGGTCATGCCCTCGCGGGCGAGCTCGGTCATCACGTCGAGCACCTCCTGCACCATCTCGGGGTCGAGGGCGCTCGTGGGCTCGTCGAAGAGCAGCGCCTCGGGCTGCATCGCGAGCGCGCGGGCGATCGCCACGCGCTGCTGCTGACCGCCCGAGAGCTGGTGCGGGTGCTTCTTCGCGTGGGCCGTGAGCCCGACGCGCTCGAGGAGCCGTTCGGCGGTGGCCCGCGCCTCGGCCCGCGGCACGCGGCGCACGCGGGTGGGCGCGAACATGATGTTCTCCTCGACGGTCTGGTGCGCGAAGAGGTTGAACTGCTGGAAGACCATGCCGACCCGCGTCCGCAGCCGGGTGAGGGCGCGTCCCTCCTCGGGCAGCAGCTCGCCGCCGATGCGGATCTCGCCCGCACGGATCGGTTCGAGGCGATTGATCGACCGGCAGAGCGTCGACTTGCCGGACCCCGACGGGCCCACGAC
Organism: Leucobacter sp. UCD-THU; assembly: GCF_000349545.1. NCBI lineage: Bacteria > Bacillati > Actinomycetota > Actinomycetes > Micrococcales > Microbacteriaceae > Leucobacter > Leucobacter sp. UCD-THU. The sequence goes on from NZ_APJM01000028.1 coordinate 42,105, forward strand.
CACCACCACCTCGCCCGGGGCGAGTTGCAGGTCGATCTGCTTGAGCACGTGGTGGTCGCCGTAGTACGTGTCGACGCCTCGCATGCTGATGAGCGCCGTCGTCTCGTCGCGCGCTTCGGTCATGATCCGCTCCGATCTGCATGCGCGTGTGCCGCATGCGGGTGTGCTCCGCGCCGGAGCGCGGCTTCGAACTGTCTCGCGCATTCGAGCGCGGTCGCCTCGTCGCGGGCGACGAGCTGCAGGCCGCCGACGCAGGCGACCGCGGCGTCGAGCGCCGAGAACAGGGCCGATGGCCATCCGAGCTCGGCCCGGATCGTCGCCTCGTCGACCCCGGCGGCGGGGATGCTCCTGCCGAGGGCGGGGGCGAGCACCGCGTCGTGCGCGTCGAGCACGCGGGCGAACGCGTCGCGGTGCGCCGCGAGGCGGGTCCTCGCGGCGTCGACGTCGCCGGCAGAGGCGGCCGCGGCGGCGAGCTTCGCGCGGATCGCGGGGCCGTAGCCCTCGGCGCCCGCCTCGTACCTGGCCCGGTGGGTGCGGTACGACTCGTCGTGCATCACCGTCCAGAACGGTTCGAGGGCCGCGCGGTCGACGTCGACGCGTGCGATCGGGCCCCAGTGCTCGGGGGCGGCGGGCGCCGGCCAGCCGGGAAGCCGCATCGCCGCGACGCGGGGGGCCTCGAGGGGGGCGCGGCCTGCGCGCAGCTCGCCGCCCGCGCTCCCGGCGCCGTGCGCGCCGCTCATCGCCTCCCACGCCAGGATCAGCAGCCCGACGTCGCGCGCCATCGGGCCGACCACGTCGAACGAGGGGGCGAGCGGGTGTATCCCGTCGACCGGCGTCGTGCCGGTGCGGGGGCGCAGGCCGACGATCCCGCAGCAGGCGGCGGGGATGCGGATCGAGCCCGCGGTGTCGGTGCCCAGGCCGATGTCGGCGAGGCCCGCGGCGATCATGGCTGCCGTGCCGCCGCTCGATCCGCCGGCCGTGAGCCCGGGGTGCGCGGGGTTCGCGATGCGGCCCCAGTGCGTGTTCTCACCCGTGACGCCCCACGCGAACTCGTCGAGGTTCGCCTTGCCCACGACGCGGGCCCCCGCGTTCACGAGGCGCGCGACGGCGGGGGCGCTCGCCGCGGCGGGTGCGGGATCGTACGCCCGGGATCCGCAGGTGGTGACGTAGCCCGCGGCGTCGATGTTGTCCTTGACGATGAGACGGGCGCCCGCGAGCGGACCGGTGCGCTCGGACCCCGCGCCCCGCGGGTGGAGCGGCGGCTCGCTGATGGTCATGTTGCCCGGCGCGCGGCGCTGGCCGGGCAGGGCGATGGCTGCGGAGCGGTCAAGCATGGCTCGGGCTCCTCTGCTGCTGACGCACGAGGGCGGCGGCGGTGAGCGCCATCGGGTCGAGCACGGGCAGGCCCGCGAACTCGGCGCCGAGCACGGAGGGCAGCTCGGTGCAGGCCGCGAGCAGCGCGCCGGCGCCCGTCTCGCGCAGTTCGCCGGCGGCGTCGCCGAGGAGCGCGGAGGCCGCATCGACGTCGCCGGCCTTCACGTCTCGAATCGCCTGCATGACGCGCCGCTGCAGCGGCTCCGGTGGCGCGAACGCGGGCACTCCGGCGGCGGCGAAGGCCTGCTGGTAGACGCCGGAGGCGATCGTGCCGTCGGTGGCGAGGATCGCGACGCCCTCGCCGCCGATCTCGCGCTCGGCGGCGACGCGCACGGTCTCGTCGACGAGGCTGATGAGCGGCACGTCGACGCCCTGCAGTGCGCGGTCGAGGAAGACATGCGCGGTGTTGCAGGCGACGACGAGCCGCTCGGCGCCGGCCGCGACGAGGGAGAGCGCGGCGGCTCGGATGGCGGGTGTCGGGTCGGCTCCGTCGGCGGTGAGGGCGTCGCTGCGGTCGGGGATGCGCGGGTCGCCCCAGATGATGAGGGGCAGGTGGTCCTGGTCGCGAGCGGCAGGGCTCGCGGCGACGATGCGGCGGTAGAAGTCGACGGTCGCGAGCGGCCCCATGCCGCCGATGACCCCCACGAGCCCGGTGCCGGGCGATCCCGGGCTCCTGGGAGCGGTACGATCCGTCATTCTCGCCTCCTTGCGATCACGAAACCAATATATCGGATTCAATGTATCGAATTTTGACAGACTCCGAGCGTCGAAGCAAGAGGCCGGGCGAACTGCGTTACATTTGGGCACCATGGAGCAGTTGCGAACCGTCGAGCGCCGCCGTCTGAGCGACGTGGCCTTCCAGCGTCTGCTCGAAGCGATCATCCGCGAGGACCTGGCGCCGGGCGCCCGCATCCGCGACGCCGAACTGGCCGCGCAGCTGGGGCTCTCGCGCACGCCGGTGCGCGAGGCCGTGAACCGGCTCGTCGATCTCGGGCTCGCCGAATCGAAGCCGAGCGCGCACACCCGGGTCACCACGCTCACCGCACGATCGGTCGAGCGCACACTCGAGATCCTGCAGTCGCTCGACCGGCTCGCCGTCGAGCAGGCCGTGCCCAACATCGGCCCGGCCCAGCTCGCCGAGCTGCAGCGCATGAACGACCGCTTCGCGGAGGCCATCCGCTCGGGATCGGCCGCGGCCGTGCTCGACGCCGATGTCACCTTCCACCAGGCGCTGCGGGAGTACGCCGAGAACCCCGTGCTCATGCGCGTGATGTCGCAGCTCGACCCGCACGTGCAGCGCATCCTCTTCCGCAAGTTCAGCTCGCGGCTCGGCGCGCCGAACACCGTGCACCACCACGTCGCGCTGCTCGACCTCATCGCCGCGGGCGACGCCGCGGGCGCCGCCTCGTCGTCGGCGCAGCAGTGGCGCGAACTGGGCGGGCAGATCGGCGAGCTCTTCGCCGACTGAACCGCGCCCGAGCGGCGGTGCGATGCGGCGCGCCCGCGGTCATCGCCGCGCGGCGATCCTTGGCTTCCGTCCAGCCCGAAGCCGTATCCTCGTGCCTATGTCCGACCCCTACGCCGACGACGCGGAGCGCGCCCGACGGCTGAGCAAGCGCTTCGGACGCCTCATGGAGCGGTGGCGCGCGATGATCCGCCGCCGCCCCTGGCTGAACACCGCCTACAAGGTCGCCGTCACCGTGCTCGGCGTGCTCGTGGTGATCGTCGGGCTCATCCTCGTGCCCCTGCCCGGACCCGGCTGGCTGATCGTCTTCATCGGGCTCACCATCCTCGGCACCGAGTACCACTGGGCGCGCAGACTGCTCGGATGGCTGCGCAAAGTGCTCGCCCGGTTCTGGGAGCGCTGGAACGCGTGGAGGGCGGCTCGTCGGGCCCGCAAGGCCGAAGCCCGCGAACCCGACGAACCGCCCTCCGGGGCGTCGTCGCTTACTTGACGAGGTCGAGGTTGAAGGCGAACGCCTTCGCATTGCCGGTGCGGTACGCCTCGGGCGCCTTGACCGCGGCGATGATGTGGAACACGAAGAACACGACCTGCGCGATCCACGCCACCGGAACGATGATGAAGTTCAGGTAGGGGATGAAGCTGCCGATCAGGACGATCACGTAGATGCCCGTGCGCAGCAGCGAGAAGTTGAGGTTGTCGCGGTGGAACGCGAGGGCGCGCGGGTTGCCCTTGTCCTTCTCGGTGAGGTAGAAGATCAGCGCCGGGATCCAGGTGAAGAACACCGAGAGCCAGTAGTTCAGGGTGATCGTGTTGGCCGGATCGGCGACGGGCTGCTGGTAGCCCGCGGGCGGCTGCTGGTAGCCGCCGGAGGGCGGGGCCTGACCGCCGGCGGGCGGCGCCTGGTACTGCGGCTGCTGGGGAGCCTGGTACTGGGGCTGCTGCGGCGGCACCGGCGGCTGGGGCGGCTGGTACTGCGGCTGCTCGGGGGCCTGCGGTGCGCTCGGCGCGGCGTTGCCCGGCGCCTCGCCGCCCGGGGCGGGAGGGGCGGGACTCTGCGGCTGCTCGGCGGAGCCGGAGGAGTTCTGATCCTCGGGGGGCAACGTGGTCATGGTGGGTCTCCTTCGGGACGGCGGAACTCCTACGACGTTACCGCAGGGCGGGGGGTCGCGGAAAGACTCAGGATGGCGGCTGGCCCGCACCGCGCATTCTGCGGCGGCGCTCAGAACACGTCGGGGCTCGGCGCGGCGGTGTGCAGGATCGAGACGTCGGCGTGGCGGTCGAAGCGGTACCCCGTGCCGCGCACCGTGCGCACGATGTCCTGGTACTGGGCGAGCTTCACGCGCAGGCGGCGCACATGCACGTCGATGGTGCGCTCGCTCGGCACCTCGTCGGCGGGGGCGTCGCTCCACAGGCCGGTGATCAGCTCTTCGCGGCTGATGGTGCGGCCCTCGCGCAGCACGAGGTACTGCAGCAGCTCGAACTCGCGGAAGGTGAGGGCGGCGGGCACGTTGTCGAGCAGCACGCGCTTGCGGGAGAGGTCGAGCACCACGCCGCCGGCGACGCGGTCGTCGGTCTCGGCCTCGTGCTGCTTCTGGCGGGCGTGCGCGGCGGGATCGCCGAGCGCGAGCCGCACCACGTCGACGTCGCGGCCGCCGGTGCCCTCGGGTGCGAGCGCCACGGCGGCGTAGGTCTCGGCAGCGGGGGCGAGCTCGGCGACGAGCTGCTTGATGCGGGTGACGATGGCGCCGAGCTTGGGGTCGCCGTCGGCGATCTTGTCGTCGGCGAGGCCCACGTAGAGGGCGAAGCCGCGCACTTCGGTGCCCTCGGGCACGTTGCGCTCGGGGGAGGCCTGCGACGGGAGCTCGGCGGCGAGGTCGGGGCGGGCCGAGCGGAGGGTCTGGGCGGTGCGGGCGGCCTGGGCGGTGGTGGCGTTCATGATGATGTCCTTCGGAGCTGTCGTGCCGCGTGCCGGAAGTCGAGCCGGGGTGGGGTGCGGCGGTGCGGCCGTGGCCGCGGGGTGCGATGCTGCGAGCGGGCCGGGGCCGGCCGGGCTCGCGGGGTGCGAATCGAGCTGCGGATCCGGAGATCGACGCGGGGCTCGGCGATTCACGCGAGTGCCGAGCCGGTGGGCTCGGCGGGGCGAACGAGGTTCAGAAGTCGTTCACATGCACATTCGACAGCGCATGACACCCTGACCGGCCATCATCATGCCGGTCTGCCCAAAGTTCACCTCGAAGGCGGACTGGGTGCGAATGGTCTCATGCATAAGGCACAGTTAAGCAAAGCATTGCTCGCCGTGTCAAGCGCGAGCCCGCAGCCTCGCGAGCGGAAGGGCTCGACCGGATCATCGGGTCCCACGCTTCCTTCGGACGAGAAGGAGCGATCCGATCCGAGGTATCGGTGAGATCCGAGCCAACGGTCGCCCCGTGCCGCGTGGTCCGTGACCAGGCGCGACCGGGAGCGCGGCTCGGGGAACGATCAGTGGTCGACGGTGCCGTAGAGGCGGTCGCCCGCGTCGCCGAGGCCCGGCACGATGTACGCCTGCTCGTTGAGCCCCTCGTCGAGCGCGCCGAGCACGAGGGTCACCTTGCGGTCGCCGGCGGCCTTGCGGATCACCTCGACGCCCTCGGGGGTGCCGAGCACGCAGATCGCGGTGACGTCGTCGGCGCCGCGCGCGAACAGGAACTCGATGGCCGCGGCGAGCGACCCGCCGGTCGCGAGCATGGGGTCGAGCACGAAGCACTGGCGACCCGCGAGCGAGTCGGGCAGACGCTCGGCGTAGGTGGTGGGCTCGAGCGTCTGCTCGTCGCGCACCATGCCGAGGAAGCCCACCTCGGCGGTGGGCACGAGCTTCACCATGCCCTCGAGCATGCCGAGACCGGCGCGCAGGATCGGCACGATGAGCGGCAGCGGCTCGCTGAGGCGCACCCCGGTGGTGGGGGAGACGGGCGTGACGATCCCGTGCGGCTCGACGCGCACCTCGCGGGTGGCCTCGTAGGCGAGCAGCGTCATGAGCTCCTCGATGAGCAGCCGGAACGTGGGCTGCGGCGTGTTCTCGTCGCGCAGCACCGTCAGCTTGTGGGTGATCAGCGGATGATCCGCAACGAAGACTCGCATGCGCCTATCCTATTGCCGTGCCCCCCTTCCCTCCATCGCCAGGCGACCTCGCCGCGATGGACCTCGCGCTCGCGGAGGCGCGCCGCGCCGCCGGTGAGGGGGAGATCCCCGTGGGCGCGGTGCTGCTGGGGCCGCGGGGCTCGGTGCTCGGCACGGGCCGCAACACGCGCGAGGGCGATCCGGATCCGACGGGCCACGCCGAGGTCATCGCCATCCGCGAGGCGGCGCGGGCCCTCGGCGACCGGGTGCTCGACGACTGCACGCTCGTGGTCACCCTGGAGCCGTGCGCGATGTGCGCGGGGGCGATCCTCGCCGCGCGCCTGCCGCGGGTCGTGTTCGGCGCGTGGGACGAGAAGGCCGGGGCCGCGGGCAGCGTCTACGACCTGCTGCGCGACGGCCGCCTGCCGCACCCGGTGCCCGAGGTGGTGTCCGGGGTGCGCGCCGAGCAGAGCGCCGCGCTGCTGCGGGAGTTCTTCGAGCAGCGTCGGTGAGGGATCCGGCTCCGGTGCGACCGCGGAGTTCCGAGGTCGCACCGGAGCCGCACCCGCCCCGCGGGCGCGCGGCGCATCGGTCAGCTCCGCGGCGCCACCGTCACGGGCTCCGCGGCGAACGACACCCGCACCCGGTCGCCCGCCCCGTAGGCCGCCTCGGCGCCGTGCTGCACTGCGAGCGTGTCACCGTCTGCGAACTGCACGATGGTGCGGCGGATCGGCCCGAGGAATCCACTCGACACCACCACTGCGTCGAGCTGCCCCGCGCCCCGCTGGGAGCCGGCCCCGAGCCGCACGTGCTCCGGGCGCACGTAGACCCGCACCTCGGCGCCGCCGGTCGCGGGCGGCGCCACGACGGGGAGTTCGGCGCCGCGCACGATCACCCGGTCGCCCTCGAGCCGGCCGTCGACCTGGTTCGAGAGCCCCACGAAGTCGGCCACGAAGGGCGACGCGGGGCGGCGGTAGAGCTCTTCGGGCGTGCCGAGCTGCGCGATCCGACCGCCCTCCATCACGGCGACCCGGTCCGAGACCGCGAGCGCCTCCTCCTGATCGTGGGTGACGAACACGGTCGTGATGCCGAGCTCGGTCTGGATGAGCCGGATCTGCTCGCGCAGCCGCACGCGCACCTTGGCGTCGAGCGCCGAGAGCGGCTCATCGAGCAGCAGGGCCCGCGGCCGGGTGACGAGTGCGCGGGCGAGCGCCACGCGCTGCTGCTGGCCGCCCGACAGCTCATGCGGAAAGCGCTCGGCGAGGTGCGAGAGGCCCACGATGTCGAGCATGTCGGCGCTGCGCGCCGACCGCTCGGCCCTCGGTACGCGCCGCATCTCAAGGCCGAACTCGACGTTGCGCGCCACCGTGAGGTGGGGGAAGAGCGAGTACTGCTGGAAGACCATGCCGATGTCGCGGCGGTTCACGGGCACCCCCGTGACGTCGTCGTCGCCGATGAGCACACGGCCGCCCGAGACCGGCTCGAGCCCGGCGATGCAGCGAAGCGCGGTCGTCTTGCCGCAGCCCGAGGGGCCGAGCAGGCAGATCAGCTCGCCGGGGGCGAGCTCGAGGTCGACGCCGTGCAGCACCGTGGTGGAACCGTAGGACTTGGCGACCCGCTCCAGGCGGACCGAGGAACCGGTGTTCGAGGGATCGGTGGGCACGTCAGGACTCCTTGGCGGTGGCGGAAACTGGGGCTGGCGCGGCCGGGGCGCCGGGTGCGGCGAGCGCGCCCGCGACGGGGCCGCCGACGCGTCGCGCGCGTCGCCGCGTCGCCGAGCCGGTGCTGCTCACCGCGAGCAGCACGGCGAAGGCGCCGATGAGCGAGAGCAGCGAGACGATGACGGCCGCGAACGGGTCGGACTTCGACACCTGCAGCAGCGCGACCTGCAGGGTCGTGCGGTTGAGCAGCGACGAGACGGTGAACTCGCCGAGCACGATCGCGATGGTGAGCAGCGATGCCGCGAGCAGGCCTCGCCGCACCCCCGGCGCGATGACCCGCACGAGCACGGTGCCCCAGCCCGCGCCGAGCGACCGGGCGGCCTCGGCGCGGGTGCGGGCGTCCATACCCTGCAGATCGGCCACGATGGCGCGGTACGCGAACGGCAGCACGAGCACGCCGTAGGCGAGGCCCAGCGTCCAGACCCCCGACCCGAGCAGCTGCCCGATCACCCGGTAGACGGGTGCGAAACCCACGACGAGCACGATCGCGGGGATCGCGATCGGCAGCACGGTGAGCAGGTCGAGCGCGCGCTCGAGGCGCGGGAAGCGCAGGTGCACCAGCACGATCGTGGGGAAGAACAGCACGAGCACGATCGCGAGTGCGATGGCTGCGAGCGCGAAGGAGTTGCCGATGCCCTGAAACAGCGTGCGGTACCTGCGCGCGTTCTCGGGATCGAACAGCGCCGCCCAGTGCTCGAGGCCGTAGCCGCCGGCGGTCTGCCGCAGGGTGAACTCGAGCATGGCGACCAGCGGGATCAGGAAGAGGCCGCCGACGACCGCGACGACGATGCGGGCGGCGACGGGCGAGGGGCGCCCGGGCACTCGCGCGCTCATCGCTGCCACCTCGCGGCGCGCGCCATGAGTCGCCCGTAGACGAGCATCACCGCGGTCATCACGACGATCATGCCGAGCGCGAGGGCGCCCGCCGTGCTCGCGCTGCTGCCGCCGGTCTCGCCGATGAGGGCGGCGCGGATCTGCAGCGGCACGATCTGCGAGCCCTGGCTGATGAGCGCCGCCGCGGTCGCGTACGACGAGAACGCGTTGGCGAACAGCAGCAGCAGCGAGCCGAGGAACGCGGGCGCGAGCACCGGCAGGCCGACCCGCAGCCAGTACGCGCCGCTCGATCCGCCCAGGGTGGCGACCGCCTCTGCCCAGCCCGGCCGCAGCGCGCTGACGGCGGGCAGGAAGGTGATGACCATGAGGGGCACCTGGAAGTAGAGATAGGGCAGGATGAGGCCGGGCAACTCGTAGAGCCAGACGCCGCCCGAATAGATGTCGACCCCGCCCCGCTCGCGCAGCAGCACCGTCACGATGCCCTGGATGCCGATGGTCGCGATGAACGCGAACGCGAGCATGACGCCGCCGAACTGCGCCAGCACGGAGCTGGCGGAGTCGACGACCCGGCGCAGCGGCCCCGTCTCGGGCAGAGCCGCGAGGGCCCAGCAGAGCACCGCTCCCACGACCGCGCCGATGGCGGCGGTGAGGGCGCTCACCCAGATGCTGGCGCCGAATGCCTCGAGCGTGGCGGGGGCGAGCAGCGCGCCCAGGTTGTCGAGGGTGAACCCCTCGTCGTCGAAGAACCCGCTGCCGATGGCGAGCAGCGTGGGCACGGCGAGGAACAGCAGCACGTAGGCCGCGAACGGGGCGAGCCCGAGTGCCGGGAGGATGCGCGACTTCATGAGGGAAGCGGAGCGGCGCCCCGCGCGACCCGGCTCGACCGGGAGGTGCGGGGCGCCGCGAGCCGTCACTTGATCGTCGCGGCCCAGCGCTCGGCGAGCACCGCGTTCGCGGCCTCGGTCTGCGCCTGGTCGGGCGAGATCCAGTCGTCGCCCTCCGTTCCGAAGGTCGCGGCCTCGATGAGACCCTCGTCGGCGGCGCCCGAGGCCTTCAGGGCGTCGACGCGCACGGGCACGGCGTTCCCTTCGAGGAACAGGGCCTGCGCCTCGTCAGAGAAGATCCACTCCTGCCAGAGGCGGGCGGCCGCCGGGTGCGGGGCGTCGGCATTGATGGCCTCGTTGTAGAAGCTGACGTACGCGGCGCCGGGGATGACCGTGGTCTTCCAGCTCGGCTTGTCGGCCGCGGCCGCGACGTTGTTGAACGACCAGTCGAACACGGCCGGGGTCTCGCCCGACGCGATGGTCGCGGGAGTGGGGTCGAGGGTGAGGAAGTTCCCCGCTCCGCGCAGCTGCCCCACGAAGTCGATGCCGGGGCCGAAGTCGTCGACGCCGCCGCCGTTCAGCGCCGCGATCCAGCCCACCGCGGCGAACGCCGCACCGGCCTGCGTCGGGTCGCCGTTCAGCGCGACCGCACCGCGGTAGTCGTCGCTCAGCAGATCGTCGAGCGAGGTGGGCTCGGGCAGCTTGTCGCTGTCGTAGCCGATCGACATGACGCCCGAGTAGTTGTTCACCCACAGCCCTTCGGGGTGCTTGTTCTCGTCGGGGATGTCGTCCCAGGTCTCGACCTTGTAGGGCGCGAACTTGTCGGTGTTCTCGAGCGCGACGGCCGCGCCGAGGTCGAAGACGTCGGGGGCGGTGTCCTGGCCCTTGAGGTTCTCGGCGGCCTGGATCTCCTCGGCGCTCGACGCGTCGGGCGACGCGGAGTTGACTGTGATGCCGTACTCCTCCTCGAAGCCGGCGATGATCGCGCCGTAGTTGGCCCAGTCCTCGGGCAGCGCGATCACGTTGAGCTCGCCCTCGGCCTGAGCGGCTGCGACGAGCGCGTCGAAGCCGCCGAGATCGGCTGCGCTGGTGGCGGTCGAGGCGTCGACGGCGTTCCCCGAAGCGGTGTCGTCGCCGCCGTTCGAGGAGCAGGCCGCGAGGGTGCCGCCCAGCAGGAGGGCGGTGGTGACCAGGGCTGCGGAGCGCAGGAGTGCGCGAGAATTCACGTGGATTCCCTTTCGTGACGTGGGTGCGGATCGCCGGGTCGGCGCTCGCGGCACCGCCCGGGGCGGTGCCGATCCGACACCACGCTAGGGAGCGCGGATGTCCTCGTGGGGCTCGGCGCGTGACGCGCCGGTGAACTCTCGGTGCGCGACGGGTCAGTCGTACGACAGCGTGACGATGGAGCTGGTCGACGGCGTCGCCGCGTTCGGGTCGAGGTAGACGTCGGGCTCGAGGTAGATCACGGCGACCTCGGCGACCGCGGCCTGCACCCGGCGCTTGGCCTGGTGCAGCACGAACGAGACCTCGCGCATCGTGAGATCGGGATCGAGGTCCACCTTCGCCGCGACCATGAGTTCGCCGTCGGCCTCTCCGAGGTCGAGGCTGATCACCCGGGAGATCCTCGCGCCGTCCAGCAGCGCCTCTTCGATGTGTGCCCGGTGCTCGCTACCCGCGGTCATCTCGATCCCTTCGTCGCTTGCCCATATTCTACGGGGGAGGCCTCCGGATCGGGTCATAGAAGCGCGACTGCGCGGAGATGCGCGAGTCGGTGCTCGCGCGGCGTGCGACCGTAAGTCGACTTGAAGAGCTTGCTGAAGTGGCTGAGGTCGACGAAGCCCCCGGCCTGCGCGATCTGCAGCACCGTGCGCTCCTGCAGCGCGGAGTCTTCGAGGTCGATGCGGCAGCGCTCGAGGCGCCGCGACCGGATGTAGCCGGAGACGGTGAGCCCCTCCTCCTGGAACAGGTACTGCAGCTGGCGCGTGGAGATGAAGTGGGTCTTCGCGATGGAGTCGGTGTTGAGATCGGGGTCGCAGAGGTGCGAGTCGATGTACATGCGCACCGACTCGAACGCCACGCCGTGCTCGTCGCGCGTCGACGTCGCCTGGATCTCGGACGAGAGCAGCGCCGTGATGAGCTCGAAGGCGCTGTGCATGATGCGAGAGCCGTTCACGCCCTCGAGCTGGTCGAGGTTCTCGGCCATGTGCTGCATGAAGGGGCAGATCACGCGGCCGATCCCCGTGTCGCCCGCGAGCCGCGCCGCGGTGACCGTGTGCACCATGCTCGCCGAGAGCCCCAGCATGGAGTGGGGGAAGAGCATGACGAGCGACCGCATGGGCCCGCCGTACTCGAGGGTGTAGGGGCGCGACGTGTCGTAGATGGCGGCGTCGCCCGGGTTGAGGTGGGCGCTGCGACCGTCCTGCATCACGAGACCGGTGCCCTCGAGCTGCATGCTCAGCTTGAGGTGGTCGTTCTTGTCGCGGCGGATGGCGTTCGAGAGCCGGTGCACGCTGTGCGACGACGCGGCGATGTCGGTGACGCAGATGCCGCCGATGGTGCGGGTGCGGATCGTGCCCGTGAAGGTCTCGGGCGAGCCGGTCGACAGCGCGAGCGGCACGAAGCGGTTGCCGACCAGCCGCACCCACTCGTCGAATCCGACCGACTCGTGCGACTCCATCGAATACTGGGGATCGTGCGCCGACATCGGCATGCCTCCTTGCCCGGTGAACATCATCGTCCGTGTGCAAGAGTACGACCAACCGGCCGCCGCTTCCAGCCCGGGCGGCGGGCCGCGCGACGGGCTGCGCGATCTGCCAGCGGGACTGCGGCAGCGGACAAGTGACGCGCCCGCCGCCTCGGGCACACTGATGAGCAGCGCGGCGACGCGGCCGCGGCGAATCTTCGAAGGAGTGGATCGTGATCCGAGACGAGCTGTACGACGTCGGCCTGCGTCAGCGACGCACCATGTTCGGACCCGAGGGGGCGGAGGGTCAGGTGGAGCACACCACCGACCTCAACGACAAGCTGCAGGACTTCGTCACCCGGTACTGCTTCGGCGATATCTGGCAGCGCGACGGGCTCTCGTACGCCGAGCGCAGCCGCATCACGTTCGCGATGCTGATCGCGCAGGGCAAGTCGCACGAGCTGCGGGTGCACGCGCGCGGTGCGCTGGCCAACGGCGTCTCCCCGGTCGAGCTGCGCGAGGTCGTCGTGCACTCGATCCTCTACTGCGGCATCCCCGCCGCGGTCGAGGGGCTGCGCGCGCTCGAGGAGATCCTCGAGGAGCGGGGCATCGCGCTGGATCTCGACGGGGAAGCGGAGCGCCCCTAGCGGGTGCGGGAGAGGAGCAACGACATGAACGAGCGGATCACACGGGTCGGCTTCATCGGTCTGGGCACGATGGGCGACCCCATGTCCAGCAACATCGCGGCGTCGGGGGAGTTCGACCTGGCCCTGTTCGACGTCGATCACGACCGTGCGCGAGAGCTCGCGGGACGCGTCGGCGCGTCGGCCGTGGAGCGCGTCGCAGACCTCGCCGATCGCGAGGTGATCGTCATGATGCTGCCGACCAGCGCCATCGTGCGCGAGGCGCTGCTCGACGGCGACGGCGCCCCCCGTATCCCGGCCCGCCCCGGCACGGTCTTCGTCGACATGAGCTCGTCGGATCCGACCGAGACCGTCGAGACGGGCGAGGCGCTGCACCGCGCGGGGTACGCCCTCGTCGACGCCCCCGTGTCGGGTGCGCGGGAACGAGCGGTCGACGGCACCCTCTCGATCATGCTCGGCGCCGACGACGCCGCCGCGGCCGAGCGGGCGATCCCCGTGATCGAGACGATGAGCTCGCGCATCTTCCGCACCGGCAGGCTGGGCACCGGGCACGCGATGAAGGCCCTCAACAACTTCGTGGCCGCGGCGGCGTTCACCGCGGCATCCGAGGCGCTCGCCGCGGGCGCCGACTTCGGCCTCGACCCCGATGTGATGGTCGAGGTGTTCAACGCCTCGACGGGGCAGAGCTTCGTCACCACCCACGTGCTGCCCGCGCACGTCGTGGGCGAGCAGTACGCGAGCGGCTTCGCGCTGCCGCTCTTCACGAAGGACGTGAGGATCGCGCAGCGGGTGCAGCAGGCCGCCGGCCGCGAGGCGCCCGTCTGCGACGCCGTGACCCGCGTCATGGGCGAGGCGCTGGACGCCCTCGGCAACGTGGACCACACGCGCGCCTTCGAGTTCTGGCGGGACCGCTAGGGCGCGCCATGGAGACCTCGGCAGAACCCGGCGGGTCGGCCTTCGACCGCTGGCTGAAGCGGTGCAGCGCCGCGCTCGGCGTCATCGCGGCGGGCGCCCTCGTGGTGCTCATGCTCGCGACCGTGATCGACGTGCTCGTGCGCTGGACCACCCGCGCGAGCCTGCCCGGCATGATGGAGATCGCCGAGACGGCGCTCGTCGCGTCGGTGTTCCTCGGCCTCGCGTGGACCTCGATCCAGGGCGGCCATGTAGCCGTCACGATCGTCACCGACCGCTTGAAGCCCGGCCTCGCGCGGGCGGTGTCGATGCTCATCTGGACGCTCAACGCCGTGATCCTCGCCTGGATGACCGCCGCCCTCCTCGCGCGCGCCGTGCAGTCGACGAGCATGAGCGAGACCCGCTTCGGCCTCGTGCAGTGGCCCATCTGGCCGCTGCGCTGGATCATCGCGGCCGGCGTGCTGTTCTGGGCGATCGTCGCGCTCGTCAACCTGGTGCGCGTGATCCGCGGCCGCACCGCCTACGGAGAAGACGCGGAGGTGGTGCTCGATGCGTAGCGCCCGCCCCCGTTCCACACCTCGGACAGGAGACCCGTCATGCTCGTCACAGTGATCGTGCTCACGATCGTCGTGCTGCTGCTCGTGCTGCTGATGCTGCGCATGCCGGTCGCCCTCTCGCTCGCCCTCTCGGGCGCGCTGGGCCTCGGCATCCTGCAGGGCACCGGCTACACCACGAACGTGCTCGGCTCCGTGCCCTTCAGCGCGACCGCGAGCTTCTCGCTGACGATCATCCCCATGTTCATACTCATGGGCATGTTCGCCATGCGGGCCCGGATCGCGGAGCACGTGTTCGCGGTCGCGAACCACATGGTCAGCCGCTTCCCGGGAGGCCTCGGCGTCGCCACCGTCATGGCGTGCGCGGGCTTCTCGGCGGTCTCTGGGTCGAGCATCGGCACGGCCGCCACCATGTCGAAGCTGTCGGTCGGCCAGATGCGCGCCTACGGCTACCCCGCGGCGCTCGCGACGGGCATCGTGGCCATCGCCGGCACCCTCGGCGTCGTGATCCCGCCGAGCACCTTCCTCGTGCTGTACGCGATCATGACGGGCGAGTCGGTCGCGCAGATCCTCGCCGCGGGCATCATCCCGGGCGTGCTCTCGGCGCTCGGCTACATCGTGTACATCCTGGTCGTCGGGCACCGGCAGATCGTGCGGCCCGAGGCGACGCTCGCCGAGGCGGTCGCGGTCGCGCACTCCGACGCCGCCGAGGCGCGCGGCGCGAGTCGCGCCCGCACCGCGGAGCCGACCGCGGCCGCCGCCGCGCTGCCTCCGGGCACCCCGGACACGGAGGCCGTGCAGCAGGTCTACGGCCGCACGCTGCGCACCCTGCCGTGGCGGGGGCTCGTGCGCCTGAGCGTGATCTTCCTGATCATCCTCGGCGGTATGTTCTCCGGCGTCTTCACCTCGACCGAGTCGGCCGCGATCGCCGCGTTCGTGGCGCTCCTCATCCTGCTCTGGGAGTTCCGGCGCGACGGCTGGAGCACCATGTGGGGCAACGTGAAGGGCGCACTGCTCGACACGGCGCAGACCACGTCGATGGTGTTCATGATCCTCGTCGGCTCGAGCGTGTTCTCGACCTTCCTCATCGCGGCCCACGTGCCCGACACCGTGACCAGCTGGGTCGCGGGGCTCGACGTGCCGCCGCTGCTGACGATCGGGCTGCTCCTGCTGCTCCTGCTGCCGCTCGGCACCGCCCTCGACGAGATCTCGGTGCTCATCATCACGATCCCGATCATCTATCCGATCGCGATGGAGCTCGGCTTCGACGGCATCTGGCTCGGCCTCATGGTCGTGAAGCTCACGGCGATCGGCATGGTGACGCCACCGGTCGGCATGACGTGCTTCGTCGTCTCCGGGGCCACGGGCGTGCGCACCGAGACGGTGTTCAAGGGCGTGCTGCCGCTCATGCTGATGGATCTCGTGGTCTCGGCGATCCTCTTCTTCGTGCCCGCGATCACGCTCTTCCTGCCGTCGCTCGTCGCTCAGAGCGCCGGCTGAGACTCCTTGCGCGAACGCCTCATCCGTCTGCGCCGCCTGCCAAAGACAGTGCCGGCGCACCGCTGAACAATGAAGTCAACCTCGCTCCGTACGGCAGCGGGACACCCACGAAAGGACAATGATGTTCTCCACCCACCAGCACCCCCGTCGGGTCGGCCGCACCGCCGCCTCGATCGGCCTCATCGCGGTCGCGGGCCTCGTGCTCGCCGGCTGCTCCGGCATCAACAACGCGTCGTCGGGCGGAGACGGCGGAGACGGCGGGGAATCGGTCACCTGGACGCTCGTGACCGGCGCTCAGGCCGACACCCCGAACGCGGCCGTGCAGAACTGGTTCCTCGACCGCGTCGAGGAGGTCACCGAGGGCCGCATCACCTTCGAGCGCACCGCCACCGAGGCGCTCTGCAAGGCGCCCGAGGTCGCCGACTGCGTGCGCGACGGCCGCGCCCAGATCGGCGTCACGGTGCCCGACTACACGCCCCAGTACTTCCCCTCCACCAGCATGGTGAGCATCCCGTTCCTCAGCCAGAACGCCCAGGCCGCGATGCAGTCCATCTACGACCTGCACGAGGACTACGATCCCGCGAAGGCGATCATGGAGCGCAACGGCCTGCACCACGTCGCGACGTGGCCGGTCGGCCGCTTTTTCGAACGCTTTTTGTTCGGTGACCTNATACACATAGGCTACGAATCGTAGGCAAAGGCGCGCAGGACTTGGCTTCGCACCTGTCTTCTGTGACGGTCTCGATGCGGGTGATGAGCAAAAGTGATGCGAAAAGATCATCCAGCAGGCCATCGGCAACGAGGGCGCGAACATCGTCGCCGTCACGGCGCCGGAGACCTACGAGGCGGTCGAGCGCGGGGTCGTCTCCACGATCGGCGGCGCCATCGACTTCCCGGTGAACTACGGGCTGATGGAACTGCTGCCCGACTGGACCGACCCGGGCATCGGCCAGTACTCGACCTTCGGCATGTGGGTGAACGCCGACGCCTACAACGCGCTCCCCGACGACCTGCGCGAGCAGTTCGACCAGGTGACCGAGGAGCTGAACACCGGTGAGGGCATCGCGGCGTTCAACGAGGTCGCGGCCGGCCAGTGCCAGCAGATGAAGGATGCCCCGACCGTGAAATCGCTCACGGCGTGGGCCGAGCAGGACACCCAGGCCTGGAAGGACGCGCTCGGCGACTCGGGTCAGGAGATGTGGATCGAGCTCGCCACCGAGCAGGGGCTCGAGGACGCCGAGGGGGTGCTCGAGCAGTACCTCGCCGGGCTGGAGAGCTACGACGACGTGGCCTACGACGACGCGACGAGCGCCTGCGTGGCCTCCTTCGGCGACCGTTGAGCGGTGCGCCGGTACGAGACGAGAGGAAGACTGAGATGACCGACAACACGCTGCTGGACGCGATCTCCGCGACACAGGAGGAGGGGCGCCCGATTCCGGACGCCGCCACGGGCGAGACCATGGGCTACGCCCCGGTGCACACGACGGCCGATCTCGACGCCGCGGTGGAGGCGGCGCGGGCCGCCCAGCCGGCCTGGGCCGGCCTCGGACACGAGGAGCGCGCGCGGCTGCTGCGGCTCGCGGCCGACGAGATCGAGGCGAACGCCGAGGATCTCGCGCGGATCATCGCGCGGGAGCAGGGCAAGCCGTTGAACGGCGCCGGGGCGCGGTTCGAGGCCGGCGGCTGCGCGGTCTGGGTGCGCAGCGCGGCCGACACCGCGATCGAGCCCGAGGTGCTGTTCGAGGCGGAGGGCACCCGCTCCGAGCTGCACTACGTGCCGCTCGGCGTGGTGGCGGCGATCGGGCCGTGGAACTGGCCCGCGCTGATCGGCATCTGGCAGATCGCCCCGTCGCTGCGCATGGGGAACGCGGTGGTGGTGAAGCCGAGCAGCTACACCCCGCTCAGCGTGCTCGCGGTCGTCGAACTCATGAACCGGCACCTGCCGGAGGGGGTGCTGACCGTCGTCTCGGGCAACCGGGATGTAGGAGCGCGCATCGCGAGCCACCCCGGCATCGACAAGGTGATGTTCACCGGGTCGACCGAGACGGGCCGGGAGATCGTGCGCAGCTCGGCCGACAACCTCGCGAGGCTCACGCTCGAGCTGGGCGGCAACGACCCGGGAATCGTGCTCCCCGGAGCCGATGCGCGGGCGATCGCCGAGGGGCTCTTCTGGGGCATCTTCATCAACACCGGCCAGACCTGCGCCGCGTTGAAGCGCCTGTACGTGCACGACTCCGTGCACGACGAGGTGGTCGCCGCGCTCGCGGAGCTGGCGGAGTCGATCCCGATGGGGCCCGGGACGGATGAGGGCAGCCTGCTCGGGCCGCTGACGACGCCGCAGCAGTTCGAGATCGTCTCGCGCCTCGTCGACGACGCGCGCGCCCGGGGGGCGAGGATCGTGACCGGCGGCGAGCCCGCGGAGGAGCTCGGCGCGCAGTTCTACCGCGCGACGATCGTCACCGACATCGAGGACGGCGCGGCTCTCGTCGACGAGGAGCAGTTCGGCCCGGTGATCCCGGTGATCCGCTACTCCGATCTCGACGACGCGATCGCCCGCGCCAACGCCTCCGAGCAGGGCCTCGGGGCCTCGGTCTGGGGGGATCCGGGGGAGGCGCGTCGCGTGGCGGAGCGCATCGAAGCCGGCACGGTCTGGATCAACCAGCACGGCACGCTCAACCCGATGGTGCCGTTCGGCGGGGTGAAGGCCTCGGGCTACGGACTCGAGTTCGGCGCGCACGGTCTGAAGGCCGTCGCCGCCCCGAAGGTCATCACGGTCTGATCCCCGGGGAGTACCTACACTGGGGAAGCATGAGCAACTCAACGCAGTCAGCAGCACTTCCGCGCACCGCCATGATCGGCGTCGGCTCCATGGGCGGCGCGATCCTGGCGGGGCTGCGCGCCCCCGGGGTGGAGATCGAGCTCCCGATCGCGGTCACCGCCCGGTCGGTCTCGAGCGCCGCGGCGTTCGAGGGCGCGGATGACGTGGTCGCCTACGCGGGCGAGAGCGATCCCGACGCCAACCGCCACGCGGTGCGCGGCGCCGGGCTCGTGATCCTCGCGGTGAAGCCGTGGACGGTCGCCGAAGCGGCGCGAGGGATCGCCGACGCCCTCGAGCCGGGGGCGATCGTCGTGAGCGTCGCCGCGGGCGTGCCGAGCAGGGCGATCGAGGCCGAGCTCCCCGAGGGCGTCGCGGTCGTGCGGGCGATGCCGAACACCCCGTCGCACATCGGGCGCGGGGTGACCGGCATCGCCGGTGGGGCCTCGGCGGGCGAGGAGGCCGTCGCCACGGTGCGGCGCCTGTTCGAGACCGTGGGCGAGGTGCTGGTGGTGCGCGAGGATCAGATCAACGACGTCGCGGCCGTCTCGGGATCCGGCCCGGCCTACGTGTACCTCTACGCCGAGCACATGATCGCGGCGGCGCGGAGGCTCGGCTTCGACGCGGATCAGGCCCGCCTGCTCGTGCAGCAGACGATCGCGGGCGCGGCCGAGCTGATGGTGCGCAGCGACGATGAGCCCGAGCAGCTGCGCCGCAACGTGACGAGCCCGAAGGGCACCACCGAGCGGGCCGTCGAGGTGCTGCAGGCGGCCGACTGGGGCGATCTCTTCGACCGGGCGCTCGCCGCGAACGTGCGGCGATCGGAGGAGCTGGAGCGGGGCGAGTAGACCGGCACCCTCCCTATTCTTCGGTTTTGCAGCATTTGATATGCAGTTAAATCCGTTTGATCCGTGTATGGCCGACGGCCGATGATGTGTGTGGCCCGCGCCGAGGAGGTGCGGGCCGCACATCTCACTACGGACAAGGGAGTCTGTCATGTCCACGTCGGCACCGAGCCGCCCGCGTCGCGAAAGCCGCCGCGTCGCCATCGCCACCATGGTCGGCACCACCATCGAGTGGTACGACTTCTTCATCTACGCGAACACGGCCGCGCTCGTGTTCGCCCAGCTCTTCTTCGAGCCGCTGGGTCAGCAGGCCTCGCTGCTCGTCTCGTTCGCGACGGTCGGCATCAGCTTCCTGTTCCGACCCCTCGGAGCCATCGTCGCCGGGCACCTCGGCGACCGCGTCGGGCGCCGGGCCATGCTCGTCATGACCCTCGTGCTCATGGGCGCCGCGACCACGCTCATCGGCGTGCTGCCGACCTACGCGCAGGTGGGTGTGCTCGCGCCGGTGCTGCTCGTGCTGCTGCGCATCCTGCAGGGCTTCTCGGCCGGCGGGGAGTGGGGCGGCGCGGCGCTCATGGCCGTGGAGCACGCCCCCGACGGCAAGCGCGGGCTGTTCGGCTCGGCGCCGCAGCTCGGCGTGCCCTTCGGCATGCTGCTCGCCTCGGGCGTGCTCGCCATCACCACCGCGGCCTACGGCCCCGAGGGCTTCCTCGAGTTCGGCTGGCGCATCCCGTTCCTCATCGGCGTCGTGCTGCTCGTGGTGGGCTTCATCATCCGCCGCTCGGTCGAGGAGAGCCCCGTGTTCCTCGAGCTGCGCGAGAGCAAGGCCCGCTCCAAGATGCCGCTCGTGGAGCTGCTGAAGAAGCACTGGTGGCTCGTGATCCTCGTCGCCCTCACCTTCGCGGGCAACAACGCCGCGGGCTACATGTCGACGGGCGGCTACGTGCTCTCGTACGCCACGACCGTGCACGGCATGGACCGCACGGCGGTGCTGTGGTGCGTCACGCTCGCCTCGGCGGTGTGGGCGCTCACCACGCTGCTCGGCGGCTGGCTGTCGGACCGCTGGCAGAGCCGCCGCAAGGTGTATCTCGTCGGCTACGCCCTGCAGATCCTGTGGGCGTTCCCGCTCTTCCTGCTCGTCGACACGCAGATCGTGGCGATGGTGGCCGTCTCGCTCGCCGCCTGGATGGTGTCCACCGGACTCACCTACGGCCCGCAGGCCGCGTACTTCGCCGAGATCTTCCCCTCGCGGGTGCGCTACTCGGGAGTCTCCCTCTCCTACGCGCTCGGCGCGATCCTCGGCGGCGCGTTCGCCCCCACGATCGCGACCTGGCTGCAGCAGAGCACCGGGTGGATCGGATCCGTGTCGATCTACCTCGCCGTCATGGGCGCCATCTCGCTCGTGGCCGTGCTCGTCATCAAGGACCGCTGGGGCACCCCGCTCATCGAGCGCTCCGAGGAGCCGCAGCGGGAGGCGGCCACGGTCTGACCCGCGGCCCTCACGAGGGCCAGGCGACGCCCCGCGCGAACTCGATCAGGGCCCGGGTTCGCGCGGGGACCGGCCGATCCGGAGCCCAGATCATGTCGATCGCGACCGGGCGCACCGGCGGAACGATCGTCTTCGCGACGAGGGGCAGGCCCTCGTAGCTCTCGGGGTTGGCGACCCGCGTCACCAGGACGCCGTACCCGAGGCCGCGGGCGACGAGCGTGCGCACCACCTCGTAGCTCGCCGTGCGATGCCTGATGCGCGGGCGCAGACCGCGCTCGGCGAACACGGAGAGGGTGTGCTCGCTCGAGGGCGGCGCATCGAGCAGGATCAGGTCGTCGCCCACGAGCTCGTCGAGCCGCACGCTCGCCCGCCCCGCGAGCGGGTGGTCGGCGGCGAGCAGCGCGTGCGCCTGCAGCTCGTAGAGCCTGGCGCGCTCGGTGTCGCCGGGCACCAGCATGTCGTAGACGAACGCCACGTCGATGCGGCCCGACGCGAGATCCTCGGCCAGCCGATCCTGCGTCGCCTCGCGGATCGAGAGGTCGATGTGCGGGTGCAGCTCGGCGAAGTCCTGCAGCAGCGGCGGCAGGACGGTCGGCGCGAGCGTCGGATAGCAGCCGATCACGACGGGGCCGGACAGCTGCCCGCCGCCCCCGACGGAGCGGCGCAGCTCCTCGGCCTCGGCGAGCATGAGCCGGGCGTGGCGCACGAGCTGAGCCCCCGCGGGCGTGAGGGTGAGCCCGTGGGCCCGGCGGCGCACGCACAGCCGCTCGCGCATGACCGATTCGAGCTCGGTGATGGCGTCGGACATCGCCGAGGGCGAGACGCGCAGCAGCTCGGCGGCGCCCGTGATGGTGCCCTCGTCGGCGGCCGCGACGAAGTAGGCCAGCTGGCGCAGGGTGAACCCGGGCAGGGGCGCGTCGAGCGGTTCAGCCACGCGCGACCACCACCGGGTCGTCGACCTCGGTGCCGGCGGCGTAGGGACCCGAGGCGAAGTTTTCGAAGCACTTTTCGATCGAGGTTGNGATTACTAGCGACTCCGACTTCATGGGGTCGAGTTGCAGACCCCAATCCGAACTGAGACCGACTTTTTGGGATTCGCTCCACCTCGCGGAAAAGCAGTTCGAAAAGTCGAGTTCGAGGCGCTCGATGGCGGCGAAGGCCAGGCGCGATCCCGGTTCGTAGGGGTCTGCGATCGTGAGCTCCCACGCCTGGCCGGGGCGCGCGCCCGGCACCAGCCAGGGGTCCTCGAACACGAGCCTCAGCATGCCGCTGTGCCCGCTGAGCGTCACCGTTCCGGTGAAGCGGAGCGTTCGGTCGGAGATGCCGGCGGCATCGGGGTCAGTGGTCCGAGCGGGGTCCGCCGCCGGGAAGCGGAACCCCTCGCGGGCCACCCGGGCGGGAGGGAGCACGCTCGCCGAGCCGTCGGGCATGCCGATCACGTACTGCACGAGGGAGCGCTTGATGCCCCACTCGAGCGCGGGGCCTTCGGACGAGGTGCGGATCATGCCGCCTATTGTTGCACGTTATCGAATAAACAATGCAGATAATTCCGCTTTTGTTTCGTTTATGCGCCGAGCATACTCGAAGGCGTACGGCAGTTCAGAACGACGAGGTGCGCCATGACGAGCAACGAGGCTCCGGTCGCCGACTGGGTGACCATTCCCGATCTCTATCGCGATCCATTCCCCATCTACGAGCGGCTGCGCGCCGAGGGCGGCGTGCACTGGGTGCCGCAGGTCGGCCGCTACCTCATCACCTCCTACGAGGCTGTGCACGAGACCGAGCTCGACCAGCAGATCTTCTCGGCCGACGAACAGGGTTCGCTGCAGATCCGCGCGATGGGCCACTCGATGCTGCGCCGGGACGACCCCGAGCACTACATCGAGCGCAAGGCCTGGCAGCCGGCGCTGCGCCCGGGCGCCGTGCAGCGGGTCTGGAAGTCGAAGTTCCAGCGCAACGCCGAGCGCTACCTCGAGGAGTTCATCGCGAAGGGCCCCGGCGCAGACCTGATCTGGGACTTCTCGGCCCCCTTCGCCGCCGAGAGCCTGCGCGAGCTCATCGGCCTGCACAACGCCACCCAGCAGGATCTGCAGCGCTGGTCGCAGACGATGATCGACGCCACCGGCAACTACGCCGACGACCCCGAGGTGTGGGCGCTCGGCAAGCAGTCGTTCGACGAGGTCGACGCGGCGCTCGACGAGATGCTCGCGTGGCACGCCGCCAACCCGAACGAGTCGCTGCTCTCGCAGCTGCTGCGCATCCCCGACTACGAGATGCCGCTCGACCGCATCCGGGCCAACGTGAAGATGACGATCGGCGGCGGCCTCAACGAGCCCCGCGACGCCCTCGGCGTCGCCGCCTGGGGGCTGCTCACCCACCCCGAGCAGCGCGCCGCCGTCGAGAGCGACCCCTCGCTGTGGCAGGCCGTCTTCGACGAGACGATCCGGTGGGTGGCGCCCATCGGCCTCTACTCGCGCCAGGTGACGCGCGACACCGACCTCGTCGGCGTGCGGCTGCCCGCGGGCGCCCGCCTCGGCATCTGCATCCTCTCCGCCAACCGCGACGAGCGGGTCTGGGACGATCCCGCGTCGTTCGACATCCGCCGCGAGTCCAAGCCGCACCTTGCCTTCGGCAAGGGCGTGCACGTGTGCCTCGGCGCCTGGGCCGCCCGAGCCGAGGTCGCCGAGGTCGCGCTGCCGCTCCTCTTCTCATCGCTCGACGGCCTCTCGCTCGTGGAAGACGATCCGGCCGAGATCGGCGGGTGGGTGTTCCGGGGCATGACGAAGCTGCCCGTCGCCTGGAGCGGCCGCCGCTCGGCCCGCCCCGCTGCTGCCGCAGCGGGCGAGGCGGCGCCGCCGGCGCCGCGCGTCGCGATCGTGGGATCCGGCCCCGCGGGCAGCTTCACCGCCCAGGCGATGCGACGCAGCTTCCCCACCGCGCCGATCGAGGTGTTCGACGAGCTGCCCACGCCCTACGGCCTCGTGCGCTACGGGGTCGCCGCCGATCATCAGGGCACGAAGGCCGTGGCCCGGCAGTTCGATCGGCTCTTCACCGAGGAGGGCGTGCGATTCCGCGGCAGCTGCCGCGTCGGCGCCGACGTCTCGCTCGAAGACCTGCGCGGAGCGTACGACGCGGTGGTGCTCGCGACCGGCATGCACCGCGACGCGCGGCTCCCCGTTCCCGGCGCAGACCTCGTCCGTGTGCGCGGGGCGGGCGCGGTGACCCGCTTCCTCAACTGCCACCCCGACGAGCCCGTGCCCGACCCGCTCGGGGAGCGCGTCGCCGTCGTCGGCCACGGCAACGTGGCCATGGACATCGTGCGGCTCATCGCGCGCGACGCCGCAGGCCTCGAGGGATCCGACATCGACGACGCCGCGCACCGGCGCTTCACCGAGCGCGTGCGCACCGTGCACGTGGTGGGCCGCAGCGGTCCGGCGACCGCGCGCTTCGACCCGGTCATGGTGCGGGAGCTCGCGGGCCTCGCGGGCGTGCGGCACGTCGTGCACGGGGCGGGCGAGCTCGCCGACGACGGCCGCGACGCGCGCATCGACGCCGTGCGGGCGCTCACCGCGCGGGGCGCGGGTGCGGGCGGCGCTGGCGGTGCGGGTGCCGCGGGACCCGGGGCACCCGCCGGGGAAGCCGAGCCGCGCATCACGATCGAGTGGTGGTTCGGGCTCGCGCCCGAGCGGCTCGAGGGCGAGGGGCGCGTCGAGACCGCGGTGTTCCGGGGAGCTGAGGGCGAGACGAGGATCGCCGTCGACGACGTCATCACGGCGATCGGCTTCGCGGCCGACGACGGCAGTCCGCTCGAGCCGGGGGCGCACCCCGACGGGCGGGTGGAGCCCGGCCTCTACACGGCCGGGTGGCTGCGCCGCGGCCCGCGGGGCACGATCCCGGACCAGCGCGCCGACGCCCGCGATCTCGCCCGCGTCATCGCGGCCGACCTCCAATCGGGAGCGGTGACCGTGTCGGCCGCCGGCCTGCCCCCGATCGCGGGTGAGACCGACTTCGACGGCTGGCGCCGCATCGACCTGCGCGAGCGCCTCACGGCCGCGCCCGGTCGCGAACGCGCGAAACTGCCCACCCGGGAAGCGCAGCTCGAGACCGCGGCCGACACCGGCCTCGAACTGCCACCGCTCGAGACGGGTGCGGCATCGGGCATCGGGCCGGCGGCGCCCACCACGATCCTCTTCGGCACCGAGTCGGGCGGGGCCGAGCTCGTGGCCGACGAGCTCGCCCGCGCGTTCGGCGAGGGAGCGGACCTGGTGGTGCGCGATCTCGCCGAGGTGCGCGCGGCCGACCTCGACCCGTCGCGCATGCACCTCGTGATCTGCTCCACCTACGGCGACGGCGAGGTGCCGAGTGCGGCGCAGCCCTTCGTGCGGGAGCTGACGGACGACCGGCCGGAGCTCGCGGGCGTGCGCTACGCCGTCTTCGGCATGGGCGACCGCAGCTACGAGCGCACCTACTCGCGGGGCAGCGAGCTCGTCGACGAGGCGCTGCAGGCGTGCGGCGCGACGCGAGTGGGGGAGTACGGGCGGCACGACGCCGGCGGCTCGATCCCGGCCGCCGAGGCGGCGCGCGACTGGGCGGCGGGGGTCTTCGCCGAGGTCGCCGCGGCCGTCGCCGGCTGACGAGGCGGTCGAACCGCGCCCGCGGGCCCTGCGCGATACCCGCCGAGAGGCGAGAAAAGCCTGTGACCGGCGCCGATCACGTGCGTTTCCCGCCTCTCGACGGGTCCGGGACGCGCTCGCGCGATCCCGAGCTCAGCCGATCGCGGCGAAGCGCTCCACGTCGGCCGCGGTGCCGCTCACGATGATGAGGTCGTGCGGTGAGACCACCGTGTCCTGCGTGGCGTGCGTGAACGGCTGCCCCGGGGTCTTCACGCCGACCACCGTCACGCGGTAGCGCGTGCGCACGCCGCTCTCCGAGAGCGAGCGGCCCCGGATCGAGCGCGGCGGGTACATCTTCGCGATGACGTAGTTGTTGTCGAACTGGATGAAGTCGAGCATGCTGCCGCTCAGCAGGTGCGCGACCCGCTCGCCGGCCTCGCGCTCGGGGTAGATGACGTGGTTCACCCCGATGCGCTCGAGGATCTTGCCGTGCGAGAGCGAGATCGCCTTCGCCCAGATCTGGGGGATGCCGAGGTCGACGAGGTTCGCGGCGATGAGCACGCTCGACTCGATCGAGGCTCCCGTCGCGACGACCGCGATCTGGAACTCGTCGGCGCCGATCTGGCGCAGCGCGTCCATCGAGCGGGCGTCGGCCTGCACGGCGTGGGTCACACGATCCGCCCACTTCTGCACGAGCTGAGGGTCGGTGTCGACCACCAGCACCTCGCGGTCCTGGCGGTCGAGCTGTCCTGCGGTCGCGGCGCCGAACCGGCCGAGGCCGATCACGATCACCGGGGCGTCACTGCGAATGTCAACCAACGATCTGCCTTTCGTGAGGTGCTATCACCGGTGCGGCGGTGATCTCAATGCGAATGCCAACCAACGATCTCCCTTTCGTGAGGTGCTATCACCGGTGCGGCGGTGATCTCAACACGGATGTCAACCAACGATCGGCCTCTCCTCGGGGAGCTTGAAGAGGCGGGAACGGCTCGAGGCCGCGACGGCGGCGGCCAGCGTCACCGTGCCCACCCGGCCCGCCCACATGGTGGCCGCGAGAATGTACTTTCCGGGGTCGGAGACCTCGCTCGACAGGCCCGTCGAGAGCCCGCAGGTGCCGAACGCCGAGATCACCTCGAACAGCACGATGTCGAGCGGACGGCCCGTCAGCTGCAGCAGCGCGACCGTCGCGACGAGCACGATCGTCGCGCCCCAGATGAGGATCGAGACCGACACGCGCAGCACCTCGTTCGGGATGCGGCGGTCGAACACCTGGATGTCGCGGTAGCCGCGGGCCTCGGCGTAGGCGGCGAGGAAGAGCACGGCGAGCGTGGTGACCTTGATGCCGCCCGCGGTCGACGCCGATCCGCCGCCCACGAACATCAGCATGTCCATGACCAGCAGCGTCGAGCCGTTCATGTCGACCGGGTCGATGATCCCGAGCCCGCCCGAGCGGGTCATGACCGACATGTAGCCCGAGCTGAGCAGCGTCTCCCAGAAGCCCTGGCCGCCGAGCGTGGCAGGGTTCGCGAACTCGAGCCCGGCGATCGCGATCCACCCCACCACGACGAAGATGAGCGTCGTCGAGAGGGTGAGCTTCGCGTGCAGGCCGAGGCGCTTGTGCGCGCGCCAGCCGCCGCCGGTGATGTAGCGGTAGAGCGCGAAGATCACGGGGAAGCCGATGGCGCCGAGGAACACGCCGATGGCGAGCACGCTCAGCAGGTAGAGGTCGGTGTTGAACGGCTCGAGGCCGCCGGGCAGCGGCACGAAGCCGGTGTTGGTGAACGCCGAGGCCGCGAGGTAGAAGCCGTTCCAGAGCGCGTGCCAGAAGTCGTAGCCGGCGGCCATGAGCCGCGGCGTGATGAGCGCCGTGAGCGCGACCTCGATCACCACGAGGCTCGCCGCCACCGCCACCAGCAGCCCGCCGATCTCGCCGAGACCCACCGCCTGGCTCTCCGAGACGTCGCGGCCCATGCGCATCGGGTTCGTGTCGCCCGCCGCGAGCAGGCGCTGCCTGAGGCCCAGCCGGCGGGTGACGGTGAGACCGAGGATGCTCGCGAGGGTGAGCACGCCGATGCCCCCGATCTGCAGGCCGGCGAGGATCAGCAGCTCGCCGAACAGCGACCAGTGACCCGACATGTCGACCGTCGAGAGGCCGGTCACGCAGATCGCGGAGACCGAGGTGAAGAGCGCGTCGGCGAGCGGCGTCATCTCACCCGTGCGGCTCGCGATGGGCAGCGAGAGCATCGCCGTCCAGAGCAGGATCAGGCTCGTGAAGACGAGCAGCGCGAAGCGTGCGGGCGAGGAGTGGATCATGGCGCTGACCCACGACTTCTGCGAGAGCGGGGCGGAGGCCCGACGGCTCACGGCGTGTGCCCTCACGACTCCTTCTTCCCCTGCGGCAGTGCGAGACCGGGCGCCCCGGTTCGCTTCGATAGCAGTCATGCTACACACGCCGGAGCGATCCGGCACGGTACGCCGCGGGCGAGAAACGCGCGGGCCGACTAACCTTGACACCATGCCAGATATTTTCGGAGTCATCGCCGACGCGACGCGGCGCGACATTCTCCGCGTGCTGCTCGAACGTCACCAGCAGGACGCCGAGATGAGCGTCTCCGAGATCGTCGGGCAGCTCGAGATCAGCCAGCCCACGGTGTCGAAGCATCTGAAGGTGCTGCGCGAGGCCGAGCTGGTGACCGTGCGCGAGGAGGGGCAGCACCGCTTCTACGCCCTCGATCCCGAGCCGCTCGAGATGGTCGAAGACTTCGTGATCCCGTTCCTGTCGGCCGGCTTCGACACCGAGGTGACGGTCGAGTACCTCTCCGAGGACGGCGACCGGGTGCCGGGCCCCGACGGCGACGACCCGTTCGGCGACCCCCTCGACGGCGACGAGGTGCTCTCCGAGGAGACCGCCGCGGCGGCCGAGCGCATCGGCCGCGCCGCGGCCCGGGCCGAGCACCGCGTCAAAGAGCTGGTGGCCCGCTTCAAGCTGCGCGCGTAGCACGTTTCGCGCTTCGAGCCGCCCGCCGTTTCGCGCTCGTGGGCATGAACCGGTAATATAAGTGTTTTGTGGGCCGCGATACCTTCGGCCCGAGAGACGTTGTGAGGTAACCGTGGGTTCAGTAATCAAGAAGCGCCGCAAGCGCATGTCCAAGAAGAAGCACCGCAAACTGCTGCGCAAGACGCGTCACCAGCGTCGCAACAAGAAGTAATCGCGCCGGCGGCGCCGTTCACGGCACCGCCCGGAGTGCGAGACGCGAGAGGGCGTCGGGCCGAGGCCCGGCGCCCTCTCGTCGTTCCGTCGGGCTACACTGGTCGATCGTGACGACCGTGCAGCTCACCCTCATCGGCAAGCCCGGCTGCCATCTCTGCGACGACGCCCGTGCGGCGATCGCGGAGGTGCGCGATGAGCTGGGGCGGCGCGGGATCGTCACCGAGCTCACCGAGCTCGACATCCTGCGGGACGAGGAGCTCGCGCGCCGCCACTCGGAGGACATCCCGGTGGTGCAGATCAACGGGCGCCGCCACGCGATCTGGCGGGTCGATCCCGCCCGGCTCTCCGCCGCGGTCGAGAAGGCCGCCCGCCGCCCGCGCCTGTTCTCCCGCAACTGACCCCCGCTCCGCTGCACCGGCGGCGAGCCCCCACGAAGGAGCCCCCATGACCCTGCGCCACATCGTGAGCTGGAAGTTCGCCGGTGAGACCCGCGAGCAGCGCGACGCCCAGGCGGTCGAGGCGATCGCCCGCATCGCGCCGCTGCGCGAGCGCGTGCCCTCGGTGCGCGCCCTCTCGCTGCACCGCAACGAGCTGTTCGACGGCGCCAACTACGATCTGACGCTCATCGCCGACTTCGACGACGCCGCCGGTCTGGCCGAGTACGCCGAGCATCCCGAGCACCTGCCCGTGATCGACTACATGAAGACGGTCACCGCGGCGCGCGCCGCGAGCGACTTCACGATCTGAGGGCCGCGGCCCGCGGCTCCCGGAGCGGGCTCTCGCGGGCGCGGTTCCCGGCCCATCCGCGTTGCGCGCAGCGTCGAGGGCGCCGGATCAGTCGCGGGCCCGCTGCCGGTACTCGCTCGGGGTGACCCCGAGCAGCCGCTTGAAGTCGGTCGTGAAGTGCGCGTGGTCGGCGTAGCCGAGCTCGCTCGCGAGGTCGGCGATCCCGAGCCCCGTGTGCTCGCGCAGCCGTTCGGCGCCCTCCTGGATGCGCCGCCTGCGGATCATCGAGTGCAGCGACAGCCCGAAGAAGCGTTCGGCGACGCGCTGCAGCGTGCGGGCCGAGACGTGCAGGCGATCCGGCAGCTGGTCGACGCGGGTCAGTGCGGGATCCGCGAGCGCCTCCGCGAGACGGTTCGCGATCGCACCGTCGCCCTCCTCGGGCGAACCCGGTGCGGGCACCCGCTCGGCGATCCAGTGCGAGAGCCGCGCCACGGCGCGTTCGCGGCGCTCCCGCCCCGATGCCGACGGATCCGACATCGCGCGTGTCACGTCGGCGAGCAGGCCCGGGTCGTCGACGGGCCGGGCGGCATCGCGGATCGCGGCGGGATCGGGGGCCAGGGTCGGCACCGCCGCGGGCCGCAGCAGCGCGCCGACGGCCCAGCCGCTGCCGGTCAGCACGCGCTCCGAGCGCTGCGTCGCCGGGTCGACCGCGATGGCGCCCTCCGGTTCCACCACGATGTTGCACGCGGGGAACGGCAGCAGCTCCTGCCGCGACTCCTCGCCCTCGGCGAGTCGCCACTCGGGGATCCAGAACCAGCGCACCGCGTGCTCCAGCCCGGCGCGCGGCGGCACCCGGTGGAACTCGGGCAGGCGCTGCGGGTAGAGCACGCCGCGCCGATCCTCGCCCATCGCCCCTCCGCCGTCTGCCGGGGCGGCACCGCGCCGCCGTGGAGATCTGGCGCGAATCTGCAAGCCGCGCCCCTGCGGCGATCCTACGCTGAGGGCATGGACGCACACGAGACGCGCGCCGCGAACGGCGCGCACACCACAGCAGGCATGCCCCACGGTTCGACGAGCCTGACGCCCTTCCTCGCGATCCCGAGAGCCGCCGCCGCGATCGAGTTCTACCGCGACGTGTTCGGGGCGCGGGTCGTCGACGTCACCGAGATGGGCGGCGCGGTCGCGCACGCCGAGCTCGACTTCGGCGCCGGTCACCTGCAGCTCGGGGAGCCGATGCCCGATTATCACCTCGTCGCCGCGCCAGAGGGCGAGGATGACTGCTACTCGATGGGGCTGTACGTGCCCGACGTCGACGCCGTCGTGGAGCGGGCCGTCGCGGCGGGGGCGACCGTGCGCGAGGCGCCCGCCGACTTCGTGTCGGGCGACCGCTTCGCGAGCATCCGAGACCCCTTCGGGGTGCGCTGGTCGGTGATGACCCGCGTCGAGGATCTCTCGGAGGAGGAGAGCGCCGCCCGCGTGCGCGAGTGGGCGAGGTCGTTCGAGGGCTGAGCGCCCCTGCGGGCCGCTATCGCGGCTCGGCGTCGGGGGTGTGCAGGTGCAGGCGCTCGCCCACGGTGTTGAAGATGCTGATGACCTCGGCGGGGCGGCCTCCCGCGGCGCGCATGCGATGCGGCACGGCGGTGTCGAACTCGGCGGCCTCGCCGCGGCCGAGCACGAGCTCCTGCTCGCCGAGCGTGAGCTGCAGCCGGCCCGACATCACGTAGAGCCACTCGTGGCCGGGGTGCGTCTGCGGGGGGCATTCGGGCGCCTCCGGGTGGTAGGTGATCTTGAAGGCGCGCACCTCGGACTCCTCGCGCGTCAGCGGAGCGATCGTCATGCCCTCGCGGCGGATCGCGCGGCGGTGCACGCGGGGGTCGCGGTCGGGCGGTTCGAGCAGGTCGTCGACGCGGATCCCGAGCTGCCTGGTGAGCGGGAGTAGCAGTTCGAGGCTCGCCTGCCGCTTGCCCGACTCGAGTCGGGAGAGCGTGCTGGCCGACATGCCGGCGCGCTCCGCGAGCTCGTCGAGCGTCCATCCGCGCTCCTGCCGCGCCGACCTCAGCCGGGGGCCGAGCCTCTGCAGTTCGTCCATCACGCACCGTCCTTGCCGATTCTGCAAACCTGATTGCGAGTATCGCATGCATCGCGCAGTCTGGTGCCATGACGAACCGAATCTGGGACACCATCGTGATCGGCGGCGGGGCCGCCGGGCTCAGCGCAGCGCAGGCGCTCGGCCGCTCGCTGCGCCGCACGCTCGTGCTCGACGCCGGCAGCCCGCGCAACCGCTTCGCCTCGCACATGCACAACGTGCTCGGGCTCGACGGCACGCCGCCCCTCGAACTGCTCGAGCGCGGCCGGGCCGAGGTCGAGCGCTACGGCGTCGAGCTGCGCGCGGCATCGGTGATCGCGGTGCGCGACGGGAACGAATCGGGGTCGGGATCGCCGGACACCCTGCACGTCGAGCTGGAGGCGGGCGAAGTGCTCGAGACGCGCGCCCTCGTCGTCGCGACCGGCCTCGCCGACGAACTGCCCGCCATCCCCGGTCTCGCCGAGCACTGGGGCAGCGGGGTTCTGCACTGCCCCTACTGCCACGGCTGGGAGGTTCGTGGGCGCCGCCTCGCGGTGCTGACGACGTCGCCCCTCGGCCTGCACCAAGCACGGCTGCTGCGCCAGTGGACCGACGACCTCACCGTGTTCACCGCCGGTCTCGGCGAACTGGGCGACGAGCCCCGCCGCGAGCTCGAAGCGCGCGGCGTGACCCTCGTCGAGGAGCCTGTCACCGAGGTCGTCGGCGACGGATCCGGGATCACCGCCGTGCGCACCCCGCGCGGGGAGATCGGCATCGACGCCGTCTTGACCGCCGGCGCCCTCGTGCCCCACGACGGCTTCCTCGCCGGCCTCGACCTCGATCGCTCGGAGACGCCGATGGGCTCCTTCATCGCGGTCGACCCGACGGGGCGCACGAGCCACCCGCGCATCTGGGCGGCGGGAAACGCGGTGAACCCGGGGGCGTCCGTGCCGATCGTGATGGGCGCGGGCACCCTGGCCGGTGCCGCGGTGAACGCGGCGCTCGTCGACGAGGACTTCGAGATCGCCGTCGCCGCCGACGCCGCCCCGAGTCCCGTCGAGGCGGCCCGCCCCGACGCTGCCGGGCGCCGCTCCGACGAACCCGCGGGCGCTGCGGAGCACCAGCACGGGCAGGGCCATCGCCGGGGGGCCCGCGAGCGCCGCGAGAGCCAGGGCGGCCATGGGGCCCACCCGCACCCGGCGGCGGCGGACGCGCCCGATCCCGGCGAAGACCCGGTGGCGTTCTGGGAGCACCGCTACGGCGATGCGGGCCGCATCTGGTCGGGGCGCGTCAACCGCTCGCTCGCCGACGCGGTCGCCGACCGCAGGCCGGGCAGCGCGCTCGACCTCGGCTGCGGCGAGGGCGGCGACGTGCTCTGGCTGGCCGAGCGCGGATGGCGGGCCACGGGCATCGACCTCTCCGAGACCGCGGTCGCGCGGGCCTCGTCGGCCGCTGATGAGCGCGGGATCGCGGAGGCGCGCTTCATCGCGGCCGACCTGGGCGAGTGGCTCTCGGATCCCGAGCGGATCGACGGATCCCCGACGGGGTTCGACCTCGTCACGGCGAGCTTCCTGCAGTCGCCCGTCGAGTTGCCGCGCGAGCGCATCCTGCGCGCCGCGGCCAGGCGGGTCGCGCCCGGCGGCAGCCTCGTGGTGATCTCCCACGGCGCCCCACCCCCGTGGGCGCAGGGCCACTGCGGGCCGTTCCCGAGCCCGGAGAGCGAGCTCGCACTGCTCGACCTCGATCCCGAGCACTGGACGGTGACCGCCGAGACCCGCACCCGCCCGGCGACCGGCCCCGACGGCGCCGAGGACCTGCTCGACGACACCGTCGTGGTGGCCACCCGCGTCGGGTAGCGCCGGCGACGGACGGGCTCGCTCAGTATCCGGCGCACGCGCTGCCGGGGAGCGCGGCCTGCGCCGCAGAGCAGCCCGGTCCGACCGAGGCGCGTCCGAGGTAGAGGCGCACCCCGTTCTGGCCGAGTCCGTCGAGGACGCCGACGCGCAGCGCCGCCACCTCGTACCGGCCCTCGGGCGGCGCCGTCGGCCGACCCGGCTGCCAGTCCGGCGGCGGCGGACCGCCCGAGGCGGGGGCGTTCTGCGCATTCACGGTGATCGAGAGGACGCTCGAGAGGAACAGTCCGGTGTACACGCGCGACACCAGCGAGATCAGCGGGGCGGTGACGCCGGCGAACTGCGAGGGAAGGTTCGCGACGGCGGGGAGCACCCCGTCGACGACGCCGCCGATCACCCCGCCCGCGCCGCCCAGCAGCGTGTTCAACAGCAGATCGAGCACCGGTTTGAGCAGCCCCTTCGTGAGGAGATCGGTCAGGGCCCCGAGGAGGCCGCTGAGGAGCTTCACCTCTGTCGAGACGGTTCCCGGCGCGTTCGAGCGCAGATCGGCGAGGGTGCCGTCGACCGAGACGGCGATGTGGCCGACGTCGATGAACGGCGTGATGGCGAGCAGGCGCGCGCGCAGGTTGACCGAGAGCGTCGAGGTGATCCGGACGCGGTCGACGGCCTCGACCAGCCGGGTCTCCACCTGACCGAGCCACTCGGTCAGCGCCTCGGTCAGGCTCTGGGTCAGGGCGTTCAGGATCGCCGGGTCGGCGAGCAGATTCGTATTGGGCGGCAGCCCGTTGAGCCCGTCGCCCACACGGTCGGGGTACGCCTGCTGCAGCAGGGCGCTCGTGTCGATCGAGACGGTGCCCGACGCGGCGTCGACCGAGATCACGCCGCCGCTGTCGTGGAACCCGGTGTCGATGAGCGAGCGCACGGGCGCCAGATCGATCTGCGCGGTGAGCGTGTTGAGTTCGACGGAGCCGAGAGTCAGCAGCGGGGTGGAGAGGACGGCGTTGAGCAGCGTGGCGACCCCCGATTCGATGCCCGGTTTCACCCCGCCGGCTCCGATCAGGCCGTTCACGGTGCCCTCGAGGCCTCCGAGCAGTGCGTTCAGCTCCGAGGAGAGCGCGCCGACGACGGGGGACGCGAACCGCAGATCGGCCGAGGCGGCGAGGTAGCGGCGTTCGAGCCCCGCGACGACGTCGTCGGCCGCGATGGCCGCCACCGTGCGGGCGGCGCTCCCGGTGCCGCCCCCGCTGCTCCACGCCTCGGCGCAGGCGTCGAGGCGCGCTTCCCCCGCGACCGCTCCGACCTCGAGTTCGAGGTCGGAGACGCCGCTCAGCGTGCTCCCGAGCCCGATGTCTCCGAGCAGCGGCGAGTTCAGCAGATCGGAGAGTCTGAGGGTCGCGAGACCCGGATACCCGCCGGTCTGCTCGTCGGCGAGATCGATGCCGCCCGAGTCGGTGACGTACCCGCCCGCGCCGTGCGCGAGGCCGTCAGTTCGGGCCTGGCCGAACTGGCCCACCACTCCGGTGCTGTTGTCGGTCGGCAGCTCGAGCAGGCCGGTGAGGGGCAGCTGCAGGGCGGTGAGCGCGTTGACGGTGAGCGGATCGCGGAAGGCCCCCTCGAGCCCGGAGACCGGCGCGCCCGCCGTGTGCAGGGTGCGCTCTCCGTTGTTCGTGACGGTGACCCCTTCCGCCTCGGCGATGGTGTCGAGGTCGACGCCGAGCAGCGATCCGCTGAGCGCGCGGCCCTCGCCCCGCGCCGCGAAGTGCCCGGCCGCCGCAGCGCAATCGGAGGTGCCGACGGCCGTCGCGGGCGCGTGCGCCCACTCGGCATCGTTCCACGTCGCGTCGGTCGCGATGCCCCCCTGCGCGACGAGCGCGGTCGACACGAGCACCGCGGCCGCCACCCCGCCGACCCCGCGCCGGTTCCGGATCCGCCGGCTCATCGTCGACCTCCGTGAGCGGCGGGAGCCCGGCGGCGCAGCGCGGCGGCCGCGCCGACGCCGACCAGGCCGACCGAGAGCAGGCCGAGCGCGAGCACGTCCGAACCCGTCGCCGCGAGCGCCCGGGGTGATCGAGGCGTGCCGAGCGGCAGGAGCCCGGTGGCCGGCGCGTCTCCCGAGGCGTGCACGCCGAGCCCGATGCGGGCGCTTCGCCCTTCGATCCCCGCGGCGGGGGTCGTCGCGGGGATCGCGAGGGTCACGAGCACCTGACGAGGCGTGCCGCTGCTCACATCGGCGAGGTCGCGGCGGTGCCCCTGCTGCGGGATCTGCGCGAGCGGCGTCGGCGGGAGAACGGTGGCCCGGGAGCCTTCGCAGCCGACGGGCGAGGCGGTGATGTCGAAGGCGACCGAGCAGGTTTCGACCTCGGCCGTCATGCCCGAGTCGGAGACCAGGTCGCCGCCGGCCTGCAACTCGACCGCGAGGGTGCCCGAATCGGAACCGTGCAGCGAGGCCTCGACCAGCCAGCGCATCGAGTCACCCGGTTCGAGCTCGGCCCAGAGCGGTGTCCCGGAGTGGAGCGCGAGCTTCAGATACCCGGGTCTGCCGGTCTCGGCGAGCTCGTGGAACACGGCCGAGGCCCGTGTCGCCGTCAGGGCGGCACCCGCGCAGGCCACTGCGGCGAACACGGCGATGAGCAGGCCGGAGGCGGCGCGCCGGCTCATCGCCGCGCCCCCTCCGCGTGACGGGCTCGGGCCACGGGATCAGCGGCGCGGGGCGGCGGATCCGCGATGCCGGCGGCGCGGGCTGTGGAATCCGCGCCGAGGGCCGGGGGATCCGCGCCGATAGCCGCGGTGCCGCCCGCGGCGGGCTCCTCGAGCTCCCGCGGGGTCCGCGGCCAGAACGCCCAGACGACGAGCACGCCGGCCGTGAGGATCAGCGCTCCCATGCCGATCGGCGTCTGCGCCGTCATCAGCGCGGCGCCCGCGTGCGGCAGGGCGAAGACCACCCGACGCGCGTCCTCGAGCGCGTAGGGCAGGTGGTCGGGCGTATCGTTGTCGTCGCCCTGCATGACGATCCGGCGCGCCTCCGGGCTGCTGAGATCCGGCGGCCCCGATCCCGGAGCCGCGGCGCGGATGTCGACCGCGGTCGCCTCCCCGATCAGTGCCGGGCCGATCTCGACGACGCGGTGCGTGACCGGCGTCTCCTCGCCCGCGCGCTGCACCGTCACCACGTCTCCGACCTCGAGCTCGGACGCCGGCACCGGCACCGTCACCGCGATCGCACCCTGCGGCATCGTCGGGCTCATCGAGCCCGTGCGGAACGCGATGAGGGTGGCGCCCGTCGCAGCGGAATAGCCGAGCCACGCTGCGAGGCCGACCGCGGCGATCACGAGCACGATGGTCGTCACCGTTCCGAAGAGCCTCCCGATCATGCCGCCCCCTTTCCCCGGGCCACTCGATCCAGCGCCTGACGATCGGTGCTCGCGGGCGCATCCCCTCGGCGCGTCCCAGCGAGAGCCTCAGCGTCGCTCAGCCCGAGATCGAGCGGAACTCCCACGCCGGAGCGATGGTGCGCCCCTGCAGGTCGTCCAGCGCGGTGACGGCGACCCCGGGCTGCAATGTCGTCGGCAGGTGCAGCGCGAAGCAGTAGTGCTGCGTCGAACCCGCCTCGGCATCGACCGTCTGGGTGGCCGGCGCCGCCGTGTCCAACGGGACGTCGCTGATCAGCGGAACGCCCCAGGCGGACGCGTTCGCCGCGTCGCAGGCGTTCGTCGGTGCGGCGGGGGTGGTGCGCGTCTCGGTGTACACCGTCACCCGGATCGACTTCCAGAGATCCTGATCCTCGTCCACCGCCGTCACGCCCGCGGCCGGCACGGCCTCTCGCAGGGTGACCGTCGCCGACGACGACTCCGCCGTCGTGCGCAGCGCGACGGGCGCGTAGACCGTGTCGCCCGGCGAGAGCGAGATCGCGCCCGCCGTGAAGGTGAGCCCCCCACCCGGGTTGGTCTCGCGATCGGCCCAGTCGGCGGGGGCGTCGGTGAACGGCGATGTGGTGTTCTGCTGAACCTCGAAGGTATCGGTGCCGACGCCGGGCACGCCGTCGGCTCCGCCCCAGACCCACTCCGAGTCGTTCCAGGTGGCGAGCGTGTAGGTGGCGCCGAGCCCGACCACGAGGGCTCCCGCGGCGATGGCGGCGATCTTGCGGGTTCTCCGCGATGGTGTGTGCTGTGTGGACAACGTCGTCCCCTCCCCTGAAGCGGCGGAGCCCGCCGCGCGCCACGAGTGATGGTACGCGCCGCGCGGAGGGCTCCGGATAGCTCCGCAACCGGCTGGAGAGGGCCCCAGCGAGGCGGCGGTGAGCACACACTAACAGCAGAAAAATACCCGGTCAAAAGCATATT
The DNA here is from genome assembly GCF_000349545.1 of Leucobacter sp. UCD-THU. NCBI lineage: Bacteria > Bacillati > Actinomycetota > Actinomycetes > Micrococcales > Microbacteriaceae > Leucobacter > Leucobacter sp. UCD-THU. Next base: position 79,666 of record NZ_APJM01000028.1, read on the forward strand.
CTGAGTTCTCAGAGGTGGGTTCTGCGGCCTTCAGCGGGGGCGGCATCGGCTCTCAGTAGAGCGCCCAGGGAAACGCAGTAGCCCCGCGCCTCCCGAGGGAGACGCGGGGCTACCGGAGCGCGCCCGGGCGGCCGACGCTACGGCAGCAGGCGGTTCGGGCCGCGGAAGAGGTAGGTCACCTCGCGGATCGACGGCTGCTGCAGCATGAGCATCAGCACACGGCCCAGGCCCATGCCGAAGCCGCCGTGCGGCGGAACCCCGTAGCGGAAGAAATCGAGGTAGAAGTCGAGCTCCTTCGGGTCCATGCCCTTCTCGACGGCCTGAGCCTCGAGCACCTCGATGCGGTGCTCGCGCTGCGCGCCCGTGGAGATCTCGGTGCCGCGGTAGATGAGGTCGTAGCTGTTGGTGAGCGACGCGTCATCGGCGTGGCGCATATGGTAAAACGGGCGGATCGACCACGCGTAGTCGGTGAGGAACACGAAGTCGTGCCCGTACTTCTGCTTGACGTGCGCGGCGATGCGGCGCTCGCCCTCGGGATCCATGTCGGCGTCGGCGCGGGGGATCTCGTAGCCCTCGGCCTTCACGATCTCCTTCGCCTCGGCGAGGGGGATGCGCGGGAACGGGCGCGACGGCACCTCCAGCTCGATGCCGAAGAGCTTCTGGATCTCCTCGCCGTGCTTCTCCTTCACGGCCGAGAGGCCGGCCACGACGAGCTCCTCGTGCAGCTCCATGACGTCCTCGTGCGAGTCGATCCAGCTCAGCTCGGTGTCGACCGAGGTGAACTCGGTCGCGTGCCGCGAGGTGAACGAGGGATCGGCGCGGAAGGCGGGACCCACCTCGAAGATGCCGCCGAAGCCGGCGGCCTGCGCCATCTGCTTGAAGAACTGCGGGCTCTGCGCGAGGAACGCCTTGCCCTCGAAGTACTCGACCTCGAACAGCTCGGCGCGCGACTCGGAGGCGCTCGCCATGAGCTTCGGCGTCTGGATCTCGATGAAGCCGCGGTCGATCCACACCTGGCGCAGCGCGTGCAGGAACGTGGTCTGCACGCGGAAGACCAGGTTCTGCTCGGGGCGGCGCAGGTCGAGGAAGCGCCAGTCGAGGCGCACGTCGATGCCGCTGTCGGCGGCGATCGGGTTGCCGGGCAGCGCCTTCGAGACGACCTCGATCTGCTCGATCTGGATCTCGACGCCGCCGAGCTTCACGCGCTCGTTGTGCTGCAGTTCGCCCTCGACGGTCACGAACGTGCCGTGGGTGAGCTCGCTGATGGTGGTGGTGCGCGGCACGAGGATGTCGGATCGCGGGTTCTCGGGATCCGGCTCGCGCAGCACGCCGCCGTTCACCAGCTGCACCGCACCGCTCTCGTCGCGCAGCACGACGAACTGCACGTAGCGCTGGTCGCGCACCTTCTCGACCCAGCCGGAAACACGCACGGGGCCGTCTTCACGGGCGGCCAGATCCTTGATCAATACACGCTCAGTCACCCGCACAGTCTACCGGGCCGCCCGCCGGGCCCGATGCCGCTCCACCGCCGGCGCGAGGGCTGGAGCCGCTCGGGGCCGGGACGCACAGCGTCAGCCGCCCGGGAACTCCCAGACACGGCAATCGTAGAATGGAGCCGTGAGCGACAAACTGCTGCATCTGGTGCGCCACGGCGAGGTGCACAACCCGGATCGAGTGCTGTACGGCCGCATCCCGGGCTTCCGCCTGTCCGAACTCGGGCACCGCATGGCCGAGGCGGCCGCCCTCGAACTGGCCGGAAGCGACCGACTCGTCGCGAGACTGCTCGCCTCCCCCCTCGAACGGGCNGGGAACTCCCAGACACGGCAATCGTAGAATGGAGCCGTGAGCGACAAACTGCTGCATCTGGTGCGCCACGGCGAGGTGCACAACCCGGATCGAGTGCTGTACGGCCGCATCCCGGGCTTCCGCCTGTCCGAACTCGGGCACCGCATGGCCGAGGCGGCCGCCCTCGAACTGGCCGGAAGCGACCGACTCGTCGCGAGACTGCTCGCCTCCCCCCTCGAACGGGCGCAGCAGTCGGCGCGTCCCATCGCGAGCGCGCTCAACCTCGAGATCGCCACCGAGGATCGCATCATCGAACCCACCAACGCCTTCGAGGGCATGGTGAAGTCGGGGCAGGGCACCGTCTTCAAGAACCCGCGCTACTGGTACCGCTTCGCGAACCCGCTGCGGCCCAGCTGGGGCGAGCCCTACCGGCAGATCGCCTCCCGCATGCGCGAAGCGATGGACGACGCGTGGGAGACGACCCGCGGTGGCGACATCGTGATGGTCTCGCACCAGGCGCCCATCTGGGTGACGCACCTCGACGTCGCGGGCAAGCCGCTCGCGCACAACCCCGCCAAGCGCCGCTGCGACCTGTCGAGCATCACCACCTTCGAGAAGCGCGGCGAGCGCTGGTTCGAGGTCGAGTACCGCACCCCGGCGGCCGGCCTCACCGACGAGGCCGTCGACGTGGGAGCCGTATGACCGCGCGCATCCGCAGCCGGGCCCGTCTCGCCGCGCTCGCGGCGCCGCTCGCGGGCGCGCTGCTGCTGGCCGGATGCAGCGGCGGCGGCGAGAACCTCGCGCAGCAGTGGGAGGAGTCGAGCGAGAAGGGGTACGTCTCCGGAGACGGATCCTCGCTGAGTCTCGCCCCCTCCGAGCGCACGCAGCCCGTCGAGTACTCCGGCGAGACCGAGACCGGCGACACGTTCGGCTCCGACGACACCCTCGGCAGCGTGACCGTCGTCAACTTCTGGTATGCGGGCTGCGCGCCCTGCCGCGCCGAGGCCCCCGACCTCGTGGCGGCCTACGAGGAGTTCGGCCCACGGGGCGTGCAGTTCGTGGGCGTCAACACCCGCGACCAGGTCGCCCAGGCGCGCCAGTTCTCCGAGCAGTTCGGCATCGAGTACCCCTCGATCATGGACAGCCCCGGCGGCCGCGAAGTGCAGCGCGCATTCGCGGGCCAGGTGCCGCTCAACGCGGTGCCCACCACGCTCGTGCTCGACGCCGAGGGGCGCGTCGCGCACCGCGTGCTCGGACAGCTCGCCGGAGAGTCGCAGCTGCGCACCCTCATCACCGAGACCCTCGCCGAGACCGGCGGCGCCGAGGGCGAGGGTGCCGGCGGCGCGGGCGACTCGGCAGACGGCGCGAACCCCGGCGAGCAGTAGCGGTGGATCTGCAGCACCTCGTGGCCGACGGGCAGCTGCTCGTCGCGTCGCTGATCGCGGTGGCGGCGGGCCTGCTCTCGTTCCTGTCGCCGTGCGTGCTGCCGCTCGTACCGGGCTACCTCGCCTACGTCGGCTCCACGGCGGGATCGGCGCCCGGCGAGAAGCCGGCCCGGGCCCGCATGGTGCTCGGATCGCTGCTCTTCGTCGCCGGTTTCACGGCCGTGCTCGTCGCGTTCCTCGCCGCCGCGGGCACCGTGGGCGTGTGGCTGCTCGAGTGGGAGCAGCTCATCACGCGCCTCATGGGCGTCTTCGTGATCGTGATGGGGCTCGTGTTCATGGGCCTGTTCGGGGCGATGCAGACCACGAAGAAACTGCGCGTCAAGCCGAAGTTCGGGATCGTGGGCGCCCCGCTGCTCGGCGCCGTGTTCGCCATCGGCTGGACCCCCTGCATGGGGCCCACGCTCACGGTGATCATGGGGCTGAGCCTGCAGCAGGGCTCGGTCGGCAGATCCGTGATCCTCGCCCTCGCCTACTGCCTCGGCCTCGGCCTGCCGTTCATCCTCGCCGCATTCGGCTTCGGGTGGATGGCGCAGACCATGACCTTCTTCAAACGGCACATCCGTGCCGTGAACCTGATCGGCGGCGCGCTGCTGATCCTCATCGGTCTCCTCATGGTGACCGGACTCTGGAGCCGGATGATGTACGCACTGCAGGCGGTGATCGGCGGATATGTCACGCCCCTCTGATTACGACGACGGAACCGGCTCCGGCGGCTCGCTGCGGGCGGAGTCGCCCGAGCTCGGCTTCACCGGCTGGCTGCGCTGGTTCTGGCGCCAGCTCACGAGCATGCGCGTCGCCCTGATCCTGCTGCTGCTGCTCGCCGTCGCGGCGATCCCGGGGTCCCTCGTGCCGCAGCGCAGCGCCGACCCCAACGGCGTGATCCAGTACGAGCAGGATCACCCCGAGCTGTTCCCCATCCTCGACGCCTTCCCGATCCAGGCGTTCGACGTCTACGGCTCGGTGTGGTTCTCGGCGATCTACCTGCTGCTGTTCATCTCGCTCATCGGCTGCGTGCTGCCGCGCATCGTGCACCACTGGAAGGCCTGGCGCGGGCAGCCGCCGAAGACGCCCGCCCGCCTGCAGCGCATGGCCGGCTACACCGAGATCCGGGTCTCGAACCCCGACGCGAGCGAGGCGGATCGCGCGGCCTTCGCCGAACGCGCCGTCACCGCGGCGGCCGGCGTGCTGCAGAAGCTGCGCTACCGAGCGCAGGTGCAGCGCGCATCGCGCCGCGGCGCCGAGGAGATCTCGGCCTCGGCCGAGCGCGGCTACCTGCGCGAGACCGGCAACCTGCTGTTCCACGTGTCGCTGCTGGGCGTGCTCATCAGCGTCGGCATCGGCGGCGTCTTCACGTTCAACGGACAGAAGGTGATCGTCGAGGGCGAGACCCTCATCAACCAGCTGATCGACTACGACACGGCCACCTCGGGGCGCTCCTTCGACAGCTCGAGCCTCGAACCCTTCAGCCTGCGCCTCGACTCGCTCGACGTCTCGTACAACACCCCCGACGACGGCAACATCGACGCCATCGGCCTCGTCAAGGACTACGTGGCGAACGTGACCCTCAGCGACGGGGCCGGGGCCGAGAGCGACCACACGATCCGCGTCAACCACCCGCTGCGCGTGCACGGCTCGCCGATCTACCTCATCGCCAACGGCTACGCGCCGCAGATCACGATCCGCAACGCCGAGGGCACCGTCGTGTACAGCGAGGCGATGCCGTTCATCCCGCAGGACAACCTGAACATGACCTCGCTCGGCGTGGTGAAGGTGCCGCACGGCATCGTCGATGAGGCCGGCGAGAACACCCAGCTCGGGCTGCGCGGCTTCTTCTACCCCACCCAGACCGAACTCGACACGGGAGCCTACACCTCGAACTACCCCGACCTCGAGAACCCGGTGCTCACCCTTGACGTGTTCACCGGAGACCTCGGCATCGACAGCGGCATCCCGCAGTCGGTCTACGTGCTCGACACCGAGAACATGGAGCAGCTGACCGGTCGCGCTGTCGACAGCGACTCGCTCGAGCTCAAACCGGGCGAGACGGTCGACCTGCCGAACGGCCTCGGCACGATCACCCTCGACTCGGTGCCGCGCTACGCGTCGTTCGACGTGATGCAGAACCCCGCCCAGGAGTGGGTGCTGATCTTCGCGCTGCTCGCGCTCGGCGGGCTGCTGTGGTCGCTGTTCGTGCCGCGCCGCCGCATGTGGGTGAAGGCCGTGCCGACCGAGGACGGCGTCGTGCTGCAGTACGCGGGGCTCGCCCGCGGCGACGACCCCGCCCTGGAGCGCGCGGTCGAAGAGCTGCGGGATCGCCACCGCGAGCTGCTGTAGGGGCTGCGCGGGCTGACGCGCGGAAGGGGCCCGCCGGGCGGGCCGGCCCTGCGGGCCCTTTCGTTCCGCGTCGCCCGCTCCCACACCCTCCCACCCCACTCCTCCCCGCCCTGTCCCCTCCTTCCGCCCGGAATAGACCGGGGAACCCCGCCGAGAGGCGAGTTCTGCAGCTCCCGCCGCCGAATCCCGTGCGATATCCGCCTTTCGACGGGGTTGGTGCGGGGACGGGCGCGGGGAGCTGGGAGGGTCGCGCGGAGCGGGCGGCCGTGGCCGGACCCGGGGCGGCCAGTTAGCCCCGATCGAGGCGCCGGCGAATCGGGATCGCCGACTCCGACGCACCCGCAGCAGTTTCGTCGAGCAGCCGGGCGATCCCGGCCGGAACGCGATGAGCGACGCGCCCGCTGAACTCGAGCATGGAGCGGCCGGCCGGGAGCAGATCGCCGGTCAGCTCCTCGCGATAGAACACCAGGATCCTCCAGCCGGCGTCGCGGGCGCCCTGATGCTTGCGCGCATCGCGCTTCCGCTGGCCGAGCGTCAGCAGGTGCTGCTCGCCGTCGAACTCGAAGAGGCTGCGGCTGGCGCGATCGGCGCCGTCGAATCGCCCGATCCAGACTCCGGCCCGGTCGCGCACCTCGAACTGCAGGTCGAGCTCCGGCATTCCGGCCCGCGCCCCAGCCAGCCGCATCAGGGTCTCGATGCGCGAGTCGGCCCCGACACGGGCGAGTGCCGCCGCGGCTCGGAAGCGGACGACCCCGCGCCCGGCGGCGGTCTCCGCAGCCCGGCGCAGTTGCTTCGGAAGCACGCGGAGCTGCGGATCGTAGCGCTGCGGATCGCGCCGCAGCAGATGATCGAGGGCCACGACGAGTTCGCGGACCGGCAGGGTCGACGCCGCCTGCAGCACCGCGTGCAGCGGCGAGACGACCGGGATCCACTCTTCCTGCTCGGGAACGACGCACGGGTACTGCGGCGCCTCAGCCGTGTGCCGGTGCCCCACGACGCCGTCGCAGGCGACCCGGCCGCGGGCCGCCGGTGATGAGACGTCGACGGGCGCGCCCGGGGCCCCCCGGATCGGACAGCCCAGCAGGGCGAGCGCCGTTGCGTGGCTGAACCGGTCGCCCGGCCGGAGCCGCGGCACGTAGTCGAGCGCGCGCCCGGAGAGCGTGCTCGCGGGCGGGGCGCCCGTGCGCACTCCGCTGAAGGGGCGGTGCCAGCGCGGGTGGGCGAGGGCGCCGCGGCCGTAGCCCTGGTGCAACGCCTCCCGCACCAGGAACGCGCGGCCCGGGAGAGCGCGGTGCGCCTGCTCGGAGATCGAAGCCATGCCTCATCATCGCCTGCGGGACGTCACCCGAGGGGCTTGTCCACAGACCATGCCGGAGATCGCGAGAGTTTAGCGCAGGTCCGTCCGCTGTGAGCGGAGTGCGGCGACCGGACTGGGATCAAGAGGGCACCGCCGAAAGGCGGAAAACGCACGTGATGGTCGCGCAGAAGATGCAAAACCCGCCTCTCGCTGGGGGAGGAGGGGGAAGGGGAGGAGGGGAAGGGATGGGAGGAAGGGAAGAGGAGGAAGGGATGGGAGGAGGGGAAGGGGAGGAAAGGACGGGAGGAGGGGGGAGGGAAGGAGGAAAGGAGAAAGGGAGAGGAGGGGAGGGAACGAGAGAAGGGAGAAGGGAGAAGGTGGGAGAGAAGGCGGGCCCGCCCGGGCACGCGAAAGGGCGGGGCCGGGATCATGCGATCCGACCCCGCCCTGTCGCGCGGAGAATGCAGACTCAGAAGCGCCAGACGGCGGCCTGGAAACCGGCCGGGGGCGCGGGCGTCCAACTCTCGTTCTTGCTGACGAGGCCGGAACCGCCGGGGTTGTTCGACTCGATGATGGTGAAGGTGCCGTCGTCGTGCACCTCGGTGATGAGCACGGTGTGCACGCCCGTCACCCACGAGGTGGGGGAGTCGATGTTCTCGTACTGGATGACGTCGCCCGGGGCCGCGGTGGCGAGGGTGACGCGGGTCGCGTTGTCGTAGTTCGAGACGGGGTTGCCGCCGCCGCCCCAGTTGCCGCCGCCCGCGCGGATCCAGCGCTGGGCCGACATGATGCACTCGCCGGGGGCGCTCCAGCCGGTCGCGCGGCTCGTGCCGACCTCGCTCTCAGCAAGGGCGATCGTAGCGGCCACGTCGAAGCCGTGGGGAACGGTCGAGACCTCGTCGATGGCCACGACCGCTTCGATCGATGCGCCCGCGATCACGTCGTCGCTCGTGGTGTCGAGCGTCTGGGAGATCTGGGCGGCGGGCTGCACCGCGGCGACCGAGAAATCTTCGACGGGCGTGCTCGCCATGGCGGGTGCGGCGCCGAAGGCGAACGTGACGGATGAGACCAGGCCGACTACGAAGGCCTTGGCGGGTACTCGCACGCGTTTGCTCCAGGGATTGTCCAACAAAAAACGCCGGGCAGTGGCCCGAGCGCCTCGTCTAGTATGCGTTACCAATCCGTTACTTTCAAGTGCAGGTCTGAGAACGCTCTCAGTTTCGGCCCGAACAGCCGGTTTCGGAAGCGTGGCGGGAACCCGCTAGACTGGTGGGCGTTGGCCTTTTCGGCCAGCGAGGAGGATTCGCCTAGCGGCCTATGGCGCACGCCTGGAACGCGTGTTGGGTTCACGCCCTCGGGGGTTCAAATCCCCCATCCTCCGCCAAAACCCCACTGCTTCGCGGTGGGGTTTTCGCGTCGTCCCGGGGCTTTTTTGTGAACCCCTGAACTGGCGCCGAGGGCACCGCCCGCGGACACCGCCGATGCCGCACCGCTCGAAGCGCCCCGACGCGGGGCCCGCTCGACCATCGCGTAGGTTGGAAGGCGTCGCTGCACACCGCAGCCCAGCAAACAGGCAAGTACACAGAAGTCAACGACGACAAGAGGACTCAATGACTCTCATCAGACAGACCGCGGCCTGGTGGCGCGAGTACAGGGCCTTCACCCTGGCGAGCATCACCGCGCTCTTCGTCCTGCTGTTCACGGTCGGGGGCGCCGTCGGCGCCGCGAACGCGCTCATGCAGACCAAGGGCGCCGAGGGGCAGACCTACACGATCGCGACCGACACCACGTGGGCGCCGTTCGAGTTTCAGCGAGACGGCGAGCTCCGGGGCATCGACATCGACCTCATCAACGCCATCGCCGAGGATCAGGGATTCGACGTCGAGATCGACGTGCTCGGCTTCGACGGCGCGCTCGCGGCGGTGCAGTCGGGCCAGGCCGACGCCGTCATGGCCGGCATGTCGATCACCAAGGAGCGCGAGAAGACCTTCGACTTCTCGAACCCCTACTTCGATTCCGGCATCCAGATGGCGGTCGCGCAGAACGACGACACCATCGCGAGCTACGAGGATCTGGCCGGCAAGACGGTGTCGGCGAAGACCGGCACCGAGGGCTTCGCGTTCGCCGAGACGCTCGGCGAGGAGCACGGCTTCACGGTCACAGGCTTCCAGGACGCCTCCGACGCGTACGGCGACGTGACGGCGGGCAACTCCGCCGCGGTCTTCGACGACTACCCGATCCTCGCGTACGGCATCGCGACGGGCAACGTCGCGCTCAAGACCGTCACCGACCAGGAGAAGGCGTCCAGCTACGGCATGGGCGTCAAGAAGGGCGAGAACGCCGAGCTGCGCGAGGCGTTCAACGAGGGCCTGAAGAACGTCATCGAGAACGGCACCTACCAGGCGATCCTCGACGACTACCTCGGCGCCGACGCCCCGGAGGCTGCCACGATCGGCAGCGGCAAGGCGGCCCTCGGCAACGAGGAGCTCGACCTCGGCGAGCCCGGCGAGCTGCCGGTGAACCCGAACTTCGCGACCGACACCCCGAAGACCAACGGCGAGTTCGTGATCGCGACCGACACGACCTTCGCGCCGTTCATCTACCAGCTCGACGGTACGAACGTCGGCATCGACATGGACCTGCTGCGGGCGATCGCTGCGAACCAGGGCTTCGAGGTCGAGGTGAAGACCCTCGGGTTCGATGCGGCTCTGCAGGCGGTGCAGGCGGGCCAGGCCGACGGGGTGATCGCGGGTATGAGCATCACCGACGAGCGCAAACAGGTGTTCGACTTCTCCGACTCCTACTACGCGTCGGGCGTGCAGATGGCGGTCGCCGAGAACAGCGACATCGCGTCGTACGAGGACCTCGCGGGCCAGACGGTCGCCGTGAAGACCGGCACCGTCGGTTACGACTTCGCGCAAGAGCTCAGCAAGGACGTCGGCTTCGAGGTCAACGCGTTCCAGGATTCGGCCGACATGTATAACGACGTGGCCACGGGCAACTCGGCGGCCACCTTCGAGGACGCCCCGGTGCTGCAGTTCGGCATCGCGTCGGGCAACGTGCCGCTGAAGATCGTCACCGATCCCGAGCCGGGCGCCGACTACGGCTTCGCCGTGCTCAAGGGCCAGAACGCCGAGCTGCTGCAGCTGTTCAACGACGGCCTGCAGAACGCGAAGGATTCGGGAGTCTACCAGATGATCATCGACCGCTACCTGGCGATCGAGGACGCCGAGGGCGGCGGCACCTCGTTCTGGAGCCTCATCGGCGCGTCGATGCCGACCCTGCTGCAGGGCCTCATGCTGACGCTGCTGGCGACGGCGCTGTCGATCTTCTTCGCGATGATCCTCGGCATCGTCTTCGGCATCCTCAAGCTGTCGACCAATGTCGTGCTCAGGCAGCTCGCGTCGGCGTACGTGAACATCTTCCGCGGCACCCCGGTGCTGGTGCAGGCGTTCTTCTTCTACTTCGGCGTCCCCGCGGTCACCGGGCAGCCGCTCGACGCGCTCACCGCCGGTGTGATCACGCTCTCGCTCAACGCGGGCGCGTACATCACCGAGGTGGTGCGCGGCGGCGTGCAGTCGGTCGATCCGGGTCAGATGGAGGCCGCGCGCTCGCTCGGCCTCGGCTGGGGCTCGTCGATGCGCCGCGTGGTGATGCCGCAGGCGTTCAAGATCATGACGCCCAACCTCATCAACCAGTTCATCATCACGCTGAAGGACACGTCGCTGCTGTCGGTGCTCGGCTTCGCCGAGCTCACCTATCAGGGCCGCATCGTGATCGCCTCGACGTTCCGCTCGTTCGAGATCTGGATCGTGGTCGGTGTGATGTACTTCGTCGTGATCTGGCTGCTCACGGTGCTGTCCAACTGGTTCGACCGGAAGTTCAACAAGTAGGGGATGATCATGACGAACAACGAACCCGCGTACACGCGTCCGGTCGCCACGGTCGACAATCCGATCGAGGTGCGGGATCTGCACAAGTCGTTCGGCAAGAACCAGGTGCTCATGGGCATCGACCTCTCGGTCGCGAACGGCGAGGTGGTGGCGGTGATCGGGCCCTCGGGCTCGGGCAAGTCGACGCTGCTGCGCTGCCTCAACCGCCTCGAGGAGGTCACGAGCGGCGAGGTGCTGATCGTGGGCGAGAACATCGCCACCGCGAAGGGGAAGGACCTCGATGCCGTGCGCCAGCGCGTGGGCATGGTCTTCCAGCACTTCAACCTGTTCCCGCACATGACGGCGCTCGAGAACGTGATGCTGGCGCCCACCGAGCTGAAGAAGCAGGGCAAGGCCGACGCCCGCTCCCGAGCGTTCGAGCTGCTCGAGCGCGTGGGGCTCGGCGACAAGGCCGATGCGCGCCCCGCATCGCTCTCCGGCGGTCAGAAGCAGCGCGTCGCGATCGCCCGCGCGCTCGCGATGAGCCCCGAGATCATGCTCTTCGACGAGGCGACGAGCGCGCTCGACCCCGAGATGGTGGGCGAGGTGCTGCAGGTGATCCGGGATCTCGCCGCGTCGGGCATGACGATGGTGCTCGTCACGCACGAGATGGGCTTCGCCCGAGAGGTCGCCGATCGGGTGGTGTTCATGGCCGAGGGCAAGGTCGTCGAGAGCGGCCCTCCCACGGAGATCTTCGACCACCCTCGCGAGGAGCGCACCCGGGACTTCCTCTCGAAGGTGCTCTGATCCGGAACCGGGGCCGGATCCCTCGCGGGCCGGCCCCGGGCCCCGCTGCTGCGTCCCCGAGAGGCGCGGGTCGATCCGCCCCTATTTCGCGTCGCCCGCGGCCGAGGCCTTCTGCGAGAAGTACACGGGGATGAGCGACAGCAGGATCATCACGGTGGCGACCACGTTCACCTGGTTCACCTCGTTGGGGCGCGCCATCTGGTTCATGATCCACAGCGGCAGCGTCTCGACGCCGGGCGGAGCGGTGAAGATCGTCACCACGATCTCGTCGAACGACAGGGCGAAGGCGAGCAGGCCGCCCGCGATGAAGGCGCTGCGGAACTGCGGGAAGGTGACGAGCCGGAAGGTCTGGCCGATGCCGGCGCCCAGGTCCATCGAGGCCTCCTCGAGGTTGGGGTTCATGCGGCGCAGGCGCGCGATCACGTTGTTGAACACCATCACCACGCAGAAGGTGGCGTGCGCGATGATCATGCCCCAGTAGCCCACGTGGATGCCCATCGGCTTGAGCACCTGGTGGAAGGTGTTCGAGAGCGCCACGCCGGTGACGATGCCGGGCAGGGTGATCGGCAGCACGATGAGCAGGTTGACGGTGTGCTGGCCGAAGAACTTGAAGCGCTGCAGGGCGAAGGCCGCGAGCGTGCCGAGCAGCAGGGCGAAGGCGGTCGCCACGGCCGCGACGACGACCGAGTTGAGCAGCGCGGCGTGCACGGCCGGGTTGGCGAGCGCCTTGCCCCACCACTCGAGCGAGAAGCCGGGGATCGGCCAGCCCGCCACCCGGCCCGAGTTGAACGAGTTCATGACGATCACGAACAGCGGGATGTACATGAATCCCATGACGACGAGCGTGACGGCGGCGAGGGCGATCTTGGTGGCGCGGTTCAGGCGAAGCATGTCGGGGTCTCCTTCGGCCTACAGGTTGTTGAGCGCGCCCGTGCGGCGCACGGCGGCGAGATAGATGACGACCAGCACGATCGGCACGACCGAGAAGGCTGCGGCGAGCGGCGGGTTGAGGTTGATGTTCTGGGCGATGATGCTGCCGATCATCTGGGTGGAGCCGCCCACGTACATGGCCGCGATGTAGTCGCCGAGGCTGAGCGAGAAGGTGAAGATGGAGCCGGCGATGAGCGACGGCAGCAGCAGCGGGGCGACGACGGTACGGATGGTGCGGAAGCCGCTGGCCCCCAGGTCGGAGGATGCGTCGAAGAGGTTGGCGGGGATCTGCGCGACGGCCGCGTAGACGGGGATCGCCATGTACGGGAACCACAGGTAGACGAGCGTGAGGATCACGGTCAGCACCCCGAGGCCGGGCCCCTCGACGCCGAGCGGGGCGAGCGACCAGTTGAAGAAGCCGTTGTCGGTCCAGACGAGGCGCATCGCGATGATCTTCACGAGGTAGCCGGCCCAGAGGGGCAGCGTCACGAGCACGGCGAGCACGGCCCGCAGCCGCGGGCCCGCGACCTTCGCCATGAACACGGCGAGGGGCACCGCGAAGATCGCGCAGATCGCGGTCACGGCGAGGGCGATGCCGAGGGTGCGCAGGGCGGTGTCGCGGAAGGCGGGCACGGTGACGACCTGCTGGAAGTTCTCGAGCGTGAAGCCGGGCTTGACGCGGGAGGTGAAGGGATCCGTCGTCCAGAAGGCCGTGATGAGCAGCAGCGCGAGCGACAGGATGTAGACCCCGACCAGCCACGTCATCGGCAGGGTGAGCAGCGAGGCGAGGCGGCCTCTCGGGTGGCGGTAGAGCGCTGTCGAGATCGGCTTGGGGCGGCGTTCGAGAACGTTCTGGGAGCTCATGGGGGGCCTCGCTGACGGTGGGGCTTGCGGGTGGAGGGATTGCGGATGGGGTGGATCCGTCGGCCGGGCGAGGGGTCTCGCCCGGCCGACGGGAGCGGATCGTCAGGATCCGCTCGAGGGGGTGAGGATCAGCCCTTCACCGTGGCCCAGGCGCTGGTCCAGTCCTGGTAGTTGGTGCACTGCACGTCGGTGCGGCCGTCGAGGCACTGGTCGATGGGCGTGGTCCAGAACCACACCTTCTGGTAGTAGTCCTCATCGGTGGCGTTGTAGTAGTCGCAGTGCTCCTTGGCCTCGTCGCTCGAGTCGCAGAATGCGGCGTTCGCGGGGGCCATGCCGAAGTTCATGGCGATCTGGCCGTTCACGTCGGGCGCGCTGGTGTAGTCCATCCACGCGTAGGCGCAGTTGGGGTGCTGGGCGTCGGCGGCGAGCATCCAGGCGTCGGACCAGCCGGTCGAGCCCTCCTCGGGCAGCACGCTCTTGAACGTCTCGTCCTGCGTCGCCTTGCGCAGCACCTCCCACGAGGTGCCGACCACGGAGTTGCCGCCGGTGAACGAGGTCACGTTCGTGGCGGGGCTCCAGTATTCGGAGACCATCTCGTTCTGCTGCTTGAGCAGGTCGACGGCCGCCGCGAGCTGCTCCTCGTCGAGCGCGTACGGGTTCTCGATGCCGAGATCGGGCTGCGTGGCCATCAGGTAGATGGCCGCGTCGGCGATGTAGATCGGGCTGTCGTAGGCGGCGATCTTGCCGGCGTAGGGGCTGTCGGCCTCCCACACCACGTCCCAGCTGGTCGGCTCGTCGGTGACGACCGAGCTGTTGTACTGCAGGATGTTCGCGCCGCGGCCGATCGGGATGCCGTAGACGTTGCCGTTGAGGGTGTCGTAGAGCTGGCCCTTCATGCCCTCGACGATGTCGTCGCCGAAGTTGGGGATCAGCTCGGTGTTGAGCGGCTGCACGTTGCCGTCGACGATGAGTCGCAGGCTCGCGTCGCCCGAGGCCGAGACGAGGTCGTACTCGCCGGTGCGCATGAGCTGCACGGCCTCGTCGCTCGTCGCGAAGACCTTGCGGTTGACGGTGCAGCCGGTGTCGGCGGTGAACTGATCGGCCCACGCCGGCTCGACGAAGCCGGACCAGGCGAGGATGTTGACCTCGTTCTCGGTGTCGCCGAGCTCCTCGATCATGGGGATGTCGGGCACGTCGATCTGGAGGCCGCCGGCTTCGCCGCCTGCGGTGCCGCTCTCGCTGGCGCAGCCTGAGAGTGCGAGGCCGACCGCGGCGACGAGTGCCGCGGGGGCGAGCAGTTTCTTGTTCATCGTTACTCCTTTGTAGTGCGGGTTCGGGGCTGGTGGCGGGGCGAGGGCGGTCAGACCGCGGCCGGTTCGCCGGGTGCGGCGACCGCCGTGCCGGGGACCGCGACCGCGTGGCTGCGCTCGAAGCGCAGACTGACGGTGTCGCCGCGCTGCACGGGGTCGGTGCGGGGGCTCTGGTTGTTCTGCTTCTCGGAGATGAAGCGCATGCCGCTCTCGGTCTCGACGAGGTAGCGGGTGTGGGCGCCCGCGTAGACGGTCTCGAGCACTCGGCCGGAGAGCGAGATCGTGCCGTCGGTCGCGGGCGCGGCGGGGTCGGCGATCTGCACCCGCTCGGGGCGCACGCTGTGGGGCGAGCTCTCGCCCAGGATGGCGAGGGCGGCGTCGCCGGCGAGCAGGTTCGTGATGCCGAGGAAGCGGGCCACGAACTCGGTCTGGGGAAACTCGTAGACCTCTCGGGGGCTGCCGACCTGCTCGATCCTGCCGTTGTTGAACACGGCGACCCGGTCGGAGAGCGTGAGCGCCTCCTCCTGGTCGTGGGTGACGAACACGAAGGTGATCCCGACCTCGCGCTGGATCTGCTTGAGCTCGAACTGCATCTGCTCGCGCAGCTGCTTGTCGAGAGCGCCGAGGGGTTCGTCGAGCAGCAGCACCTTGGGGCGCAGGATCAGTGCGCGTGCGAGTGCGATGCGCTGCCGCTGGCCGCCCGAGAGCTGCGAGGGGCGGCGCTCGGCGACGTGGGAGAGCTGCACCTGTTCGAGGGCCTCGCCGACGAGGCGCGCCCGCTCGGCCTTGGAGATGCCGCGCACTGTGAGGCCGTAGGCGACGTTCTCGGCGATGGTGAGGTGGGGGAAGAGAGCGTAGTCCTGGAAGACGGTGTTGACCTCTCGGTCGAACGGCGCGGAGGCGGTGACGTCCTGGCCGTGCAGCAGGATGCGGCCGGAGGTCGGCTCCTCGAAGCCGGCGATCATGCGCAGCACCGTCGTCTTGCCCGACCCGGAGGGGCCGAGCATGGAGAAGAACTCGCCGGCGCGGATGTCGATGTCGAGGTCTTTGACCGCGACGAGGTCGCCGAACTGCTTGTGGACGCCCTGGACGGAGACGGCCGCCTGGCCGTGCTCGTCGGCGGGGGTGGTGTGGCGCATGGTGCGGATGCTCCTCAACGTCGTTGTCGGAAGGGCTCGTGACGAGCCGATAAATGAAACATAACATATGGGTTTATAGGTTTGAATGCGAGAATGATTCCGGCAAGTCACGTTTTCATTACGTTGCGGCTCAGCGAATCCTCACTCGCGCCGTGGGAAACTCTTCACGGATCCGCAGGCAGATCGGAGGTCGTCGGTGAACAGCTCGCTCACGCAGTCGCCTCCGAGCCGCCTGCGCACCGCCGCCTTCGCCCCGATCGGCGAGGAGGGCCGCACCGAGCAGGTGGTCTCGCGCATCGTGCAGGCGATCTCGGTCGGCGCCTTCACCGAGGGCGAGCGGCTGCCGAGCGAGACCGAACTCTCCGGGCTGCTGGGCGTGGCCGTCGTCACGGTGCGCGAAGCGCTGGGCGCGCTGCGGCACCGGGGCCTCATCGAGACGCGGCGCGGGAGGCACGGCGGCAGCTTCGTCCGGTCGAGCCACGGCGCGGTCGAGGAGGTCAACGCGCGGGCGCTCGCGGCGATGCCGCGCGTCGCGCTCGCCGACCTGGGTGTGCACTACGAGGTGATCGTGGGAGCCTGCGCCGACTACGCCTGCCTGCGCGCGACGGCCGAGGAGCTCGACGTGGTGCGCGGCCTGCTCGACGCCGCCCGCGATCTGACCCCCGAACTCTGGCGCCGACGCGTCACCGAGGTGCAGCTCGAGCTCGCGGCGCTCAGCCAGTCGGTGCGCCTCACCAACGAGCACGTGCGCGTGCAGACGGAGTTCACCCCGCTGCTCGCCCTGCAGGACCTCGACGCGGCCGCGCGCCGGTGCACCCACGATGCGCTCGCCTCCCAGATCGAGGCGACCCGCGCGGGCGACGCCGCCGCGGCGCGCTCCGTCGTGCGCGAGAGCGTGCGGGGCTCGGTGCGCTGGCTCGTCGCCTTCCGCGCCGAGCTGCTCGCCGACCCGCGCGACGAGGTGTTTCGTGCCACACTGGACTCACGCCGGGCGGACGACCGCTCCGGGTGACGGCCTCGAAGGGGAGGGGACTGAGGTGATCAAGGCAGCGGATCGCGCGCTCGAGAGCGGGATCGAGACGGTCGACGAGTTCTTCGACGGCGTCTTCGCGCCGCTCGACGCCTGGCTCCCCCGCCTGAGCGAGCAGTTGCGGCAGCAGCTGCGCGGCGGCCCGATGAGCGGCGCCCAGCTCGCGGCGCTCGTGGAGCCCGAGGCTCACGCGATCCTCGACGCCTCCGACCGCCCGCTCTACGGCGCCGGGTACTGCGCGAGCGAGAGCGTGGTCTCGGAGGGCAATCCGCTCGCCTGGTGGCAGGGCCCCGAGCGCAGCCTGCTCGCCTCGTCCACCTTCGGGCCGGGCCAGGCCGCGATCGACCTCGTGCGCCTCGAGTGGTACCGCGTGCCGCTGGCCACGGGCGAGCGCCACGTCGCCGGCCCCTTCGTCGACTACCTCTGCTCGAACGAGATCACGATCACGTCGTCGATCCCCGTGATGCTCGACGGCGGCTTCGCCGGTGTGGTCTGCGCCGATGTGCTCGTGTCGTCGCTCGAGGGCGTGCTGCTGCCGAGCGTCGCGGAACTGCCCGAGGCGACGCTCGTGAACGCGGGCGGGCGCGTGGTCGTGTCGAGCGACCCGGGGTACGAGACGGGCGATCGATTCGCGGGCGGCGGCCTCGACTCGCTCGACGACTCGGTGCGGGTGGCCCGCTCGTCGCGCTACCCGTTCGCGCTCGTCGCCCCGCGCTAGCGCCGATCCTCGCCTCTGATCGCGGCGGCGACCCGCGGGATCGCGGCCGCGCGGCGTTTCGGCGCGCCCATCTGCCGGCCGCGCGAGGCGCGCTCGGCGGCGCCGCCGCGCGAGCGCTTCTCGGGTTCCGCGGCCCGACGCGGAGCGTGCGGGGGCGCCGCTTGACGCGCGCGCCGAATCGCCCTACTATTCGTAATTGTTCATAGTTGTCCACGTACAAAGAAGTTCGGTGCGAATCAATGAAGATTGCGGTAGTCGGAAGCTACGGCGTCGGCCTCACGATGCGAGTGCCGCGCTTCCCCTCAGCGGGTGAGACCGTCAGCGGCGGCTCGTTCGCGAGCGAGCACGGCGGCAAGGGATCCAATCAGGCGATCGGCGCCGCGCGCCTCGGCGCGCGCGTCAGCTTCCTGACCGCGATCGGAGACGATGCCCACGGAAGGGCGGCCCGCGAGCTCTGGGCCCGGGAGGACGTCGACGCCGAGCGCGTCGTCACCGCGCAGGGGCCGACGATGGTCGGCTTCATCGAGGTCGACCCCTCGGGCGAGAACCGCATCGCGATCGCCCCCGGCGCGCTCGACGAGCTCGACGCCGAGGCCGTCGAGGCGTTCCGCCCCGAGATCGAGCGGGCGGACGTGCTCGTGGTGTCGATGGAGATCCCCCGTGCGGCGGTCGCCGCGGCGCTGCGCATCGGCCGTCTCTGCGGCACCCGCACGCTGCTCAACCCCGCCCCCGCCAGGCGGCTCCCGGACGAGGTCTGGGCCGACATCGACGTGATCACCCCGAACCAGACCGAGGCGCCGGTGCTCCTCGGCCTGGTCGCCGACCACGGGCTCGACGACGTGGCGCTCGCGACCATGCTGCAGCAGCGCACGGGCGGGTGCGCGATCCTCACGCGCGGGGGCCACGGCGCGCTCATCGCCGACGCCGAGGGGGTGCGACCGGTGCAGGCGCACGCGGTCGCCAACGTGGTCGACACTACCGGCGCCGGCGACTCCTTCACGGCCGCCCTGGCCGTCGGGCTGGCCACCGCCCGCTCGGTCGACGCCGCCGCCGAGCTGGCCGCGGCCGCCGGCGCGCACGCCGTGACCGTCGCCGGCGTCATCCCCTCACTGCCCACCGCCGAACAGCTCGGCCTGCCCCGCCCCACCCAGAACGGAGAAGCCCGATGACCACCACCGCTGCGCTTCCGCAGAAGAAGTTCGACGTCCGCGCGTTCGTGCACGCGCGCGAGGCGGGGGTGCTCGCGGCGCTCGTGCTGCTGTTCATCCTGGGAGCGGTGCTCTCGCCCAACTTCGTGCAGGCCGACAACCTGCTCTCGGTCGGTCAGCAGATCGCGCAGATCGGGATCATGGCCATCGGGGCGACGTTCGTGATCGTCAACGGCGAGATCGACCTCTCGGTGGGCTCCATCTACGCCCTCGCGGCGATCAGCACCGGAATGGTGATCGCCGCCGGCATCGCCTGGCCGGTGGCCGTGCTCGTCGGCCTGGCCGTCGGCGTGCTCGCCGGGCTGCTCAACGGCCTCGCCGTCGTGCTGCTCGGAGTGCCCTCCTTCATCGTGACCCTCGGCACGCTGAGCGTGTTCCGGGGCGCCACCCTGCTCATCTCGGACGGCGCCCCCATCTCGCTGAGCTCGTCGCAGCCCGGAGTCGCCGAGTTCACCCTGCTCGGGCAGGGGCGGCTGTTCGGGATCGTGCCGATGCAGCTCATCTTCTTCGCCGTCATCGCGGCCATCGGCGTCGTGCTGCTCTCGCGCTCGCGCTTCGGGTTCAACACCTACGCGGTCGGCGGCAATCAGGAGGCCGCTCGTCTCGTCGGCATCAACGTCAAGCGGGTGAAGGTCGGCGCCTTCGTGCTCTCCGGCCTGACCGCAGCCATGGCGGGCGTGCTCGGCCTCTCGTTCCTGTCGTACGTGCAGGGCGTCACGGGCACCGGCCTCGAGCTGACCGTGATCTCGGCGGTGATCATCGGAGGCGCGGCGCTCTTCGGCGGCAGCGGCACGATGCTCGGCACCGTGATCGGGGTCGCGTTCATCGGGCTGCTGCAGAACATCCTCAACATCAACGGCATCTCGTCGTTCTGGCAGACGGTCGTCACCGGCCTCGTGATCATCGCGGCCGTCGCCGCCGACACCTGGCAGCGCAAGCGCAAGACCCGCGCCTGAGCACTCGAGCACTTCACCATCACCAACGGACACACCAGCACAAAGGAGTCATCGATGTCCCTCGTATCAGCTGCCAGGAAGGCGGCCGTCGCAGGAATCGCGGCGGCGGCACTCGCACTCGGCATGACCGGCTGCGGCGCCATCACCACGGGCAATGAGGCCGCCTCGCCGGACGGCTTCCAGCTCGCCGACTACATCCAGAAGCGGATCGACGACGGCGAGGAGCTGCGCATCAAGCTCAGCTACCACGACCCGTCGCTCGCCTTCGCCACTCCCATCACCGCGGGCATGGAGCGCGCCGGCGAGGAGTTCGGCGTCGACGTGCAGCTGATCGGCCCCACCGGCGGCGACGCCGCGAAGCAGGTCGCCGAGCTGCAGACGGCGATCCAGCAGAAGTCGGTCGACGGCCTCGCCGTCTCCTCCGCCTCGAGCGACGCCCTGAAGCCGGTGATCGAGCAGGCGTACAACGCCGGCATCCCGATCATCTCGTTCAACACCGACAACCCCGACTCTCAGCAGATGGGCTTCGTGGGCCAGGATCTCAAGGCCTCGGGCCAGGCTCAGGCCGAGGAGCTGGTCTCGGTGCTCGGCGAGGAGGCGACCGGCAAGGTCGTGGTCTTCTCGCTCGACACCGGCGCCGGTTGGTCGCACGACCGCTTCGGCGGGTTCGAGGAGGGCCTCTCGGGCACGGACCTCGAGATCGTCGGCCCGGTGAACGTGGGCAACGAGCCCAACGCGGCCTACAACACCGTCGAGTCGACCATGGCCGGTCAGTCGGACGTCGTGGCGATCGCGGGCCTCGACTGCTGCTCGACGACCGCCGCGGCCCAGTGGGTCGAGCAGTCCGGCAACACCGGCAAGATCAGCATGGTCGGCTTCGACCTGCTGCCCCAGACGGCCGAGTTCCTCGAGAAGGGCGTCGTCACGTTCACCATCAGCCAGAACCCCGAGGAGCAGGGCTACCAGGCGGTCAAGACGCTCGTCGACTTCCTCACCGAGGGCACCGAGATCACCGGCGTCGACACCGGGGCCCAGTTCATCACCAAGGACAACCTGGGCGAGGCGACGGTCGAGGGCTGACCCCGGCCGGCGGGTCGCAGACGGAGAGACAGGAAGACGAACATGGCACACATCGAGCCGGCGGTCCGGGTGCGCGAGCTGAGCCGCGCCTTCGGGCCGGTACGCGCCCTCGACGGCGTGAGCTTCGACATCCCCGAGGGCGAGATCACCGCCCTGCTGGGCGAGAACGGGGCCGGCAAGTCGACGCTGCTCAAGATCCTCGCCGGCCTGCAGCCGCCGAGCAGCGGCACCGTCACGGTGTTCGGGGAGGAGGTCGCCTCCTTCGACCCGAACACCGTGCTCACCCGGCACAGCGTGGCCATCGTGCCGCAGGAGCTCTCCCTGCTGCCCGACCGCACGGTGGCCGAGAACGTGCTCGCGGGCGTCGAACCCGGCAACCGCTGGTTCCCCTCGAAAGCCGGCATGCGGCGGCGCACCGCCGAGCTGCTGGCCGAGCTCGATCTCGACATCGACCCGGGCACGGTCGTGCGCGAGCTGGACCTCGCGACGCAGCAGCTCGTGGTGGTCGCCCGCTCGATCGCCCGCGGCTGCCGCGTGCTGATCCTCGACGAGCCCACCGCGATGCTCACCCCTGCGGAGGCCGCCCGGCTCTTCGCCCTGATGGGCCGGCTCAAGCAGGCCGGCACGACCATGATCTACGTCTCGCACCGCATGCCCGAGGTGTTCGAGCTGTGCGATCAGCTCGAGGTGCTGCGCGACGGCAGGCATGTCGCCTCGTGGCGGCGCGACGAGACGACGCCCGAGCAGGCCGTGGCCGCGATGGTTGGCCGCCAGCTCGGCCAGTTCGCCACCCGCGCCGAGCAGGGCTCCACCGCGCGGGAGTCCGCCTCGCCCGTGCTCGAGGTCGAGCAGCTCGGCGGGCGGCGCCACGCGGACGTGAGCTTCACCGTTCGGCCGGGCGAGATCCTGGGCGTCGCCGGGCTGCCCGATTCGGGGCGGGTCGAACTGCTGCAGAACATCTTCGGCGCGCAGCCGGGAGGATCCGGCTCCGTGCGCGTGCTCGGCGAGGACTACGCCTCCCGCTCGCCGATCGCGAGCGTCGAGCGGCGGCTCGCCTTCGTGCCGGGCGAGCGTCGAGCCCAGGGGCTGCTGACGACCATGAGCGTCTCCGACAACATCGGCGCCCTCACGGCCCGGTCGCTCACGAGACTCGGCCTGATCCGCCGTCGCGAGTTCGATCGACGGGCCCGCGAGCAGGCGGGGCGCCTGCGGGTCAAGACCGCGACCATGAGCCAGGGGATCACCTCCCTGTCGGGCGGCAACCAGCAGAAGGCGATGCTCGGCCGGTGGCTCGCCATCGATCCCGGCGTCATCATGCTCGACGAGCCCACCCGCGGCGTGGACGTCGGGGCGAAGGCCGAGATCTACGAGCTGCTGTTCGACCTCGCCGCTCAGGGGGTCGGGATCCTGTGCTCCTCGTCGGACCTGCCCGAACTGCTCACCATCACCGACCGCATCGCGGTGATGCGCGAGGGGCGGCTCGCCGCGGTGATCGACAGCGGCGCCGCGACCGAAGAATCCATCATGGCGCTGGCGACCGGCGCCACCGCATCCATCGCCTAGGCGACCGAGAGGAAGACCCATGAAGAAGTCAGGAATCCTGAACGACAAGCTCAGCGCCGCGCTCGCGACGCTCGGCCACACCGACCTGATCCTCGTCGTCGACGCGGGGTTCCCGATCCCGCGCGATGCCGACCGCATCGACCTCGCGATCGCCGAGAACCTGCCCGACCTGCGCACCATTCTCGGCCTCATCTCGCAGGAGCTCGTCGTGGAGGGGGTCGTGCGCGCCGAAGACGTGGTCTCGAACAACCCGCGGCTCGACGAGTGGCTGCAGCAGACGTTCGCGGGCGCCGAGTTCACCACCCGCAGCCACGCGGACATGCTCGGCGAGCTCGCCCGGCAGGCGAAGGTGATCGTGCGCACGGGCGCGTTCGAGCCGTGGGGCAGCATCGGCCTCGTCTGCGGCGTCGACGTGCCGAAGTGGTTCGGCGGCGACGGCGTCGTCGTTCCCGACTACTACGCCGACAAGCTCTGACCTCTCCGCGTACGCGGATCCACCGAAACAAGAAAAGAGAACTGACATTGTCTAGTGCAGAGGAACTCACGCTCGCACCCGCCGAGCTCGCACCCTACGTGCAGCACACGCTCATCGAGACGGGCATCACGAAGGAGCGGATGGTCGCGCACGCGCGCGAGGCGGTGGAGCACGGCTTCAACGCGGCGATGGTCCCCGCGTCGTGGGTGCCGCTCGTCGCCTCCGAGCTGGCGGGCACGGGCGTCGAGCTCGCGTCGGCCCTCGACTTCCCCAACGTCGGCGTCATGACCAGCGCGGGCAAGGCCGCGGAGGCGGCGGAGATCGCGCGGCTCGGCGCGACGCAGCTCGACATCGGCGTGCAGATCGGCTGGCTGAAGAGCGGCATGTACGACGAGTTCCGCGAGGACATCGCGGGTGTGGTGCGGGCGAGTGGCATCCCGGTCAAGGTGATGCTGGAGCTGCCGCTGCTCACGGAGGCGGAGCGGGAGGCCGCGGTCGAGCTGTCGCAGGAGGCGGGCGCCGCGTTCTTGAAGAACGCGAGCAGCGGCCAGATCGAGACGGCGAACCCCGAGAGTGTGCGCTACCTCGTGGACCGCGCGCGCGACGGCGTGCAGGTGAAGGCCTCGGGCTCGATCAAGACCTACGACCAGGCGCTCTCGCTGCTGCGCGCGGGCGCCGTGCTGCTCGGCACGAGCGCGGGGCTCAAGATCATCACCGACACCGGCGACGAGAGCACCGTCAGCTACTGAGAACATCCGCCGCCCCGGTTGGACACGCCACCCGGGGCGGTGGTATTCAGGGAGCACGCAACGAGCCGGCGACAGATGATGGGGAGGCGAGCGTGAGCACAATCGATCGTGACGCTCCGGTGGCGATTCACACGCAGATCTCCGACCGGATCCGGCTGAAGATCGCCTCCGGCGAGTGGCCCCCGCACTACCGTCTCAAGAGCGAACCCGAGCTGGCCCAGGAGCTCGGCGTGAGCCGGGGCACGCTCAGACGGGCCCTGTCGACGCTGATCGAGGAGGGGCTGCTGCGCCAGGTGCGCGGGCGGGGCACCTTCGTCACCTCGACGATCATCGAGCCGGCGATCGCCCAGAAGCTGTCGACCCTCACCGAGGACTTCGCGCGTCAGGGGGTGGTGACGGAGACCGCGGTGATCGCCTGCGAGCTCATGGATCCGCCGAAGCCGGTGGCCGCGCTGCTCGAGGCCGGCGTCGGAAGCCGCGTGCTGCGGCTGGTGCGAGTGCGCAGCACCGAGCAGGGGCCGGTGGCGCTGCTGCACAACTACGTGCGCGCCGACATCGCGCCCGGCATCGAGCAGCAGGACTTCGGGGTGCAGAGCCTCTTCGGGGTGCTCGAGCAGACGTACCGGCTGAAGATCGCCTCGGCGCGGCGCACGTTCAGCGCCGAGCCGGCCTCCGACGAGGTCTCGGCCGCGCTCGGGCTCCCGGAGGGGGCGCCCGTGCAGTACCTGCAGCAGGTGACCTACCTCGACGACGATCGCCCGGTCGAGTACTCGGACGTCTGGATCCACAGCGGGCGCCTGCAGGTGACCTCGCTGCTCTCGCGCCGCTGAGGCGCCGCGGGCGCCGCCGCGACGCCGGCTAGATGTAGTTCCTCGTGAGGTTGTGAACACGATCTGACGGTGTGAGACCACCGATCCCGGTATGGGGTCGGTGATGATTGTAGTGATGCAGCCAAGCGTCGTATGTTGCGGCCCTGGCTGCATCACTCTCATACATGCCGGCGTACGCCCACTCTGCT